>CAIWAH010000255.1 GCA_903910585.1 uncultured Verrucomicrobiota bacterium
ATGGTGCCGGCGGTGCCGTGTCCGGAATTCAGTCTGCGCTAATGGATTACACGCCGGCCGGCCAGATCCTGCAGCTCCTCGAACGCAAGCTCGGAGGCAACTGATGGCCCAGCTGATCAGAACACCGCAGACCGACCAGGTTCAGATGGGATCTCCCGGAGAGGAAATCCGGTGGACCGAGTCGTTCGTTTACACGGATCCGACCGCCAAGACGGTCTGGCAAGTCATCAACGATCCGGCCGTGCCGAAGCAGGGCAGCAGGCGCGACACGACACTCGCGGGAAATCCCCTGGCTGGCGACTTCCACAAGACATGGGTGGCACGGTCGGTGGACGTGACGCCGGCGCCCGGGACAAACCTTGCATGGAACGTGCGAGTCACATGGAGCACACGCAGGAACCAGCAAAGCGGACGCCCGTGGTTCAACATCACGCGCACCACCACCCAAAGAACTGCGGCAATGTATCGCAGCGGGGCGGCAATATTCACTGGGGTGCCAGCCAACGGATCTGTGGCGTACCCGCCCAATGCCTGGATTGGCGGCACGAAAGTGGACACGCACGCGATGCCTCTGCAGGTGAAGATAAGCCAGCAGCAGATTCAAGTCGATTTCCTGTGGGATCGGACGAAAAACCGTTCCGTGAACGTGATGGCGGGCGCCGTCGATTCACCCGATCCACCGAGTGAATGGACATCCGTCTACGTGAACACGCGAAACTCCGCGAGTTTCCTCGGGTGGCCTGCCGGCTACGTGACCTATCTGGGCTGGACCGCGAACGAAAGCCCGGACGAGATGCTTGTCGTGAGCCACCGGTTCCTTGCGGATGATTGGCAGTTCCTCGAGCAGCGACCGGCGCCAAACATGGGAGGAAAGCCGCTGCTTGATGTCGGACCTTCTTGGGGTACTAGCCCGACGCTTCCAACTCAGAGCGTCAAGTTGGTCGCGTGGTACCAGCCGTTCGACTCCCTCACGAACTTCAGCAACCTCCTCAGTTTCGACCTTGGCGGCGGAAACATCTGGACCGCAATCAACACCCCGCTGCCCACATACCCACCGTGAGCTTCCAAAGACCAATCTTCAACAAGGGCCTCTTTGGTCGCGCGAACGTGTCCGTCTGCAACCTGTGGACGGACTCGGCAGAGGTTGTCGCACAAAACACCGAGGGAATCGCGTGGGCGACCCAGCAACTGGTCCGGGGCCGGATTGAGGAGTCCTGGCTTGCTCGCTTGACCGAGGCCGTCCAGATAGGCCCGTACCGATGGAAATACCGGTTCGAGCCGTTCACCATCGACCTCAGCAACAACTTGGCCGTGGCGACCAATCTACAGCCTGGCACCTTCGGCTCGACGCTCGATACCGAGCATCACCACTACGCGTTCAACATCCGCGAACTTCGCAACACCGCGGACAAGCTTGACGGATCGCTCCTGAACCTTGGCACCAGCGCTGGGCCAGTTGGCAGCACTTACATCGGGAACGACCAATGGACGCTGGCGGGACTGCAGGGCTATGTGCACCTGCACCTTGAATACGACGCACAGGGCAAGACCCTGTACTGGTTCGACTGTCCGAACCCTATTGAGTGCGAGCAGATTCCGCAGGAGCCGCCGCCAGGCGGAGGAGAGTGACATGATCACGCGAAGGGTGCTACACAGCTTCTGGCCTCAAGGCGGCCTGTCCGCCGAGGTTCTCGTCGTTGCTGGCGGCGGCGGCGGCGGCGGCAACGGCGGCGGCGGCGGCGGCGGCGGCGGGGTGGTCTACGTCGCGTCGCAATCGCTCGTGGCAGGTACGCAGTACACGGTGACGATCGGCGCCGGCGGCGCGGCATCGGGCAGCATCAGCTACGACGGCAGCAACTCGGTCTTTGGATCCGTCACCGCGATCGGTGGTGGACGTGGCGGATACGGCTTTGGAGTCAACAACGGGGCAAACGGCGGAAGCGGCGGTGGCGCCCGTGCGGCGGCCGGTGCCGTCGGCGGCAACGGTACCGCCGGTCAAGGCAACAACGGCGGTCTTGCAAACACGGCCGGCAACGCGGCCTCGGGCGGCGGCGGCGGCGCTGGCGGCGTTGGTGGCGACGCTTCCGGAAACGGCAACACCGGCGGCGCGGGCGGTGCCGGTTTCAGTTCCAGCATCACCGGGACGGCCACGTTCTACGGCGCGGGCGGCGGCGGCGGTGTTTATGGCGGCGGCGGCACGGGCGGAACGGGCGGCAGCGGCGTCGGCGGAACCGGCGCAGCCGGAAACAACCCGCCGACGGCCGCAACCGCGAATTCCGGCAGCGGAGGCGGCGGCATGGGGAGCGGCAACGCGGGATCCGCCTTTGCGGCCGGCGCGAACGGCGTGGTCATCATGCGAATCCTCACAACGAATTACACGGGCACCGTCACCGGTTCGCCCACCGTCACCACTGACGGCAGCCACACTGTGGTCAAGTGGACGGTATCGGGGAGCTACACCGCATGATTTACGCAGCTGAAATCGTCGACAACACGGTCACTCGCATCATCTGCTGCGAATCGGCAACTTGGTGCACCGATCATCTTGGCGGTCTCTGGGTCGAGATTAGCGTCCTGTCCACGGCGCAGAATTTCGCTGGAGTCGGTGATTCGTACGATGCCGAGGCCGGGACGTTTTCCAGACCTGATCCGGCAGGTGAGCCGTGAGGTACGCGGCCGTACTGCTGGTCGTCTGCGTTTGCGGGTGCGCCACCGCCACTGGCACGATCAGCCGCGAGACCAACGACGTGCGCGCCGCGGCGCTGCGCGCGCGCGACCACCTCGTCCAGGCGCAGCGCGAGCTCGACGAGATCGACGCCTCGGCCGCCCAGGTGCACCAGCAGATCGCCTACGTCGACGACCGCGAGAACCCGGTCTGGGCCACGATGAAGTTCATCTCCGTCGCCGTGGGACTCGCCGCGGTGGCCGCCATCGTCTACAGGATCAAGAAATGACCGAGACCGACACCACGCTCATTCTGTGGATCATCGTGACCGTGACTGCCGCGTTCGCCGCAGGGTGCTCCCTGGGCGCGACGTTCCGCAACAAGCACCCCAG
>CAIWAH010000256.1 GCA_903910585.1 uncultured Verrucomicrobiota bacterium
GCCCGGGCGAAGAACGGTTCGACGAGCCGCCGGTAGTCGGTGTGGTCCGGCGGATCCGTCTCCACCGGCAGCTGCCGCATGGAACGCACGTTTTCCTCGGACGGGATGGGCACGCGGAACGGCGCGTCGGAACTGTAGGTCTGCCAGTCCTTGGCCGCCTTCCGGACATCCTCATGCCGGAGGAGCATGGGCACCGACTCGCCCTGGAACTCGCATTCAAGGACACCGGATTGGCGGCGGGCTTCGCGGAAGGGATCGGAAACGTGGTCCATAAGCGTGCAGGTGCGGGCCACTGGAACTGGCCTGGGCCCGCAGCGTCAAGCCGGCGGAACAACGGCGCACTGCGCCCCCGGGCGATTGTTTCAGTTTTGTATCTGTTCCACCGAGCCTCTTCCGCCACCTTCCCGCCAAACGTCCCATCCAATGTTGCCCCGCAGCTTCATGAAAACCAGCCTCTCCGTGATCTTTGCCAGCCTGGCTGCCATTGGAGTTCAAGCGGCGCCTCCACTGGATTCCTTGGCCTTGGTCTTCGGCCAGTTCAAGGACACCTCGCCTGGGTCCGGACCGGGCATCAACAATGCCGGCCCGCTGTTCGGCCCGACGTTCGCCGCCGCCAAGCTTTCCGACTACCAGGTCACCCTGCTGAACGACGCGACCGTTTTCGGAATTCCAAGACTGGTTGATGGCATTTCCCTCCAGCGAACCATCGGCACCGTGACGCCCGATCCGACCGGCGGCCTGATCCCACCGTCCACCTTCAACCAGACCACCCGCATCCTGCTGGTCACGGAGGATCTGGGGCTGTTCGGCCCCGGCGCGACCCTGGCGGACTGGAACGCGCCCTTCGTGTTGGGCGCCGGTTCGCAGGCTACCTTCAGCCAGTCCTCCAGCCAATGGCACGGCGGCAACCCGTTCAATCCCCTGGGCGGAATGCAGACCACCGTGATGGCGTGGGAAGCCGACGTCACCTCGTTCTCTGTGATTCCCGTGCCGGAGCCGGCCACTTGGGCCCTCGGCACCTTGGGCGCTGTCCTCGTGTTGGGCGCGAGCCGCCGCCGGTCGCACGCGTAGGTCTCCCACTTACCCCTTTCGCGGCCTCCGCGCTCCGGTCACGCTGCCGGCATGTCCCCGCTGAAACGCCTGCTGCTCGCTCTCGCCCTGACCGCTTCGGCGCTTGCCGCCTTTGCTGCGCCCCCGCCCGTCGCCAGCCGCACCGAGGTCATCTACCACCGCAAGTTCGGCACCGCGCTCACGTTCGACGTCATCAAGCCCACCCAGCCGAACGGCTACGCCGCGATCTACATGGTCTCCGGCGGCTTCTTCTCCAGCCACGAGGCGATTGACGGTTCGCTCAAGGGCGGCCTGCTCACGCCGCTGCTCGAACGCGGCTACACCGTCTTCGCCGTCGTTCATGGCTCGCAGCCACGCTTCGTCATCCCGGAGATCACGGAGGACATCCACCGCGCGGTCCGTTTCATCCGCCATCACGCGGCCGACTACGGCGTGAAGCCCGACCGGTTCGGCATCTTCGGCGCCAGCGCCGGCGGCCACCTGTCGCTCACGCTGGGCACCCAGGGCGGACCCGGCAAAGCCGACGCCAAGGATCCTGTGGACCGCGAATCCAGCGCCGTGCAGGCCGTCGCCGCGTTCTTCCCGCCCACCGACTACCTCAACTGGCGAGAGCAAGGCGACGACGCCGTGGGCGTGGGCGTGCTCAAGGACTTCAAGCCCGCGTTCGGCGCCCGCAGCGACACCGCCGAAAGCCGCGCCGTGTATGGCAAGGAAATCTCCCCGCTCAACTTCGTGAAGTCCACCATGCCGCCCACGCTGCTCATCCACGGCGATGCGGACGCGCTGGTGCCGATCTACCAGGCGGAGATCTTCGTGAAGCAGGCCGAGGCGGCCGGCGTGAAAGTGCCCGTGAAGCTCATCCGCAAGCCCGGCCTGCTCCACGGCTGGCCCGGGATTGAGAAGGACGTGGTGACGTTCGCCGACTGGTTCGACGAGCACCTGCGCGGGGTGAAGAAGTAAACGATCTGTCCGTTCCCGTCATTGTATGGCTGTCTGGCACTACCGCGGCAGTTTGGTTTCCCGAGACGGAATCCTTCGCCATCATGGCGAAATCCCCGCCGAATTGCCGGGGTGTCGGGCGGTCTGGAACCCCGAAGAACCCGATGAATCACCGATCTTACAATACAACCCACCCGGCGTTCGCGACCGGATTGTAATGGAATTGCCTGCGCTGCTTCCGCCCCTGGACTCATGGAGTGCGGCCGATTGGGTATTCGGATCCGACGACGATCACCGCGTGCAGGTGTGGGAAGACGGAGACATTTTTTTCAAGCTCTCCCTGCTGCGCCCTGATTGGGAACTGTTTCGCAAACTGGCCGAACTGGCCGCTACCCATCGCCTCCTGTGGGTTTCAACCAGACTTGGCCGCCCCATTGAGCCCGTTTTTCAGGCAATTCGCACGGACATGATGGAATCGCCCGCTCACCAATTCTGCCAAGATCCGAAGGGTTACCTCCTGACCCTGAAGGATCAATACAATCTCGATCCGTGATGCCTTGCGGAAGGGTTCAGCATTCCCGCAGCCAATGAACCGAGTGGATTTTGCCGACTCACCACGCCGACTTCAGCGTTCGCACGGTGAGCCGTGCCTTGGCCAGGCTGCCGCCTTCCACGGTCAGTGAGGCACTCTGCCCGGCGGGCGGCACGAAACAGAACGAGGCCGCCGCCAGACCGCCGTTGCCGAAGAGTTCCAGCGAGGTGCGGTCGAGCAGCACGCGCAGGCGGACGCTGTCGTCCCACGGCTTCTCCGAGTGCCGGCCCACCGACCGGGCGGCGGGCGGGAGCGGGAATTTCCGGCCCAACGCGTTCAGTTCGCGGGTGGCGGCGGCCCACGTGAGCTTCTGACCGCGGAGCTCCAGCGTGACCTGGCTGGCGGTGCCGGGCTGGAACTCGAATTCGAGATCGAGCAGTTCCTTCGCCGCGGCGGGCAGGACATGCGTGCCCGCCGCCGGCGGCACGTTGACGGACTCCGCGCCCGCGACCAGCGCGGCCAGCTCCTTCGCCGGCCACTTCACAAGGCGGAGGCCGTCGGGCGTGGTCTGGAGGCTGAGTTCGACGGGGAAGCCCATCTGCTGGTTGAAGGGCATGCCCGGATATTTGCCGCCGTTCATCCAGTCGAGGTAGATGACGCGCCGGTCGGGCAGGTCATCCCAGGCCTGCGCTGCGTAGGCGTTGGCGCCGTAGTTGCCCTTGAGCTTGGCCGTCTCGGCGGTGAACACGCGGCCGTCGAACTTGCCCAGCCAGTAGTCGCCGTTGGCACCCCAGAGCAGCCAGCGGGTGTCGCGTTTGCGGCCGTCCACAGGCAGCTCAACGAAACCGGGGCACTCGAAAAGCTCCTCGGCGAACTTGCTCGCGAAGCTCCAGACCTTGAGGTCGGGCGAGGTGTAGAAGTGGCAGACGTGACGGACGGCGGGATTGCCTTTGGCGTCCTTCTTTGCCGAATCCTTTTCGCCGACGTAGAGCGGCATGACCCAGCGTTTCGTCGGCGCGTGCCAGAAGACCTTGGGGTCGCGGTCGCCGTCGCCGACGTTGGGCACGACTGGATTGCCGGCATACTTGGTCCACGTCCGGCCGCGGTCATTGGAGTAGGCTAGGCACTGCGTGAAGGGCTGGCCCTTGGATTCGTCGCTCGTGCCTCCGGCCGCGGTGTAAATCGCGACGAGGGCGGGCTCCTTGCCGGTCTGGAAGCCGGCGGTGTTGTCGCGGTCAATCACCGCGGAGCCGCTGAACATCGTGCCCATGCGGTCGGGCCAGAGCGCATGTTCGAGCTGCTGCCAATGGACGAGGTCCGGGCTGACGGCGTGGCCCCAGGTCATGTTGCCCCACTCGCGGCCGTAGGGGTTGTGCTGGAAGAAGAGGTGATACTCGCCGGCGAAGAACACGAGTCCGTTGGGATCGTTGTGCCAGCCCTTCTGCGCGGTGAAATGGAACTGCGGCCGGAAGGTCTCGTCGTAGAGCCGGCTGGTGTCCACGACGCGGGTGACCAGCGGCGGCGTGGCGGCGGTGTCGCTCAGGACGAAGTGGTCGCAGTTGACGTGGCCCCAGCCGCCGGTGGCGCTGTCCACGATCTGGAGCCGCGCCGTTTTCCCGACGAATTCGCCCACGTCCAGCGTGGCCATGTTGAGGAATTCGTCGTCGCGTCCCGGCGCGCTGCGGACGACCTGGCCGCCGACGAGCACATTGACGCAGGTGGCGCCTTCGTGGGCGCCGCCGCCGAGGAGGAAGTTGAGGTAACGCTGCGACACGGTGAACTCCGGCGACGTGAGCGTGCCCGTGGCGGAATCGCCGCCGAGGTAGGAATTCACCAGGCCGTTGCCACGGAACCCACCGACGTTCTGCTGGTTGGGCAACGTGCCCCGCGCGGGGGCGGTGCCGAAGGCCGTGCCGGTGGCGGTCCAGCCGGCGTAGTCGGCCCCCTCGAAGTCGGCGAGCAGGACTTCGGCGGCCGCGGCCGGAATCGCCAGCAGCGAAGACGCGCAGGCGCAGCGAAGGAAAGTGCGGAAGGACATGGCCGTGAGGCTGGGAAGGTCCCGGACAGGAAGCAAGCGAAGCGCGCCGGACAAATTTACCCCGCTGCCCTCCGCCGGTTTCGTCCGACAGCCCGGCCGGCGAACCAACGGCGTCGGCCGCCGGCATTTTTCCGTGCATCCGCCCTGCCCCTTGCGGCCATGCTGCCGCCATGAACCGCATCCTCGTCCTGTTTGATTCGAAGACCGGCAACGTCGCCCGGATGGCCCAACTGGTGGCCGATGGCGCGGCGCAGATTCCCGACACCGAGGTGCGGCTGCGCTCCGTGGACGAGGCGACCGCGGACGACGTGGTCTGGTGCGACGGGCTGGCGGTGGGCAGTCCGACCAACATGGGCATCCTCTCGTGGAAGATGAAGCGCTTCTGGGACGAGACGATGGGGCCGAAGTGGATGGAACTGGACGGCAAGATCGCCTGCGCCTTCAGCAGCGCCGGCGGCTGGGGCGGCGGCATGGAGATCGCCTGCCAGTCGATCCTCACCGTGCTGATGAACTTCGGATTCCTCACGTTTGGTGTCACCGATTACGCGGGCAAAAAGATGACGCTGCACTATGGCGCCGTCGCCGCGAAGGAACCGCGTGAGGACGAAACCCAGGAAGCCTGCCGGATTCTGGGACGCCGGCTGGCCGAATGGACGGCCGTGATGACGCATGGACGGCTGGACCAGCATCCCGCCCGCAAGTCCACGCCCCGGATGCCGCCGAACTGAGGGCCGGCGGATTCCCCGGGCGAAGGGTTGGCTTTGATGCAATCCTGGCGCAGACTTTCGCCGTTCCACACCATGCAAGGTCACCCCACCGAACCTTCCCAACGCAGCGCCGGCTCCGCCGGATCGATTGTGCATTCGGGCACAGGCAGCGCGCTCAGCCCGGTGGGCGGCCCCGAGGACACGGCCACGGGGGTCGTGCGGTTCGCGGTCATCCTCGGCGGGATCCTGACGCTGAGCCTGCTCGCCCTGGAACTTCAACGGCTGTGGCTGGAACGCCCCGCTGGCGGTCCGTCCGGCAATGCCCCGCTGGCGCCCATGCTGACGATGGTGTTCGCCTGCCTGGGTGTCGCCGGGATGGCCAATCGGCAGCGCCGGCCGGCACTGGTCCTGACGGCCGCCTCCGCCCTGCTGGTGCTGCACACGCTGCTGGCGGCGTGGTTTGGCGCCCAGATGCTGGCGGGGCCGCTTCAAGTATCGGCCCGACCGTCGTGGACGGGCGTGGTCCTGCTGCTGTTCTCCCTCCTGGTCGCCGCGCCGCCCCTGCTGCATTACGCGCTGCTCACCTTCTCCAGCCTCGTCGCGCCGTTCGTGCTCGCGGTGCTGATCGTTACCGGGCAGGCCGGCGGACCACATGCGCCGCCGCAACTGGCCCGCCGGATGATCGTGGCCAACAGCTCGACGTGGATCTGTGCCATCGTGTCCGTCGCGATTGTCATTCACCGGGAACGCGACCGGCGACGGATGCAGGCCATGGCCAAACAGCTCGCGACCGCCCGCGGGGAACTCCAGGAACTCGGTTCCTACCAGCTTGAACGCCGGCTCGGCCCGGGGCGTCTGGGCGAAGTCTGGCAGGCGACCCATCGCACGCTGGCCCGGCCGGCGGCCATCAAGCTCGTCGGCGCCGACCTGCTGCGGCAGGCCGCCGGCTCGCCGGAACAGCTGGAACGCACGCTCGCCCGTTTCCAACAGGAAGCGAAACTCGCCGCGAGGCTGACTTCCGCCCACACGGTGCAGGTGTTCGACTACGGCCGCACCGACGACGGCCAGATCTTCTACGTGATGGAACTCCTGCGCGGCCTGCCCCTGCACAAGGTGGTCGAACGGTTCGGCCCCCAGCCGCCGGAACGCGTGGTCGCGTGGTTGCTGGAAACCTGCGATTCCCTGGCGGAAGCCCACTCCTTCGGCCTGATCCACGGCGACGTGAAGCCGGAAAACCTCTTCCTCACCCGCGAAGGACTTCATCACGAGGTGGTCAAGGTCCTCGATTTCGGGCTCGCCGTTGTCCGCGACTCGCTCGCCCAGGCCCCGGCGGCCACACGCGGCGAATTCCGGGCCGCCGCCCCGGAGTATCTGGCGCCGGAAATGGATTCGGGCAGCGCCGAACTGGACGGCCGGGCGGACCTTTACGCCCTCGGCGGTGTGGCCTGGTTTCTTCTGACCGGCCGGCCGGTGTTCGTGCGCGACTCGGTGAAGGCCCTGCGGGAAGCCCACCAGAATGCCGAACCGTCGCCACCGCCGGCGAACGCGGGGGCCGGCCTGGGCCAACTGCTGCTCCGGCTGCTCGCCAAGAATCCGGATGATCGTCCGGAATCGGCCGATGCCCTCGCGGCGGAACTTCGCTCACTCGCGTTGCCCCGGCCGGACGGCCCCACGATCGGTGTCGAGGAAACCGAGTTGGTGGAGGACTTCCGCAGCCGTCCCACCCTGATCCGCACCCGCCGGAAGTGACTGTCGTTCGTGGTTCACCCCGGCGGGACCGGTTCCGGCTGGGTCAAAAGGACGCGCTTTTGCCTTTGACCCGGTTTTTCCGGGGCCGCTAGGTTCCGCCCTTCTTTATCCGGCTTTCTCACCATGACGGGCCATATTCGCAAACATCAGAAGCTGCTTTGGATCATCATCAGCGCGGCGGTGATCATCAGCTTTGTCGCTTACTTCAATCCGGCATCCCGACTGGAGGCCGGACGTGGCTCCACCTACGGCACCATTGACGGCAAACCGCTGCGGCGGGACATGCTGGTGGACGCCAGCCGGCTGGCCCAGCTCGGGGGCTATCTGCGCCTCGGCGAAGGTTACGACAGCGCCGAAGGCAAGCAGCAGGGCTTCGATCTCAATCAGGACACCTACATCAACGTGCTGCTCCTCCAGCGGGCCAAGGATCTGGGGATCGAAGTTGGCGACGCCTCCATCGCCGCCTGGATCCGCGAGAATCTCCGCGACGAAAAGGGGCCAGTCGCCTACCAGGCGTTCCTCGAAAACCGGCTGAACCCGTCGAAGGACCGTTTCACCGAAACCGAGTTCATCGACTGGGTTCGCATTCAGGTCATCCGCGGCCACCTCGCCGACCTCGCCGGCGTGACCGGTGACCTCGTGACGCCCCGGGAAGCGACCGCGAATTTCCAGCGTCAGAACGAGACCTTCGTCGTGAGCTTCGCCCACTTCTCCTCCTCGAACTACCTTTCCGCCGTCAGCCTCGACCCGGCGGCGATCAGCTCCTTCTACAGCAACCGGCTCGCGGTTTACCGCATCCCCGAGCGGCATGTGCTGAGCTACGTCCGGTTCGCCACCGCTGACTTCACCGCCCAGGCGGCGGGTGAACTGGCCAAAATCGCCGACCTCACGAACCGTCTGGAGCAGATTTATGCCCAGCGCGGCGCCGCCGGCTTCACCGACGCCATGGGGCAACCCCTGACCAAGCCGGCCGCCCTGGAACAGCTCCGGGGTGACCTGCTCACCAACCAGGCCATCTCGCTGGCCACCGCCAAGGCCAATGAGTTCGCCAATGCGGTTTACCGCCAGAAGCCGATGCAGGTGGCCAACTTCATCAACGAGGCGCTCAACCGGAAGCTGGCCGTCGCGAACACCGAGCCCTTTGCCGAAAACAACCGGCCCGCCGGACTTGAGGACATCTTCACCCTCGGCCAGGAAGTCGCCAAACTGACCCCGGAACGTCCGTTCACGCTGCCGATGCGCGGCGCGCAGGGCGTGGTCGTGGCCGCCCTGACCCGCAGCGTGCCCAGCGAAGTGCCGTCCTTTGCCACCGTGCAGACGCGAGTGACCGAGGACTATCGGCGGTTCAAGGCACAGGAAGCCGCCCGCGCCGCCGGCGAGGCGTTCGCCACCGCCGTCACCAACGGCATCGCGCAGGGCAAGGCCTTCGCCGCGATTGCCGCCGAGCGAAATGTCACCATCACGGAACTCGCTCCCTTCACCATCTCGGGACCGACAATTCCGGGGCTCGATCCACGCCTCAGTCCCAACACCATCAAG
Source organism: uncultured Verrucomicrobiota bacterium (assembly GCA_903910585.1). Taxonomy (GTDB): domain Bacteria; phylum Verrucomicrobiota; class Verrucomicrobiia; order Limisphaerales; family UBA9464; genus CAIWAH01. The sequence goes on from CAIWAH010000256.1 coordinate 8,576, forward strand.
AGCGCCGTGTTCCAGCTCAAGGCCGGTTCCGCCAGCACCTTCCAGCCGGCCGGCGACGGCGGCCTGGTGGCGTTCCTGAAGGAGCGCCGCGCCGTGGACGATGCCACCGTGAAGGCCGGCATGAATTCGTTCCTTGAAGAGCAGCGGGGCCAGAGGAAGTCGCTCGCCTTTCAGGAATGGATCAACCGCGAACTCGTGAAGTCAGGCCTGTCGGCCCTGATGAAGACCGACACCGCGGAGCAGTGACCGGCCGATGAAGACCGCGCTGCCGGTGATCCGCCTTTCGGCACCGGCCACCGGAGAGTCGTGGGCGGTGCCCGTGGTTTACGAGGACGCCGCCCTGCTGGTGCTCGACAAGCCCGCCTGCCTCCTGTCCTGCCCCGACCGTTGGGACGCCAAACGCCCCAACCTGATGCGCCTGCTGCATGACGGAATCGCCGGCGGGAAGACGTGGGCCACGGAGCGTGGACTCGACTACGTGGCCAACGCCCACCGGCTGGACTTCGAGACCACGGGGGTGTTCGTGCTGGCGAAGACCCGGCCGGCGCTCATCCGCCTCGCCAACCACTTCGGTTCGGAAACGCCGAAGAAAACCTATCTGGCCCTGGTGCAGGGCAGTCCGGAGAAAGATGAATTCTCGGTCGAGAACCGGCTCGCCCCCCACTGGTCAAAGCCGGGACTGATGGCCATCAGCGGTCAGGGGAAAAGATCGCTCACGCACTTCCGGGTGGCCGAGCGGTTTGCGGGTTGTGCGCTCATGGAATGCCGGCCGGTGACCGGGCGCACTCACCAGATTCGCATCCATCTCCAGGACGTCGGCCTGCCGATCTACGGCGATTCCCAATACGGCGGACAGCCCCTGCTGCTTTCCCGCCTCAAGCGCAATTACCGGCTCGCCCCGGGTGAAACGGAAACGCCGCTGGTCCGCACGTTGGCCCTGCACGCGTGGAGACTCGAAATCCCGCATCCGGACACCGGGGAGATGCTGCACGTGGAGGCACCGCTGCCGAAGCCGTTCGAGGTGGCCCTCAGAAACCTCCGCCGCTTCGCCAGTCGGGCCTGACTCACTTCTTCCAGCCCAGATGAATCGTCTGGGTCAGCCGGGAGAACAGCCCCTTCTTCGTCTGGTTGGTGCCCGCGGCGCCAGCCAGGGGACGGCACTTGGCATTGCAGTCCGGACAGAACAGGAGCAGTCCGGCCTTGCCGCCGGAGAGTTTCACCGCCCGCAGGGAGGCCGCGTTGAAGATCCCCGGACACCGGGCCACCGCGTGACAGCCATCGGAAGCCTCATGGGTGGCAGGCAAGGTGGGACTCCGGGAACACGCCGGCCGGCCATCCGGCAACACGGCAGCGACGCCGGCAGGTTTCGCGGTGTCCTCGACCGGAACGTCCGGAACTGAAATCTGGATGGACTTTGCCACCAGGCGAAAATCCACGGAGCCCACCTGCAACGCCTGCCCGGGAGCCAAGTTGCATTCCTCGACCGGACTCCCATCCACAAAGGTTCCGTTCGTGGACTGCAGATCGCGGACGACCACCCCGGCCCCGTCCTCCAGCACCGTCAGCTCCGCGTGGAAGCTGGAGACGCTCGCCTCGCGGATGCAGAAGTCGTTCGTCGGATTGCGACCCACCGTGTTGAGCCCCGTCCGCAATTCGAACTCCAACGGCATCGTCACACCTTTGAGCTGGTAACAGATCATGATTGGGCGGCCCGACCGGGAACCTCCTTTGGCAATACTTCGGCGCCCGCTTCGGTGTCGAGCGTTTCGCCAGAAAATGACAGCCGGGCCACTGCAATTGGTTACAGGACGGCAACTTCGCACTCCTGCCCCGATTGCGGCAGCCGCGCCTCCGGCCTTGGCGGAGCCACTTGCCTGGGGTTGCATCCGTCCAATGCCCGTCCCCGCGTCCCTCCAACTTCGCTGCCGGCGGCTCCGAACCGCGTTGGCCTGGATTTTCGTTGCTGCCATCGCCATCCCCGCGACGGACGCCGCCGGACTGCCGCCCGCTGCCACACGGCCGGTGGATTTTGCGAGGGAGATCCAGCCGATGTTTGCGAAGTCGTGCGCGTCGTGTCACGGCGCGGAAAAGCAGAAAGGCGGTTACCGGCTCGATTCGCCAGCAGCGGCGCTCCGGGGAGGCGAGGCGTATTCGCCGGCCATCAAGCCGGGCGACAGCGCGGGGAGTCCATTGATCCATTTGGTGGCGGGCTTGGTGCCGGACTCGCTGATGCCTGCGAAGGGCGATCCGTTGACGCCGGAACAGGTTGGCGTGCTGCGCGCGTGGATTGATCAAGGGGCGAAGTTTCCGGAAGCGAGCGCGGCGAAGTCGGAAGTAGACCCGATCAAGTCGCACTGGGCCTTCCAGCCGGTGAAGCGTCCCTCTGTCCCGGCGATCGGAAATCGTAAATCAGAAGTCGTAAATCCGATCGACGCCTTCATCCGCGCCAAGCTCACCGAGAACAAGCTGACGCCGTCGCGCGAGGCGGACCGCACCACGCTCATCCGCCGGCTTTACTTCGTGATGCTCGGCGTGCCGCCGACGCCGGAGGAAGTGGCGACGTTCATCGCGGACAAGAAGCCGCAGGCTTTCGAACGCCTCGTGGATCAGGTGCTCGACGATCCGCGCTACGGCGAACGCTGGGGCCGGCATTGGCTGGATGTGGTGCGCTTCGCCGAAAGCAACGGTTTCGAGACGAATCGCGAGCGGCTCAACGCCTGGCGCTTTCGCGACTACGTCATCGCCGCGTTCAACAACGATAAACCTTACAATCAATTCGTGCGCGAACAGATTGCCGGCGATGCGCTCGGCGTGGACGTGGCGACTGGATTTCTTGTCGGTGGTCCGGTGGACATTGTCGGCAGTCCGGACATCACCCTCACGCTCCAGCAGCGCGCGGACGAGATCGACGACATGGTGGGCACGACCGGGACGGCTTTCATGGGGCTCACGCTCGGTTGCGTGCGCTGTCACACGCACAAGTTCGATCCCATCTCGCACCGCGAGTATTACTCGATGGCCGCCATCTTCTCGGGCGTGAAGCACGGCGACCGCGCGTTGCCGCTGCCGAAGGAGCGCACGGAGCAGCTCGCGCAACTCGACGGTCGTATCAAGGAACTGGAGCGGCAGCTGGCGCAGTTCATTCCGAAGGCGATGCCCGCACTTGTGGCGACGAATGTTCCCGGCAAGACGCTTCGGCCTGCCGTCAACTCGGTGAAGAACGAAGACGTCTTTGCGCCGGTGGAAGCGAAGTTCGTGCGCTTCACCATTCTCGCGGCAACGGGCGGCGAGCCGTGTATCGACGAACTGGAGATGTGGGCAGTTCCAGACCAAGTGCCTGGTCTCGGCCCCATTTACCGCAATGTCGCCTTGGCCACGAATGGCGCGAAGGCCACGGCATCCGGCAGTCTCGCGGGTTACGAGATTCACAAGCTGGAGCACGTCAACGACGGCAAGGCCGGGAACAGCCGTTCTTGGATCTCCAGCGAGTCGGGACGCGGCTGGGTTCAGTTGGAGTTTGCGAAGGCTGAGCGCATTGAGCGCGTGGTGTGGGGACGCGATCGTGATGGTCAGTTCAAGGACCGGCTGGCGACGCAGTATCGGATCGAGGCCGGGTTGACGGCGGATGATTTGAAACTGGTGGCGAGTTCCGAAGACCGCGAGCCGTTCAAGGGCAAGTCCGAGAAACCCGCGGGACCGACGTATCGTTTCGAAGGCTGGCCGGTGGGGGAAGCGGCGCAGGGCAAGCAATGGCTCGCCGAGCTGGAGAAGATGCGCAAGCAACGCGCGGAGCTGGCGAAGGCGCCGATGGTTTACGCGGGGAACTTTTCGCAGCCGGGCGCAACGCATCGGTTGCATCGCGGCGACCCGATGCAGAAGCGCGAGACAGTGCCGCCGGGCACGCTGGCGATTTTCAATCCGCTCACGCTCGCCACGAATACGCCGGAGCAGGAACGCCGGCTGGCGCTCGCGAACTGGATCGCGAGCCCGGAGAATCCGCTGACGGCGCGCGTGATCGTGAACCGCATCTGGCAGCATCACTTCGGCGTCGGGCTGGTGAACACGCCGAATGATTTCGGCAAGAACGGCGCGAAGCCGTCACATCCGGAGTTGCTCGACTGGATGGCGAGCGAGTTGGTCGCGAACGACTGGAGCATCAAGAAACTCCAGCGACAACTTCTCTTGTCGGCCACGTGGCGACAGTCGAGCGCGCCGCGTGAAGAAGCATCGAAGGTCGATGCCGCGAGCCGTTTGCTCTGGCGCTTCCCGCCACGCCGTCTGGAGGCCGAGGGCATTCGCGACAGCATTCTCGCAATCAGCGGCAATCTGGATCGCACGGCGGGTGGCCCGAGCTTTTACCTGCACGAAGTGGACCGTGAGAACGTTTACCACTATCAGCCGAAGGAGAAGTTCGGTCCGGCCGAGACGCGGCGCATGGTTTACGCGTTCAAGGTGCGCATGGAGCAGGACGGCATCTTCGGCTCGTTCGATTGTCCGGACGGCAGCCTCGTCATGCCCAAGCGCAGCGTCTCGACGACGCCGTTGCAGGCGCTGAATCTGTTCAACAGCCGATTCATTCTCGACCAATCCGAAACCTTCGCCGCTCGGTTGCGCAAGGAGGCCGGCGACGGCACCGCCGCCCAGGTGCACCAGGCGTGGCAACTGGCTTTCAATCGCGCGCCCGAGAAATCCGAGGTGAAGGGAGCCGTCGAGTTTGCGAAAGCGGAAGGTCTGCCGGCGTTTTGTCGCGCGGTGCTGAACGCGAACGAATTTCTTTTCATCCCATGAGCGCGCTGTCGTCGAAATTGGGTAGCATCCGGCGTGAGCCGGATCTGACCTTCAAAATGATCCGGCTCACGCCGGATGCTACGAACATGGTGGGCGTCACGTAAGGTGCTGCATGAACTCTCCTTTTTCATATTCCAATCCGCTGCTCAATCGCCGCCGCTTCCTCTCCGACGCCGGGATTGGGCTGGGCGCCATTGCGCTCACGTCGTTGCTGGGACGCCATGGTTTGCTCGCCGCGAATCTGGCAGGGAAAGAATCCATCCGTCCCGTCATTCGGCCCGGCAGCCCGTATGCGGCGCGGCAGCCGCACTTCACGCCGAAGGCGAAGAACGTGCTCGTCATTTTTTCCAGCGGCGGATGCAGTCATCTCGACACGTTCGATTACAAGCCGGAGTTGATCCGGCGTCACGGCCAGCCGATGCCGGGCAACGAAAAGCTCATCACCTTCCAGGGCGAACAGGGCGCGTTGACGAAGAGCCCGTGGGAGTTCCGTCCGCGCGGCCAGTGCGGGAAGATGGTTTCGGATCTCGTGCCGCACCTCGGCGCGCTGGTGGACGACATGGCGTTCATCCACTCGATGCAGGGCAAGACGAACACGCACGGGCCGGGCGAGAACTTCATGTCCACCTGCAACACGCTCGACGGTTTTCCGAGCATGGGCGCGTGGTTGACGTATGCGCTCGGCAGCGAAGACCAGAGCCTGCCCGCGTATGTGGCAATTCCCGATCCGCGCGGCAAGCCGCAGAACAGCGTGAACAACTGGGGACCGGGCTTTCTGCCGGCGGCGTTTCAGGGCACCGAGTTCAACGCAACGAACCCGATTCGCAATCTCGCACGACCGGGCTCCATTCCGGCGAAGAGCGACGCAGCGACGCGCGGCTTCCTGCAGAAGTTGAACGAACAACACGCAGCGCGTTTCCCCGGCGACAGCGAACTGGCCGCGCGCATCGCGAGCTACGAATTGGCGGCACGGATGCAGCTCACCGTGCCCGAGGTCGCGGATCTTTCCAGCGAGCCGGCGCACATTCTCAAGCTCTACGGCGCGGACGAAGGTGGCTCGAAGATTAACGACATACGCGCGGCGTATGCGAGGAACTGCATTCTCGCGCGGCGGCTCCTCGAGAAGGGCGTGCGCTTTGTGCAGCTCTTCAACGGCGCGTATCAAACCGGCGGTGAAGGCGTGAGCAACTGGGATGGTCACAAGCAGCTCTTCAAGGACTACAGCGTCCACGGTCCGGTGCTCGACAAGCCAACGGCGGGATTGCTCATCGATCTCAAGCAACGCGGACTGCTGGAGAACACGCTCGTCGTCTGGTGCACGGAGTTTGGCCGCATGCCGACCTTCCAAAAGGGCGCGCAAGGCCGCGACCACAACCCGAGCGGCTTTACATGCTGGCTGGCCGGCGCAGGCGTGAAGAAAGGCGTGAGCTACGGTGCGACGGACGAGTTCGGCTACAAGTCAGTCGAGAACATCGTCTCGGTTTACGATCTGCACGCAACCGTGCTGCACCTGCTCGGTCTCGATCACGAGCGCCTGACCTATTACCACAACGGCCTGGAACGTCGTCTTACCGACGTGCATGGGCACGTCGTGCGGGACATTCTCACATGAACTCCGTGCACCGCTGGTGGCTGCTCCTCTGGGTCGGCTGGATGGTCTTGAATCCGAGCCGAGCCGCGGAAGAACGACGGCCAAACTTTCTCGTCATCCTTGCGGACGACCTCGGCTTCTCGGATCTCGGCTGTTACGGCGGCGAGATCGCCACGCCGAATCTCGACCGGCTGGCGGCCCACGGTCTGCGCTTCACCCAGTTCTACAACACCGCGCGGTGCTGGCCCACCCGCGGCGCCCTGTTGACCGGCTATTACCCGCAGTCCATCCGTCGGGACGCGCTGCCGAACGGCAAGGGCGGTGGCAGTGGTCAGCGCCCGGCCTGGGCCCGCCTGCTGCCGGAGCACCTCCGACGCCTTGGTTATCGCAGCTACCACTCCGGCAAGTGGCACGTGGACGGCGCCCGGCTCGCGGGAGGATTCGACCGCTCGTATTCGCTGGAGGATCACGACCGGAACTTCAATCCGGCCCATCATCTTGAAGATGACCGCAAACTGCCACCGGTCGCCCGCGACAGCGGCTACTATTCCACCACCGCCATCGCCGACCACGCGATCCGTTGCCTTCAGGAACACGCCACAAATCACTCAGCGCAGCCGTTCTTTCAGTATCTCGCCTTCACGGTGCCGCACTTTCCCCTGCAGGCGCCCCCGGCGGACATCGCCCGCTATCAGGACCGATATCTCCTCGGCTGGGATCGGCTTCGCGAAGAAAGGGTCCGCAAGGTCCGCGCCCTAGGATTGGTCCGCGGCGCGCTGCCGTCACCGGAACCCGAGGTCTATCCTCCGTGGAATCCGACTGAGGCGATCCTCCAGGAACGCATCGGCCCCGGCGAAGTGGCGCGAGCGGTTCCATGGAACTCACTGCCCCCAGAACAGCAGCGCTTCCAGTCAGGCAAGATGGCGGTCCACGCCGCGATGGTGGACCGAATGGACCGGGAGATCGGGCGAGTGCTTGATCAACTCCGGACGATGGAGGCGTTCCGCGACACTGTGATCGTCTTCCTGTCCGACAACGGCGCGAGCGCCGAACAGATCATTCGCGGCGACGGCCACGACCCCGCCGCGGCCCCGGGCTCGGCCGGCAGTTATCTGGGACTTGGCCCGGGCTGGTCCAGCGCTGCCAATGCGCCCTTCCGCAAACACAAGTCGTGGGTTCACGAGGGCGGCATCGCCACCCCATTCATCGTCCACTGGCCCGGCGGAATTTCCCGTGCGGGCCTGCGGCGCACCCCGGCCCACGTGGTGGACCTCGCTCCCACGTTGCTCGCGCTCGCGGGCGGCTCCTGGCCAACCGAATGGCAGGGAACTCCGGTTCCGCCCCCGCACGGAATCAGCCTCGTGCCCGCCCTCCGGCGGGACCGGACGCTGGAACGCGACAGCCTGTGGTGGCTGCACGAAGGCCACCGGGCAATCCGTGTCGGCGACTGCAAGCTGGTTGCGTCCAAGTCCGGCACCACAGTCGGCCCCTGGGAACTATACGATCTCGCGCACGACCGCACCGAATCCCGCGACCTCGCCGGACGCCATCCTGACCGGGTGCGCGCGCTGGCCGAACAGTGGGAACAGCACACCGCCGAGTTCGAACGCCTTGCCTCAACCCCGCCATGAACCCGAACCTCCTGTTTGCCCTTCTCCTGACCACCCTTGGTCTGACGACTGCGGCAGCCGCTCCCCGTCCCCCAAACATCGTTTGGCTGGTGACCGAGGACATGTCCCCGCACCTGGGCTGCTACGGCGAGCGGAACATCCGGACACCAAATCTCGACCGCCTCGCCGCCGCGGGCACGCGCTTCTCCCGGGCGTTCACCACCGCGCCAATCTGTTCCACCAGCCGGTCTGCCCTGATCACCGGAATGTATCAGACCACCATCGGTGCGCATCACCACCGCTCCAGCCGGGGAACGCAACACCTCCAGCTTCCGCCGGGAACGGTTCCCTTGCCGGCCAGGTTCCGGGAAGCCGGTTACCTGACGCTCAACCTCACCGCGGAGGAGTTCCTCCGCACTCGGGCGGACGGTCAGCCCGCCCAACCGGTCGGCGTCGCCAAGACCGATTACAACTTTGACTGGGACGAGGGCATCTACGATCGCACCCATTGGGCCGACCGGCCGGCCGGCCAGCCCTTCTTCGTCCAAGTGCAACTGGCGGGCGGAAAACTCCGTGGACACGGTCAGGGAACCAATTGGCCCGCCCAGGTCACGCGCACGCTTGGCGGGCGCACGCCCCCCGCCGCCGTCGTGTTGCCGCCCAATCTCCCCGACCACCCGGTGATCCGGGAGGATTGGGCCCAATATCTCGATACCGTGCGCTTCACGGACTGGCAGGTTGGCCAGATCGTCGAACGGTTGCGGGCGGCGGATGAACTGGACCGGACGGTCATCTGCTTCCTGACCGACCACGGTGTCAGCCACGTGCGCCACAAGCAGTTTCTCTACGATGGCGGGACTCACATCCCGCTGATTCTGAGCGGGCCCGGAATCACCAAAGGCGTGGTGCGGAGTGACCTGATCGAGCACATTGACCTTGCCGCCGCATCCCTCGGTCTCGCCGGCATCCCGTTGCCCGCCACCCTGCAGGCCCGGGATTTTCTGTCGGCCGGACACGTTGTCCGTTCGGCGGTGTTTTCCGCCCGCGATCGGGCGGACGAAACCGAGGACCGCATCCGGAGCCTGCGCACCGCCCAGTTCAAATACATCCGCAACCACCGTCCGCAGCGCCCCATGCTCCAGCCGAATGCCTACAAGGACGCCAAACCCATCGTCCAGGCTCTCCGGCAGCTCCACGCCGACGGCGCTCTTCCTCCCGCCCTCAGCCAGCTGTTCGCGGCGCAACGGCCCGCCGAGGAACTTTACGATCTGCAGAACGATCCCTTCGAGCTGCACAATCTGGCCGGCGATACCGCCCGGGAAGGCGTGCTCGTCGCGCTGCGGTCCCGCCTCGCGGACTGGGAATCCCAAACCGGTGACCGCGGCCGCGTGCCCGAATCCCGCGAGGCCTATGAAGGGGAGATGAACCTGAACCCCAAGGAGGCGGGCAACCTGACGGGCGATCCGCAGTTCTGGAAGAACGTCGAGTTGATGCGCCGTTGGCGCGCAGAAGGCCGCTGAAGTCCGGACTTCGCACGCGGCAGACTCCGCCATAGGCTATTGGCCATGCTCTCCCGTCTCCTGCTTCGCCTCGCCCTCACCCTGGGCATGGCCTCCCTCGCCGAGGCCGCGGCTCAGCGGCCGAACATCCTGTTCATCATGACGGATGACCATGCTGCCCACGCGATCGGCGCCTATGGCAGCAAGATCAACCAGACACCGCACATGGACCGGCTCGCGGCCCAGGGATTGCGCCTGAACCGCTGCTACGCGGTGAACTCCATCTGCACGCCCAGCCGCGCCACCATCCTCACGGGTCAATACAGTCATCGGAACGGCGTGCCGGTCTTCAACAACCTTGATCCCGCCAAGGTCACCGTGGCCCATCGTCTGCGCGAGGCCGGCTATTACACCGCAATGCTCGGCAAATGGCACCTCGGCTCCGATCCACAGGGCTTCGACGACTGGAACATCCTGCCCGGCCAGGGCCGCTACAACGATCCCGTGCTCTACGACCGCGACGGCCACCGCATCTACAAGGGCTACGCCACCGAGGTGATCACCGACCTCGCCATTGGCCTGTTGAAGAACCGGCCGAAGGACAAACCGTTCTTCCTCATGTGCCACCACAAGGCTCCGCACCGCGAATGGACGCCCAATGAACGCTACCGCCGGGAGTTCGCCACCAAGACGATTCCTGAACCCGCCACGTTGCGGGATAATTATGCCGGCCGCGCCGATGCCCTCCGCGAACAGAAGCAGTCCGTCTTCCACGACCTGACGCGCAACGACCTCAAGCTCGTGCCACCGCCGGAACTCAAGGGCGCCGAGCGTCAGCGCTGGCTGGGCGAAAAACCGACCGAGGTAACCATCGAGGTGAACGGTCAGAAAAAGATCCTGCGCGGCGAGGAGCTGAACCGCTGGAAATACCAGCGTTACCTTCAGGATTACCTGGGCTGCGTGCAGAGCGTGGACGACAGCGTGGGCAAGCTCATGGACTGGCTCGACGCCAACGGCCTCCGCGAGAACACGCTCGTCATCTACACCAGCGACCAGGGCTTTTTTCTGGGCGACCACGGGCTCTACGACAAACGGTTCATGTATGAGCCCTCGGCACGCATGCCGTTCCTGGCCCGCTGGCCGGCGCAGATCAAGCCCGGCACGGTGACCGACGCGTTGGCGATCAACTGCGACTTCGCCGCCACGTTCCTCGACCTGGCCGGTGTCGCCGTTCCCGCGGAAATGCAGGGCCGCAGCCTCGCCCCGTTGTTCACCGGCGGCACCCCGGCCAACTGGCGCCACGAATTCTACTACCGTTACTACCACGATCCCGGCCATCACGACACCCGGGCGCACTACGGCATCCGGACCGACACCCACAAGCTGATCCATTACTGGAAGGCCGACCAATGGGAGCTGTTCGACCTGACGAAAGACCCCGACGAGCTGAACAACCTCTACGGCACGCCGGCGGCACAACCGCTGATCGCGGACCTGAAGGCCCGGCTTTCGAAGCTGCAGCAGGATCTTGGCGACACGGGTCAGTTCACGCGCGAACTGCCACGCGACACGGTGGACGCCCGGCCGCGGCAGATGGACCGCAAACACCCCGACTCCCAGCTCTAGCCGGATCGGCGGCTGGAAAGTGTCCCGCTGAAGTCCGATTGCCACTGAGGTCGGCGACCTCAGCCTCCGCGTCATGAAATTGAACCGCACGGAAGGTCTGTTGCTGGGCATCATCGTTCTGAGCTGGGCCAGCCTGCCCCTGATTCTGCATTTCAGCGGTTCGGGGGCAGCCGGCGAACACACCGGAACGGTGATGGCGGTCGGCCTGCTGGTTGGCGCCGCGCTGGCCTTGGCCGTGGTGATGCGCGCCGCCCGCCGCCTCGCGTCCGTCGGCAACGCGATGCTGGGATCGCTCGGGTTTGTCCCGCAGCCCGTGGGCTCTGCCGAACTGGGTGAGTGGGTGCCGCCCGAGTTCCGGGGCCTGCCGGCCAAAATCGATGACTTCGCGATTCCCGGACACGGCCCGGACGTTCGGAACATCTGGCGACGGTCAACGGCCACCGGCATCCGGTGGGTCTATCCGCTGAGGATTCAGGTGAACCCGGGTGGCCGCGGTGCCTGGGCCTTGACGGTGATGTGCGTGGAGATCCCGGACCGCTCCTGGCCGACCTTCTGGCTTCGCCCCAAGGGCATCTTTCCCCCCCGGTTGACTTCAGATGCCCCGGATCCGATCTGCTGGGGACGGGGCAGCGCCTTTGAGCGGCACTGGGAAGCGGTCGGGCAACATCCGGAGCAAATCATCGCGCTGCTTCGCGACGAAGTGCGCCGAGCCCTTGGCACTCCCAAGGCGCTTCGCTTTGCCATCCACGGCAACCGGCTTTTTCTCTACACGCCGGACGCCATGCTGCTGCCCGATACGTGCGCCGACTGGATCGCCGAAATGGAAGGACGGGCTGACAGGATTATCCCTACACTGCCTTCCGGAGCCTGAGCCTGCCTTTCACACCGGTTCAGGACGCCCCGGGGGAAGCATTCCGGCCCAGCCGACGCCACGCTGCGAAAACGCCCAAGCTCAGTGCCGACAGGATTGCCACGGTTTCCGGCTCGGGAACGACCGTGAATTCCATGCTCCACGATTCCAGCTGCGCCAGCCCGCCCCCGCTCAGATCGGACAGGAACAGGGTCCATTCGCCGTTCGGATCCAGGCCGGCGAAGCTCCCGAGCGAAGTGATGCGCGGCGAGGACGTCAGCACGGTTCCCGGATCGGCAGTTCGCCCGTCGGGTTGCCAAGTGCCGGTCAGTGGGGCGGCCGGATTCGCCGTCGAGATCGGCGTCAGCTCATTGCCCGTCACCGTGGTCCGGTAGGCATGGATGTCCGTCGCGGCGAGGTCTGACAACGTGATCGAGAACCCGTTGTCACCGTAGCCCAGCGTCGAACCGTCGCGCCGCCCGACCCGGTTCAGCAACACGGCGAATCCCGAGTCATGGCTGAGCGTCACGAACAGGTCGCCGTTGAACATCGGCTCCGCCGTGCGCGCGGAGATCGTCAGGTTCACCTGCAGCGACTGGATGACTCCGGGGACCCCGCTGACGACGGGCGCGTGGGTAACACCGACGGCTGAGTTGTCCGGAATCGCGAGGAACAGGGAATTGAACAGTTTTGAGAATGTGGCGGGAAACGTGGTCTCGGCATTCTGGACCTCGAGGGGCAGGTCCACGTCCATCAGGGCGACGGGCGCCGTGATTTCCGCCGGAACCAGGGCCGGCTGGACGGGCGGCTGATTGAAGGAGCCAAGCTGTGCCCGCGCCGGCAACGCGATTGCGCCAAGCGCGGCAAACAGGACGACACGGGCGCGGAGATTCGGTTTCATGGCTCGACGATCCGGTAAAAGCGGGGGCCGGGTTGGGGTGCTTCCAGGAAGAGGATGACACCCGTGCTGCCGGCAGTGCGGGACGCCAGATTGCTCCACGGGCCGTCCACGGCTCCCGACGTCTCCACCTGGTAAGTGCGTCCCGGAATGCCCTGAAACCGCACCTCCACCTGCACCGGTGGACCGGCCAGCGTGCGGACCGCCAACGAGGCGGCGCCGACCACGGGCGGCAGCGCAACGTGAACAAAAACGGTGCCGGCCGTGACTCCGCCCTGGCCGTCGGTGACCTGATAGGTGAAAGAGTCCGTGCTGGGACCGCCGCCGGCCGGCGGTTCGTAAATCACCCAAGGCCCTTCCCGGAACACGGTGCCGCCAGCGGTCGAAGTGGCGGCCACGGTCAGCACCTGGAGCGAATCCCAGTCCCCATCGGAATCATTCGCGAGCAGTTCCTTGGCCAGCAGGTGGGTTCCCTGCCCGGCGCGCCGTTCGGTCGCATCTGCGGCCGCGGCGGGAGGGGCATTCAGCCAGCGCAGCGTCTGCGCCCAGAAACCCGTGCGCTCCGCCCAAGTTTCCGTGGAGGACACTGCCGGGCCCGCCACCGGCTGACCGATGGTGCCCGTCACGGCGAACCGGGCCGACGCCATCGCACCGCCCCCAGCCCCCACCACCGATCGGTCCAAGACCAAGTCGCCCAACAGTCGCGGAACGGACATGGCAACCAACGCGGCAAACAGGGCGGTTTTCATGGTTGGGTTCCGTTGGGTTCCGCGGCGGCCAAGGCCGGCTGTTCGCCGTCCTTCCAATACTGCTGCTTCACGACGCGGCCGTGTTCCAGGGTCGCTTCGGCCTTGGGACTGCCGCTCGGAAACCACGACCGCGCCACCCCATGCGGTTCGCCCGCCAGCAGCGTCATTTCCTCGGCGAGCACGCCGTTGGTATGCCAGCGCCGGAACGGGCCCTCGAACTTGCCGGCGCGCGCGGTGCCTTCGGAGACCTTGGTGCCGTCCGGATGCCACTTGGTGACGGTCCCTTCGCTGAGGCCGGCCACAAAGGGTTCGCGGACCTGGAGCACGCCGTTGGTATGCCAGCCTTCGGAAAGGCCCTCCAGCCGGCCCGCGACCACATGCGACCGCGACCGGAGCGGGCCCGAGGAATAATGCTCGGTGACCCAGCCGCTGAAGACGCGGTTGGTGTCGCTGCGGAACACGAACCGCCCTTCGACCCGCAGCAACTCCCCAAGCGCGACCTCCGGCTCGGGCACCGGCCGGGGGCGCGCGAGGAACAGCAGGGCCACCACGGCGGCGCCCACCGCGGCGGCCAGCAACAGCAGCCGGGGGCGGAGGGCGGACGCCGGTGCAGACATGGCTCAGTGGACGATGAGCTTGAAGAAGCGCGGCTGGGCTCCCGGAGTGGGAGCCACGACCGGGCGGCGGATCCGCGTGTCGTTGGCGCGGAAGCGGTCGCGCGCAGCCGTGCCGGCCGCGTCGGTGGTGAACGTGAAGGCAACCGGTGCCCAGTTCTGGAGGTCGGCCGAACCGTGGATCTGGTAGTCGCGGCCGCGGATGGCGAGGAACTCCAAGACCGGCTGGTCACTCTGGGTCGAGACGATGGACAACGAGAAACCGTCCTGGGGATCGAAGGCGTAGGTGCCGGCGAGGTATTCCTGGAGATTGCTCAGGCCGTCACCGTCCGCGTCGTCGGTCGGATTGATATCGGCCAGCGTCTTGCCACCGCCAAGACCGGCGATGAGCTGCCGTTCCCACGCGTCGGGGATTCCGTCGCCGTCGGAATCTTCGCCCAACGTGAGGTCCACGCGGGACGATGCCCCGGGCTTGGTGACGAAATTGGCCACGCCCGACATTTCGATCGGGAGATAGGTGACGTTGCCGATCTTGACCCGGAGGCGGAACGGCACGGTGGGCCGGAGCGCGTTTGGGGTGTAGAGGTCGCCGGTGAGGCCCGAGTCCACGGGAATAGCCAGGCGGTAGTTCACGCCGGGCTCCGAGTCGGTGATCACGGGCACCTTGACGAGCACGCGGTCATTGGCCTCCAGCCAGACTTCGGCGTTGGGACGGTTCAGGGGCGTGCCCTGCTCGTCCCGCACATAGCCGTAGATGAGGTGGTCGGGCGCCGGGGGGAACGCCCACGCGGCGACGGTCAGAAGGCTGCCCAAGAGGCCGGCCAGGAGCCGGCGAGAGGCGGGGGACAGGGAGGCATTCATGGCTTGCAGCGTGAGGCGTTCAGTTGCCGGAGTAGGAGTAGGTCACCAGGTTGAGCTTGATGTCCGTGAGGGTGCGGATCAGGCGGTCCAACCCTTCGTTGGGATCGTTAAGCAGGGTGCGGCCCGGGATGACCAGCTTCCACTGACTGTTCCAGACGGAACGGCCGATGAGGCGCGTGTTGCTGAACTGGGTGCGGAACAGCTCGCCTCCCCAGAAGGGATCCGTGATGAAGTAGCCCTCACTGTCCACGGGCCGGAAGGCCTGGTGCTTTCGGATGCTGAACAGCGGTTCAGTCAACGAATCACCAGAGACGAACTGCGGCCCAGTGTTGAAGCCGGAGCGGCCGATGTTGAACGGCAGCGGGATGGCAAGATCCTTCACGTTCCACGTGCGGATTTCGCTGGCATCGCCCAGCGGCGGGCTGCGCATCGAATCCACGCCCACCGGGAAGAAATACACGTAGGGGTTGGCCGCGAGGCCCAGCGGATCAAGGAAGGGCGCCGCGGGCTCGGCGGCACCGCCCTCGGTGGCGCCACCGTTGGCGGCCGGCACCGACATGCCCCGGTAGCCTTCCAGGGCCACGCCCACGGCAAAGAGCTTCGTGGCGAACGAGCTGGGGCTGAAGGCGTGGTCGCCCGCCGCCAGCGGCTTGCCGAAGAGGTTCAGGCCGTCGGCGATGGTGGTGCCAAACGTAAGAACGATTCCCGGGACCGGCAGACCGCCGTCAGACTTGATCTGAAGGCAGTATCGCCGCACGTCGGGGTCACTGAGGATGTCCGCCATCCTAGCGTTATTGAGGATGTCCTTCCAGGCCGTGTCGCCTTCGGCGCCCGGGAGGACCCGGTGCAATTCCGTGCGGAGGGACACCGTGGTGGCGTAGGCGTCGGGGTTGTTGAAACCGAGGCGTCCACGGAGGACATCCCAGTCGGCTCGCATTTCGGCCAGCGCACTGGACAACCCGGGGTCGCCGGAGTCGCTGCCTGCGAAATGCGGCTCGCCACCGGCGACCACACCCAGAGCACGGGCACCGATGATTTTGGCCCTGAAATCGCGGCCGGCCGACGTGCCGAGCAAGCCGGTGTCGTAGTCGTAGGCGTTGGCTGCCAGCAGGGCGTAACGCGCCGAGAGGTCAAAGAGCGTCTTGTAGCGCTCCAGCTTCTCGTTGCGAAACAGCCGGAAGGCTGCGTCGCGGGTTCGGTAGCCCTGGACCACGGAGGCCGAACGGCGGCGGAAGACCTCGCGCTCGGCCTGGATGCGGTCGCCGTCGGCGATCAGCTTCTGAAGCTTGCGCTTCGCGTCGTCGTATTCACGGACGCGCTCATTGACCGCCCACCAACGTTCCTGGGCATTGCCCAACTCGTTGACCAAGTCCTGAACCTGGTTCCTCAGCTCGGTGCTCTTGGTGATGTTGTGGATGTCGTAGAACTCCTTGGCGGACTTGGACGTATTGACCGCCAGTTCCAAGGCATTCACCACGGCGTATCGGGTGAAGCCGATTACGTCGAACGACTTCTTGAATCCGTAACCGGCGATCTCAACGGCGCTGCGGGCCACCGAGGTCAGGTCACCGCCCGCCGCGAGACCAGCGAGGAAACTGCCGGGAATCGCCTCGGATGAGTAGTCCGACAGGTGGACAATGTCTTCCTTGACCGAGTCCAGCCCCTTTTGGAGCAGATCGTTCGCGAACTTGGTTTTTTCCAACACCTGGTCCGCGATGAACAGCGCCTCCTCAATGGCCCGACCTTCCCGGTAATCAGCCACCTCGGCCTGGAAGACCTGGATCTTCTTGTCGATGACCCCGATGTCGCCGTAGGTGTCGTTGATTTCGTGCCGCAGGCGTCCGTGCGCGGCAATGATCTCCGAAATCGCCTGCTGAATTTCACCAGGGGACCGGCGTTTGCCCACCCAATCCTTGGGCTTCTCTCCGAAGCCGTGGGGCCCGATGTCCACCTTGAAGTAAAGATTGGTGATCTTGGTCGGCGGAAACGTCTTGCTGAGCAGCTCATTGACCACCGGGAGGTTTGTCAGGAAGTCAAAGATCGGCGGCACGTTGCGCACAGTCGACTCCCGCAACTCGATCCCATTGCGGGCAGAATCATCGTTACCGTTGTCACCCACCTTTAGCACGGGCAGGTTGATGTCGTAAAAGTCCGGACTGTTGGCCCAGCCGTAGGGCACGTCGCGGATGCCGAACTCCCAACTGGTGGTGTTGGAGTAACTCCACATCTCGGGGATGTCGTATTCCGGCAGGTCCACGTAACTGTAGTGCAGGTAGTCCGGCCCCTGATAGCCCTGGCGGTAGGTCTTTCCCGGACCGATGTCATCCGGATACGGCGTCCCGTAGAGCTCGACCAGGGCGTTGGTGTAGGCGGTTTCCTGAAGGAGGATGCTGTTCTGCAGTTCTGCCAGAGAATCCTGCTCGGAGCGCATGAGGCGCGTGACATCCTTGGCGTCGTCGAACGCGGTGACGGCGTTGTTGAGCGCCCTGAGCGCACGCTGGTAAATCTGCTCAAAATGCGCGCCTTCCTCGCGGCCGACGATGGCCAGCGGGTTGAGGTCGAAGGCGAGTCCATCCTCAGGCACACCCAGCGGTGACAGCCCCCCTTCGGCATTGTCCACCGAGGTCTGCAAGGCTGAGGCCAGCGTGGTCAGCTCCCTCAGTTCCGGAACCGTCAAGCGATCCACCTTTTGGATGCCCTCGTGCGTGGGGATGGGATCCTCATCGGGCAATATGGAATTGCCCACGACCCAGTTCAGATAGGTGCCTTGCCCGACCCGGCTGGCCCAATGGTCCAAGCCCCAGTGGCGGACCGACTGGTTGGTGCCGCCATCAATGTTGACGAAGCTGCGACGATCATTTTGCCGGGTGCGGCCAAATGCTGACCAGCCATCCCGATGAACCGCCTGATAGTCCTGACGCCACGTCAAATCAAAGACCTGATTGCCCGACCGGGCCAGGGCGGCGGCGGCGGTGGCGAACTTGCGCTCGTCGGTGTAGTCCACGGAGACGGGCTTGCCGAGCACGTTGACCGCCTCAATGCGCGGCACCCAGTCGAACTTCGAGTTGAGCAGAAGGGTGTAGTAACCCTTGATCGCGGTGAGATAGTGGCCGTAGGCATCGCCGTGTCCCTGCGGGAACATTCGCGCCGCGTCTTCGGCATTGATGACACCATCGGGGGAGGAGTCGGGCTTTTCCTGGATGTTGTAGTTGAGGGCGTAGATGACCTCGCCGGAATCAATGCCGCGAGTGTAGTTCCAGATGAGCCGGTTATAGACCGGGGTGACCTCCACGCCAGGCAGAAGGAAGTCATCGCGGCCGCGCAGCAGTGTCAGCTCCTCTTCCAGCACCGAAGGCACCTGGCCCTTGAAGGAGAACAGCGCGGTGGCGATATCACCGTATTCGCGGTCAGCCGTGCCAATGCCAATGGTCGGGTTGGCCGCATCCGCCCAAGCCTCGTTGCCGATGAACATGTAGAGGTCGCTGAGGTAGCCCGCGGCCAAAAGGAGGGCGTCGTTGGCGGGACCGTAGTTAAAGCCCGACTCGATGCTCAGCGACTTGCCGCGGCGCAGGACGGTCTCGTAGATCTCGATCAGGCCGTAGTTGTTGATGGTGTCGAGATTGAGGGCCACGTCGCCTTCCCAACGCCGTCCGGCCTGGGTCAGTATGCTCACGTCGGTGTTGACCTGGTTGTTGAACAGGTCGGTGATCCGCTGGTTGAACGGGTTGATGCCGGCCAGCACCCGTTTGATCCAACCTTCAGCCAACGCAGGGGGATCGTCAATCCACTCAGACCAGTCGGCGTCCGTAGGGTTCTCGACGTAAAGCGGATGTTCGGGGTTCACCGGGCGGTAGCGCATGATGACGTAGCTGTCGCTCAGGGCCTGGATGCCCGCTCCGCCGAGGGTGTAGCGGTTGATGTTCGTGCCTTTGGCGAGTGCGAGGTAGCCCTCGGGCGTGGCCGGCGGCAAGCCATCCACCGGAGCCGCGATGCGCCATTCGAACTCATACTCGCCAAAACGGCCGGCGAAATCGCCTGAGTGCTGCAGCGTGAGCAGCTCGCTGAGCGGGTTGGCGCTGGGCAGGACCTTGATCTCACCCTTATGCAGGGTGCCACCCACCTTGAAGATGTGCATGGCCACCGGATCGCCCGGCTTGGTAAAGGCCGTGCCGCTGGCTTCGAGGACGGTAATGTAACCACCACCCGGACCGGTGGCCGACAGAGCATAGGAATCCACCGCGATGTTGTGGTTGGCCACTTCCGCCAAATCCTCGACCCCAACGGTTGCGGTCAAGACGGGGTTAGGGACGTAAGTGCCGGGGACGGCCGGATTCTCGTGAAAGGTCTCCACTTCGGTGGCAAGACCGTTCACAAGGGCTTCCCATTTGCTCCGATCATCGCCTGGCGGACAGAGGTTGAAGACCGCTTCCAGATCGCTGCCTCGGAGGACATTCAGGTTCAGGTAACTCTCGCCGAGAATCTCCTGCTTAAACTGGCCGATGAGCATCAACTGCCCTTTGGTGCCGCGGTTGGGGTCGAGGAAGACCCGTTCCGCCAAGTGGGGCGGCAGATTCGGGAAGAAGTATTTCCCCTGGTAGAGTGTCGTGTAAACGCTCGGTGGAATCTTGCCGGTTTCCGGGAAATGTGCAGCCACATCGGAGATCTTTGCCCGGGTGGGATCGTGCAGAACAGCACTCGGATGCTTGTCGGCCCAATTGCCGGCAATGGACTGCTGGTAAAGGATATGGGCGGTCTTGAAATCCCGAACCCCAGGCAGGTTGAAGGCGGGCCGGGTCAGCGTGGCGGCGTAAGGCAGGGTCGCCAGGGGCTTGGAACTGTCCTTGGGGTCCCGCACCGGCCAGACCGGACGATACACGATGTCGAGCGAGACCGTGTCCTTGGAGTCCGGGGCGCCGACGAAGCCGCCGCTGCCATCCTTCTTCCGCAGATACGGCACGATGCTCCCCGCGGCAGGGGGTGTCGCGATGCCTGGCCAGGCGAAGCTCGGTTCGGTCTTGTAGTAGTAGCGGAGCGTGAAGCTGTTGGCCGGAACCGGATTACCCGCCAAGAAAGGCGGCCGGTTGGTATAGGTGATGACACTGCCGGTGTAGCTGTTACTGCTGACCAACGCCAGGCCCGCCTGCTGGATGATTCCGCCCGAACCGCGGACTTGCAGCACCGTGGCATTGGTCACCCGAGTCTGGTCCACCACGTCGCGGACCACCAGTTGGAGATTGATGTCCTGATCCACGGCATCGGCGGGAGGAGTGCCGGAAATGGTCAGTCCACTCACTGTCAGCCACGCCGGCAGGCCGCTGGCATCCAAGGTGAGGAATTCATCCTGCCTCGAAGCATGGAGCGAGAGGCTGAACGGCTGGTTGGTCAGGGCCCGGGTTGGATTCGGCAAGGAGGCAAACGAGTTGCCCGAGGGCTGATAAGTTCCCGCCTGAAGGGCCGGCAGGCCGGCGTGCAGACCGCGATACACCCAGAAGTCGTTCTTCCGGTCGCGGTAGGTGAACGTCTGATAATGTCCGAACGGCCCGGAAGCATCCGCCCCAGTCCAGCCGACAGGCAAGTCGCCCCCCACGCTGGGCGGCTCGGTGTTGTAGTTGACCGCGCTGTCCCCACTGCCCTCGACCGGCCTTTGGAGAAACGTCAGCGGCGGCGGCGGCTGGAGGATTTGACCGGCCGGAACGATGTAGTCGAAGACAAATCCTTCTTCCGGCTTCTCGCGGAGCACCTTGAATGCGCTCATGGAAGGACGGCCATCGTTCCCCGAATAGGCCACCAGCACGTAAGGGTGGGAGGAGTATTCGTTGTTGGTCTGAGTCGTGATGTTGAGGTCGTCGCGGGTCGCGAACGGGGTGCCACCGCTCATGATGGCGTGCTCCTCGTTCGGGTTGTAACCGATCTCCCCCTTGGTGTTGCGGGCGTAGATCGAGCCGTTGTTTTCAGCCGTGGAGAGACCGGTGCCACCCAGCTTGCTGGCGAGAACGATCTCGCGGGTTTCCGTGGGCCATTGGATGGTGTAGCGGCCAATCGCCGACGGCCAGTTCACGGTGCGGAAGCCCAGCACCGTATTGCCAGCGTTCAGGCCCGCAGCCACGGAATTCTTCCGGAACCACCAGACTTCCAGCTGATTGGCACCGGGAATCGCATTGACCGGGATGATGGAGCCGGAGTTGGCCGAACCGAAGCCAACCAGGAAGGGATCGCGATATGCATCCGGGCTGAATGAGGTGCCGACCGACTGGTTGATGTAGCCCGCCAAGTAGGCGGAATCCGCCGCGCTGCCGGTCTCCCCGAGGGGGGCGCTGATGCGGTCGCCCACGTTCACGGTCTGATTCACCACCCGGGGAGCCTTCAGCTCGTCCGGCCAGACGAAGGTGCTGCCGTCCCATGCGGAAAGGTTCGTGGCGATACTGCTGGAAGCGAAGTTGGTCGTGCGCAAGTTGCCGACGAACCACGAAAAGACGCGTTCAAATCCAATGTTCTCGCCGCCGCTGTATCGCAACAGGGTGCGATGCGCCGGCTGCTGCGCCGTGAGATAGGTGTAGAAGCGGAGGTCCGAGGTGAACTTCGCCCGGGGTTGGTCCAGGGGATCCTGATACTCGACTACCGGGGCATTTTCGGGATCTATCGCCACCGAGGTCACCTGAGCCTCGGTCTCGGTCGCGACCTCGGGACGGACATACAGGCTGTATTTCTCCACCTCCTTCGGCCAGACGAGCGCATAGCGGCCAAACAGCTTGGGCCACAGCAGACCGGCCTCGCCGGTCTCCATCCAGTGAACCAGATAGTCGTTCACGTTCACCGTTTCTCGAGTGGCGTAATACTCCACATCCCCCACCCCGGCGGTGTTGTGACGGAATGCGAAATTGAGTCCGATGCCCTGGTTGAGAGGCTCGGGCTCAAGCTCGTCCAGACTGCCGCCCTCGGGTGGGATGATCCGTTCGCCCAGCTCCACGGTAACGTCCTGGGGCAACGGCTGCTTGATGACGTCCACGATCTCGGTGCCAAGGGGCGCGTAGGTCTGGCCGTCCTGCCGGAGATCACCGAGCAACTCCACAAAGACGCGTCCTTCCTGGTTGTAGGCGTAGATGATGTTCTGCTGTTCCTCATACCAGAGCGTGCGGAGCTCCGGCAGCGGCGCATTGGTGGTGCCGTCGGTGGGGTTGCTGGAACCGATTCCCTTGTATTCCTGGGCGACGACCCGCGGGAAATTGTTGTTGTAAACAATGTTCACCGCACCGACCCGGGCGCCGGGCACCGCAACGGGTTTTCCAACCGCCTGGAAGCCCTTCTGCGTCCAATACATCTTGCGGGGCGGCTTGGAAGCGCTTCCCGAAACCACGTAATTGTGCGTGTAGAGCAGGAAGATGTTGGCCCCATTGGTGCGGAAGCTGGCTACGCCACCCGGATTGGTGTAGGCGGGCAGACCACCGGCGCTGTAGGGCACCGCCTTGGCCCAAGTGATCTGAATCGGACCGGGCTGGATCGCATAGACCAGCCGGGCATGGGGGCTCCAATAGTAGCCACTGTTCGTGTGTCCGGTGGAGGTGTGCGGTTCCGGCAGCCAGTAGCTTGTGGCGTTGGGGCCCGACAGCAGTCCGCCGGATTCGTTGACCTCCGGAGGCGGCACCACTTGGCCGAACGAGAACGACACCTGACGGCTCACAAACGGAAGACCTACCGCTGCCCGGCGCAGAATGATCATGCCCCCCGGCAGCGTGGAGGCACCCCGGGGCAGACGCATCTGATCCGCCACCGAGGCGGTCAGCGGGGTGGTGCCCGCTTGCAGCACGGGTGAGTTGCTCACCGCCTGCCAGTCGGCCTGTTTCAGCCCGGAGACGGCGCCGAAAGACACCAAGCCCTGGAACTGCTTGGGCGTGGCGGTGGCAAACGAGCCGGCAGACTCATTGGCGGTCGGCTGCTGGCCATTCGATCCGGGCGGGGTGCCGACCGTAGTGCCGATGGGCACACCGGCCTGTGACTGGAAGTTGACCTTCGTGTCGTTCGTCAGGACGTGGCGGAACTCCAGCGGCAGGATGAGCTGCGCCTGGGCGGCACCGGTCGCCGCCAGGACGACCAATATGCCCAAGGCAGCGCGGAGCACGGGGAAGCGATTATTCATGACGCCAAAGGGATCGGGGGGAACGGGAAAGTGCGCCGGGGAAAGCGGCCGGACAGACGGGCTGCCGGCTCCCCGGACCTCGGGAACCTTGGGAATGGACGACAGGTTTTCATGGGACCGGCACGCCATCCGCGGGACTTAGTTGCGGACACGGACCAACGCCGTCTCGGCGGATTCCGGGGACAGTGCAGCCTGGGTCCGGAGGACTTTTTCCAACCGTGCGAGCCGGGCATCCATGGCGGTGAGATTCTCGGCCAGCGACTGCTTCTCCCCGCGGGCTTTGGTCAGCTCCGCCCGGAGGTCGGCCAGTTCGGCCTCGCGCTGTTCCAAGCGGCGGGCGAGCTCCTGAGTGGCGGAGACGTTGAGCATCGCAATGGCCTCGTAATCCACGGAGCGGAAATCCTGCACCTCGCGGCCGTAAATAAACACGTCGCCTTCCGCCACCGCTGGTTCGAGTTGAAACTGCGGTTCCTGGTGGCTCCCCGCCGGACCATTTGTCACCGCCACGACACTGTGAACGAGATCGGCTTTGGCGCTGACCACCCGGATGCGGTCACCGACTTTCAAGTCAGCCTGAAGTTGGATCCAACCTCCGGCCGAGGTCGCCTTCTTGACGATGTCCGGCACCACCCCAGTGGAAGCCGAAACGGCCTGCGGATAAACGGCTTCAACCTGCTGGGCGATGACCTTTTTGTGGGCTCCGCGGCCATAGTTGACGACATCGCGGTATTTGTAATTGGTGATCTCGATCTTCTTCAACGTGGCGAGGTCAGCACTGCCGTCACTTTGGCCAACCACCGTTTTGATCCGCTTATCCGACGCCACGGTGAAGAGCGCCGCCCTTACTCCTTGGTCGGCGACGATGCCGTTGTTAAATGCTAGCATGAGGTTTGGAAAATCGCCGGCACCTCCAGTCATGAGAAATGCCTCGGTGAGAGCGACCGTGGTGGTAAAGCCCGTAACCCGGAGGTGGCCGTTGAGTTGGGCACCGCCCTCGGCCCACATCTGTATCTTGCGGTTGCCGCTCGTGGTGCCAGCGCCCACGATGTCCAACGACCCCGAGGCCCCGCCCGAGTGGACACCGTAGCCGATCTGGCCGGCGCTTACCTCTCTGGTATAGCCTTGGCCGAACTGCAGCACGCTGCCGTTCTGAATGGCCACTGAACCATTGACGTGCAGCTTATGGGTGGGGTCCGTGATTCCGATCCCAACATTGCCGTCCTCTTCCACGGTCATCCGGATTGCAGTTGTCCCGGCATTGGCCCCCGTCCCGATCAGCAGTTTGCCCGCGCCCTCAGAGTTCCCGGAACCGGTGGAAATAAACTGCCAGAACCGGCCTCCGACCGAGGTGTTCTGCAAAGCAAGCCAGGTGCCGGCGGTGGAACTGGACTCCAGGATTCCCATTACGGCCGAGGTGTCAGTGGCGTGCAACCGGGCTCCGGGACTGCTCTCACCGATTCCCAACCGGTTGTTCAGGATTTGATTGCCGGAAAACGTGTTTCCGCCGCTGAGCTTGGCCAAACCAGTCAGGCCGGAACCGTCGCCGCTAAACGAGTTGGCGATCACCGGGCCCGCCACCGTCAACCCGCCTTCGGCCCACAGCTTGATCTTCCGGTTGTCGGCCGCCGTGCCCGCGCCGACGATGTCCAAGTTGCCGGCGTTGTTGTAGAGGTTGTAGCCCATGCGGCCGGCGTCGCTCTGCTTGCCGGCGACATTCGCCCCAAACTCGACTGAATTGTTGCCCAGCACGTCCAAATGGCCGTTGAAGGCCAGCACGTTGCCGCTGCTGGTGATCAGGTCGGCGCTGTTGTCCTCGCGCACGAGCTTGGTCGCCTGTTCGGACAGGAAGGCGTAGGGCGAAGACAGCAGTCGCATCCGGGGCAGGATGTCCACATTGGCCCCGCCGGCCCCAATTCCTTTCACGGTGATGCCCACCCAGCGGTCGGACGCCGTGGTCCCCTTGAACAGGTTGGACAGCGCCGGTCGGGCCTCGCTGCCTACCTGCGTGCCTTCACCCAGCAGCACGCTGAAGTATCCCTTGTCCACGGTCACCGTCTGCTGTTCTGACCAAATCCGCTCGGGGTTGCTGGATCCGTTTTCGCTGCTCCAGATGCGGAAGATCACGTCGTAATTCTTGGGCGCGGTGCTGCCGAGCACGGCACCATTGCCGTCCACCAGAAAGCCCTGATAGGTCATCCGCTCCGGCGGGTGAGCAGTGGCCTGGGCCTGGGCCGTCTGACTGAGGGTGATGCCCGCCCCCAGGACGAGGGCAATCAGGGCAACCCGCCAAGGGGCGGGAGGTGCGATCAGGTTTTTCATGGCAGTGCGGGACGGGGACTTGGTTTTGGAAATGAAGAAAGGGGGGTTCATGGAAGGGAAGACAATGGCTCAGGGACGGGTAACGGTGGCGATGTCGGTGATGCGGTTGAGGTTGAAGAGCCCGCGCACTTCAAACTCGCGGGTATCGAAGGTGTTCCCCGGCCGGGCGAGCCCCAGCAGGCGGATGGTTTCGGAATAGACACCGATCAGCGACTGGGCGGCAGCGGTGCGACTGGAAAAGTCGTCGCCGGGCGGCACCACGTTCAGCGTGATGTTGCGGACGACGGTGTAGGATTCGGAACCCTGGGGCAGCTCCTGTGCAAAGCGTGGGTCCAACGTGTCGTGGTCCGGATGGTAGGTGTGCAGAAACGGATTCGAGAGGCGGTTGTTGAACCGGTTGGTGACGCTCACGCTGATGGCCGCGCCCTGAGCCAGGCTGCCGCTGAAGTTCCAGCCGCCATTGTCCGCCGACCACGGCAGGTGGGGCGCCGTGATCCTCCGGGCCTGGGCCAGCAGCGAGGCGCCGAGCGCATCTTCCTTGGTGCTCACGACCGGGTTCGTGGCGGCGTTCGGCCCGACAAAGATCTGCTGGAACAGCGCGGCCGGCCCGGAGGCGGGATTGTGGACGATCAGCCGCAGCGGATAGGTCGCCGGCACCGCGCCGAGGCTGGTGTTGGTCGAGGTCACGACGTAACCGCCGTTCGTGCTGACCACCGGGCGGTTGTCCACGCCGCGGTCAAAGGTCTTCAGGTAATGCCCCACTTCGGCCACGGCCGCGTTGCCCACCCAGAGACCGGCGGTGGAACCGACCGTCGCCGACAGGCCGAAGTCCACGCGGGACTGGGCCAGCGAATCCGTGAAGCTCAGCACGCCGGCGAACAGGTCGCCCACGTTGCCCGTGAAGATCGAGCGGTCCAGGCCAATCACCACCTCGGTGTCCGCGCCCGGCTGCCCGTAGGGCGCCAGGGTCCACGACCGGGCCGTGCCCACGGGCAGAGTCAGGTAGGTGTAGGTGAGGTTCGTCGGATTGCGGTCGCCGCGCACGAGGAGGGGCGGGACATTGACGATGGCAGCCTGGCCGGCCGGCGGTGACTCGGAGGCGAGCAGGTTGAGCGAAACCGTGAGCGCGTTGGGCGTGAGATTCTTCAGGCGCACGCTGGTCACGCTGACCCGGTCGCCGAGCGACACGACGCCGCTGCCGCCGAGCACGACCTCGAAGGGTCCGTAGTAGCGGTTGAACACCTCGCCGGCGCGGACCCAGTAGGCTTCGCCCCGGTTCACGGTCGTGGAGCGGAGGGTCAGCACCTGCAGCGGGTTGCCCGGACCCAGGTCGCCGCCGGGATAACGGAAGATTTCGGCGGTCTGCTGGAAGTCGGGCGGCGCCTGCGCAAGGAAATCCTCAAACGAGGGCGGCGTGCCCGTCACCGTGGGAAAGCCCACGAAGTTGAGCCCGGAACTGGTCCACTGGTAGCGGGGAATGGTCGCCTTGCCCTTGAGCTGCCACTGGTAGGTGGGGATGTCCGAACGGACGCGGATCAGGTAGGCGGCGTTGGGGATGAGGTTCTGGAGCGCCGAGCTGCCCGCCTCCGTGCGCTTCCATGCCCGCCATTGCGAGCCATTTTCCGGCTGTTGCGGCGACTGGACAAATTGCGCGAGCGAAACCGGCGGCTGCCAGAGCCAGATTTCCTCGATGCTCGCGTTGGGATCGGACGCCAGGTGCGTGGCGATGCTGGCGTGGGACGGGTCCACGTGGAGGAACACCGCGTTCCAGCCGGCCTTGAGGTCGAAGGACTGGGTCTGCCAGTGGGCGTGCGCCCGGCCGGCGGCGAGCAGCGCCGCGAGGCAGGCGAACAGGGCGAGGGAGAGACGCGAGTTCATGGCTTGCGATAGAAATACCAGGTGGGTTGCGGGTTCAGGCGCTGCAAGGCCGCCAGCGAGGCGTTGCCCGAAGTGCCGCCGAAAACGAGGAGCTCCGAGCCGGTCCACACTCCCGCCGCCTGCGTGCGCGCGACGGGCGATCCGCCGGAAGTCAGCGGGCGCCATTGCCCGGTGGCCGGATTGAAGGCCGCGCCCGTGGCAACCGCGCTCGTGGTGCTCGGACCGGTCTGGCCGCCGAAGACCAGCATCTCCACGCCGGTCCACACCGCGACATGACCGAACCGGGCGTTCGGGGCACCGGTCGTGGGCAGCGCGGTCCAGGTGTTGGCCACGGGGTCGAAGGACGCGCCGGTGTTCACCGGCACCCCGCCCTGTTTGCCGCCCCAGACGAGCATCCGCGAGCCGGTCCAGACCACCGTGTGGCCCACGCGCGCTGAGGGAGCGCCGCTGGTGGCCGTGGCGGTCCATGCCCCCGGGGTGCTGCCGCCGGTCAGCGGCAGCATGGCGCCGGTGCCGAGTTCGCCCAGCCCCCCGGTCCCACCCCAGACGATGAATTGGGAACCGGTCCACAGCGCCGCGGAGTCCATGCGGGCCTCGGGCGCTCCGACCGTCGGCAGGCTGGTCCAGGACTGCGCGACTGGGTCGTAAAGTTTGCCGTCCGCGAGCAGACCCACGGCGTTGCGCCCGCCCCAGATCAGCATTCTTGAGCCAGTCCAGAGGCCGACCTGCTGCTGGCGCGCGGCGGGCGCACCGGTCGTGGGCAGGGCGGACCAGTTGAACGTGGTCGGCGAGAAGCTTCCGCCGGTGCCGAGCACTCCCGCAGAGCCGGCTCCCACGCCGCCCCAAACCAGCATCGAACTGCCAGTCCAAACCGCTGAATGCCCCTTGCGGGCGGCCGGCGGATTCAGCTCCGAGAGCGCCGACCAGGCATCGGTTGCCGGGTCGTAGCTCGCTCCGACGGCCGAAACATTTCCACCGCCCACCACGCCGCCCCAGATCAGCCAGTTCTGGCCCGTCCAGACCGCCGAATGCCCAGTCCGCCCGGTCGGCGCGCCGGCCGTGCTGCCATTGCTCCAGACCGGGGCCGGCACGGTGGAAAAGCGCTGCCAGCCATCGCCGACCAACGCCGCGTCAGCCGGGTCGGAAGAAACCGCCGCCACGCCGGCGGGCGGCAGGTTCTGCACCTGGTTTGAAAGTGAATTCAGTGCCGCCTCCAAGGCGGCGATTTGCGCCGAGAGCGTGTTGCTGAGGCTGGTCAGCTGGGTCACACGGGCGATGTTCGCGCTCAGGCGGGCATCGGGCAGGATGCCGGTGGTGAGCTCGGCCGCGTTGCCGGAACCGGCAAAGGCCCGGATGGCGTAGGGCACCGCGTGGATGGGCTGCCGGGGCAGCAACGTTTCCGGAGCGGCGGTGGCGCCATTGGTGCGGGCGGACAGCTCCAGCCACCGGGCCGAGCCGTCGAAGGCCGAGTTCCCGAAGTCCAGTTCGACCGTGAACAGGCCGTTCGTGACGCCCACCGGGGCGAGCACCACGGAACTGCCCACCTGAGTGCCAGCGGTCGCCGCGTTGAAAAGGCGCAGGGTCAGTTCGTAGTTGCCGTTGGCCAAGGCGCCGCCATCCACCAACCGGCCCTGATAAGTGAACGCGTCGGCAGTCAGCGAGAGCATCCCGTGCGCACCGGCCAGGCCGATGGCCAACATCCGCCGAAGGCTCCGTGGGAACAGTTCAACGGCTCCGGAAGAGTCAATGTGCGGTGGGCGGGTGGGTTTCATCCGGAAGTGCAGGTCAGTTCTTCTGGAGGGAGTCAGCCGAAGGCTTCGGGGAGGCGACAGGGATCTCCGGCATCGCTCCTTCAACGGCCGGTCCGCACAGCAGCTCAGCAACCCGGTGAAGGTCCTCTTTGACCAGACAGCCGACAGCTCCGGCCTTCAGTGCCGCCGCCTCCAAGCCGCCGTTGGGAAACTGGGTGACCAACAGAACCTTGGCGCCGGGAAAGCGCTCGTGCAGCACGCGGGCCGCGCTCAGGCCGTCGAGGCGCGGCATCTGCACGTCCATCACCGTCCAGTCGGGCCGCAGCGCGCCAAAACGCTCCACGCACTCGGCTCCGTCGCCGCACTCCACGACTTCGTCGGCCAAGGGCGCGACCAAATCGCGGATCAGGCCGCGCATCTCGGTTGAATCATCCACCACCATGACAGTCATTCGGTGTCTCTCAGAGAGCCGAAAGACGTCCGTTTATGCCATGAGTGCCCCAGACCCGGTAATCCGTGGTCTCACCAGATTTCGCCACGTAGCACCACGGAGGCGCATCCGTGCTACTACGGACCCAGCCGGCCCACTTCAGAGCCCGGCGCGGTTTTCCAGCGCATACCGCAGGAGGGACTGCGCGCCGCGTAGGTTAAGCCGTTCGCAGATATGGGCCCGGTGGGTTTCGACCGTGCGCGGGCTGATGCAGAGTTCGTGCGCGATCTCCTTCGTGGTCCGGTTCATGCCGATCAGCCGCAACACCCGCCGTTCGGTCGGCGTCAGGGCGGGTCCGGCAGGCTTGGCCGTTTCCGCGGGCAGGTCGCCTGCACCCGGGCGGCCCATGAATTCGCGCAGGCTGCTGCTGAGGAAGAATGCGCCGGCCGCAACCGAGCGGATTGCCAGCAGGACATCCTCGCTGGCGTTCTCCTTCAGCACATAGGCCGCTGCGCCGGCGCGGACGGCCGCCTGAAACGTGCTTTCCTCGCGGTGCATCGTCAGCACCACGGCTCCAATCGGCGGCGAAAACGACCGGCAGTGACGGACCAGGTCGAGGCCGGTATGGGCGCCCAGATTCAGGTCCAGCACGGCCACGTCCGGCCGCAGCACCGTGATCTTTTCCAACGCCCCGGAAAAGTCGCCGGCTTCCCCGATCACCTCCACCCCGGCGGCGCTTTCGACGAGATTCCGAAGTCCTTGCCGGACAATGGGATGGTCATCAACGATGAGGACGCGGATCATGGACTTGGACGGCGGTTATCCGCCACCGGCACGGTCAGGGTCAATCGCGTTCCCACGTTGGGTTCCGATTGCAGCTCAAAGTGTCCTTGGAGCAACGCCGCCCGGGCCCGCAGGTTCCGCAATCCCGCGCCGGCCCGGGGCGCGAGTTCCGCCATTTCGGGGTCGAAGCCGCGGCCATTGTCGAACACCGAAAGCTGGATCGCGCCCCCGACCCACTGGACCTCGAAGGTGATCTCGGACGCGCCGGAATGCCGGATGGCATTGTTCAGCGCCTCTTGGGCCACCCGGTAAAAGTCCACCTGCAGGTCCGAAGAGAAGGCGTCATCCACTTCGGCGATGCTGAACTCGAGGCGCGACGACGCGCTTTCCACGCAGTTCCGGCCCAACCAGCGAAGGGCTTCCGTCAGGCCCAACTGGTCCAGCTCGGGCGGCCGCAGTCCGCGCGACAGGGCGCGCACCCCGTGGATGGCCCGGGCCGCGGTTTCCGAGATGGAAGCCAGCTGGCGGGCGCTTTCCTCGTCCAGATTTGACCCGCGGCGGACGATTTCCGCCCGGTTGCGGATCAACTGAAGCTCCTGCCCGAGGCCATCGTGCAGCTCTCCGGCGATCCGGGCCCGTTCCTGCTCCTGCGACCGGATCAGCTGCCGCGAGAATTCCGCCGCCTCTTCCCGTTGCCGGCGCAAGCGACGCGTGCGGGCCTGATAAAAGAGCACTCCGGAACCGAGGAACAGGACTGCCCCCAAACCGCGGATGCCCGGTTCCTGCCACCACGAGGACCGGACCCAGATCCCGATCGCCGCGCCGGGCTGGCTCCAGACACCGGTTTCATTCCGTGCCTCGACCTCGAAGCGATAGCGCCCGGGAGGGACCCGGGTGTAGTAGGCGGCCGCACGGGGCCCCGCATCCACCCATGCCTTGTCGAATCCGCTCAGCCGATAGCGATACGCGACCGCATTGGGCGCCACGAAGCTGGGGCTGATGAACTGGAAGTCGAGCCGCTCCGGTTGCGGGGGAATCTCCAGTTCCTCGAGTCCGTCCGCCGCGAACACCGCGCGGAGCCGGCCGGCCGGCGCGGGCGCCGCGCCGAATTCGGCGGTCGGCTTCACCTCCTGCCTCACCCGGCCGGCACACCAGCCGCTCAATGAACCGATGGGCTGGTGTCCCTCCACGGCAATCCGCTCGAGCGATACCAGCGGGAGGCTGCGGCGACCTGCCGTCGGGGCGGGGGCGATCGAGGCGAGGCCGTCCGCGGTGCAGAACCACATTCGTCCGTCGGGCGAGCGCGCCGCCGTCGGCTGGAGGGTTCCGGTCATTTCGGGCGACCGGAGTCCGTCCGCGCGCCGGTAAACACGGAGGTTGAGCGGCAGTTCCGGCCGCAGCTGGTGGGCCACAAGCTCGGGGCGGGAAACCACCGCGAGCCCGTTGCCGGTCGCCAGCCAGAGCCGGTCTTCCGCATCTTGGAGAATCGAGCTGATGGCGTTGTCGGGCAGGCCGTCCGCCGTCGAGAACCGGTGCAATCGGCCGTCTTCCAGCAGGAACAGGCCGCGGGCCATCGTGCCAATCCACAGCCCTCCCGCCGGGTCGCGGTGCAGGGACACCACCACCTCGAGCGGTTCCTTGGCATCGGTCATCGAATGCACCTCCTCCACCTTTCCGGCCACAATCCGGTTCAGGCCATAGGAGGTTCCGACCCACAGGACTCCGTCCGGCTCCTCCAGGATGCAGCGGACGTCGTTGTTGGAGAGCCCCTCCGGACCGGCCATCCTCATCACCGGCCGACCATCCCGAAATTGCACCAATCCCCGGGTCGTGCCCGCCCACATCGTGTCGCCGCGCCCCCGGGCCAGACACCAGGCAACCTCGACCTCCCGGCCGGTGCCGCCGCTGACGGCGGCAAAGCCGGTCCCGGTCCACCGGACGATGCCGCCCCGGCGCGTGGAAACCCACATGGCCCCGGCCGCATCTTCCTGCAGCGAAAACACACAGGCATCCGGCAGGCCGTCGGCCTTGGAAAAGCTGCGCAGGCCGTCCGCACCATGGCGGGTCAGTCCCCGCGTGGTTCCAACCCACAGGGAACCGTCCCGCGCGTGCACGACCGAAGTGACCTCGTCTCCGGACAGTCCTTCGGCGGAGCCCAGAACCACGAGGGGCGTGGAGCGCAACTGCATCAGGCCGCCCCCTTCCACGCTCAGCCACACCGAACCTTCGCGGTCCACCAAAAAGGCATCCGCCATGCGGGGCGAAGTCGCACTGCCGGTCGGGTAGGCGGCCCACTCGCCGTCCTTCCACCGCACCAGGCTTCGGTCGGTGCCGATCCAAACCTCGTTGGTGGACACCTCCCAGGCAGTCAATGCCTTCGCCCCATCCAGCAGCTGTCCCGGTGCCCACCGGACCAAGCGGCCTTCCTCCAAGTGGTAAACCCCGTCACCGGTTCCCAGCCAAACGCGTCCGCTCGGACCGCGGCTCAGCGACAGATCGCGGCCACCGGACGGAGCCGGCTCCAGCTTCAGCCGCTCAAACCGGCCGTCACGCATCCGCCACGGCCCTTGCCGGAAGGTCGCCACGATGAGTTCGCCGGAATGGTCCGCCTTGAGCCCGATGATGAACGGATCTTCCAACCCCTCGTCGGCACCGAAGTGCCGGAACCGGCCATCCCGTTCCCGGACGAACACTCCGCCGCCGTCGGTCCCGATCCACAGCCGGCCATCGGCTCCCATGCTCAAGGCCTTCACCTGCTCATTGGCCAGCCCCTGGGCGCCGCCAAATCGCTGAAAACGTCCGCCTTGGTATCGGACCAGCCCCCCACCGGCCGAACCCACCCACAGGCTCCCATCGGCGTCCTCCGCGAGGGAAGTGATCACCGGGACGGGCAGTTCCGGCGTGTTCTCGGCACCGAAGACCTGGAGGTTCTGGCCGTCGAACCGCCCCAGCCCGCCATTCATCGCGAACCAGATGAAACCATCTCGGGTCTGCACCATGGCCTTGACCGACGACAGGGGCAGCCGCTCGCTCGGGAACCAACGGCGGATGGAGAACTCCACCGGCAAATGCGCCGTCGCCGCCACTGTCGCTGTCGCCCACCACAGTCCCAGCCAGGCCAGCAACCGTGGCAGCCGGCAAAGGTTGGATGCAAACTTGGAGACCATGGAAAGACCGCCCCGAGCGTGGCCGAAGTCCCCGGGTCAGTTCAATTCCTGTGCGACCGGAACCAGCGGACCCGCCGGCGCATTCCGGAACTTTTCCCTGCGTATGCCCGGCATCCACTGGCCATTGGTCAATTGCCCCGGCTAGTGCTACCCCTTCGCCCGTGTTCAACGACGCCGACGCCGCCAGCGCCTTCACCGAACTGCCCGCCGAGGCCATCGCCGTGCGCGGGGCGCGCGAACACAATCTCAAGGACCTCTCCGTGGACATCCCGCGCGGGAAGTTCGTCGTGGTCACC
Source organism: uncultured Verrucomicrobiota bacterium (assembly GCA_903910585.1). Taxonomy (GTDB): domain Bacteria; phylum Verrucomicrobiota; class Verrucomicrobiia; order Limisphaerales; family UBA9464; genus CAIWAH01. Next base: position 42,420 of record CAIWAH010000256.1, read on the forward strand.
GGCGTGAGCGGCAGCGGCAAGAGCACGCTCGCGTTCGACCTGCTGTTCGCCGAGGGCCAGCGGCGGTTCCTTGATTCGATGAGCGCCTACGCCCGGCAGTTCGTCGAGCAGCTCGCGCGCCCGGACGTGGACCTCATCGCGGGCCTGCCGCCCACGGTCAGCATCGAGCAGAGCACCACCCGCGGCGGCGGGAAAAGCACCGTCGCGACGGTCACCGAGATCTACCATTTCATCCGCCTGCTGTTCGCCCGGCTCGGCACCCAGCACTGCCCCGACTGCGGCGTGCCGGTCGCGGCCCAGACCCGCGACGAATTGCGCCTCACGCTCGCCGCCGAGGCGAAGGAACGTGGCGAACTCACGTTGCTCGCGCCGGTCGTCCGCAACCGCAAGGGCTTCCACACCGAGATCGCCGACTGGGCCCGCAAGCACGGCTACGAGGAGGTCCGCGCCGATGGAAAGTGGTATCGCACCGACGAGCCATTCCGCCTCGACCGCTTCAAGGAGCACGACATTGAGGTGGTCATCGGCACGCTGGCGGCCGGGAGCGCGGACTTTCCAGTCCGCAGCGCCACCGGGCGGACTGGAAAGTCCGCCCCCCCGACACCCGACCCGCGCCAGCTCGTGGACGACGCCCTCACGGTCGGCAAAGGCGTGCTCTTCGCCCTCGATAAACGCGGCCGGCTCACGGTGCATTCCACCGACCGTTCCTGTCCGCAATGCCGGCGCAGTTTCGCGCAACTGGATCCGAAGGACTTCTCCTACAACTCCAGCCAGGGCTGGTGCCCGAAGTGCCGCGGCTTCGGCGAACTCTTCCACCTCCCGGACATCGAACGCGGCGCCAACGCCGATGCCATCGAGGAAAGCTGGTGGCGCTGGGCCAGCGAACGCGAGGTCTGTCGCGAGTGTCACGGCGCCCGCCTGAAACCGGAGGCCCGAGCGGTGCGGCTGGAAATGTCCAAGGACCAATTCCCAATGACCAACACGTCGGGCAAGAAGCCGAAAGCTGGTTCATTGGTCATTGGTCATTCGTCATCGCCCACCATCACCGACGTCTCCGCGCTCACCGTGGATGCCGCCTTCGCCTGGGCCGATTCGCTGCACCTCGCGGGCCGGGCTGCGGAGGTCGCCCGGGACATCGTGCCCGAGATCCGCGAACGGCTGCGGTTCCTGCGCGAGGTCGGGCTCGGCTACCTCCAGCTCGGCCGGAGCGTCATCACCCTCAGCGGCGGCGAGGGCCAGCGCATCCGGCTGGCCGCCCAACTCGGCTCCAATCTCAGCGGCGTGCTCTATGTGCTCGATGAACCGACCATCGGCCTGCACAACCGCGACAACGACCGCCTGCTCGACTGCCTCCACCGGCTGCGCGACCGCGGCAATTCGCTGGTCGTGGTCGAACACGACGAGGAGACCATGCGGCGGGCCGACTTCATCGTGGACCTTGGTCCCGGCGCCGGCGTGAACGGCGGCCGCGTGGTCGCCGCCGGCACGCTGCCCGAGCTGCTCCGCCACGCCGATTCGCTCACCGGCCAGATGCTGAAGGCGCTGGCAGCGAAGACGTATCCGACGCGCGGGGAACGGCGGCCCGTCAACGTAGGGCAGGCTGCCAGCCTGCCCGCTGCGTCAGCGAAGTCTCCCAGGACCAAGAAGCCTGGCAACCCGGGCAGGCTGGCAGCCGGCCCCACGTTGGTCCTCCACCATGCCACCCAAAACAATCTCAAGGACCTTACCGTCCGCTTTCCGTTGGGCCGCTTCATCGCGGTGACGGGCGTGAGCGGTTCCGGGAAAAGCACGCTGATCAAGGAATGCCTTTTCCCCGCCGTGGAAGCTGCGCTGGCCAAGCCCGGCAAATCCGCGGTCCGCAATCCGCAGTCCGCAATGGTGACCGGCTTCGAAGTCCTGAACGCCGTCCACGAGGTGGACCAGTCCCCCATCGGCCGGACGCCACGTTCCACGCCCGCGACCTACGTGGGTTTCTTCGATGACATCCGGCAGCTCTTCGCCTCCGCCACCGAGGCCAAGCTCCGCGGCTACGGACCCGGCCGGTTCAGCTTCAACTCCGCGCAGGGCCGCTGTCCCGACTGCGAGGGCAAGGGCGTCATCGAGCTGGAGATGAACTTCCTCCCCACCGCGCAAGTGAAGTGCGACCGTTGCGGCGGCGGACGCTTCAATCCCGAGACCCTCGACGTCACCTGGCAGGGCAAGTCCATTGCCGACGTCCTGAACCTGTCCGTGGCCGAGGCGCTGGAGTTCTTCGCCGCCCACCGCAAGCTGCTGCGCCCGCTTGAAGCACTGCACGACACCGGCCTCGACTACCTGCGCCTCGGTCAGACCAGCCCCACGCTCAGCGGCGGCGAAGCCCAGCGGATCAAGCTCGTCACTCACCTGCTCGGTGGACTGAAAGCCGCCGCGGCGGATCCAGGCATCGCCCGCAATCCGCAATCCGCAATCCGCGTTCAGAAGCGTGACCTGTTCATTCTGGAGGAACCCACCATCGGCCTGCACATGCAGGACGTGCGCCGGCTCGTGGAGGTCATCCAGCGGCTCGTGGACGCTGGCCACACCGTCGTTGTGATCGAGCATAACCTCGACCTCATCGCCGAGGCGGACTGGGTGATTGATCTCGGCCCCGAAGGCGGCGAAGCCGGAGGGCAGATCGTGGCTGAAGGGACACCCGAGCAGGTCGCCCAAATCCCGGAATCGCACACGGGCCGTTATCTGAAGACTCTTCTCCGGTCGCGAACCTGAATCCTTGCCTCGGTTCGGAACCGCTGGCACTGCCATTGCTTTGCCGACGCCATGCACCTCCGGAAGCCCAACCGCCCAGCCGCCTTCACCTGGGTCGAAATGCTGGTGGTGATCGTCTGCGTGGTCGTGGTGGCTTTGGTGATCCTGCCGCGGATGGCCCGGGCGACGACCCGCGCCGCCCGCATTCACTGCATCAACAATCTCAAGAACATCGGGCTCGCGTTCCGCATCTTCGCCACGGACAGCGAAGGCAGCTTTCCCTGGCAGCTTTCGCCCACCAACCGCCCGGCCCAGCTTCCCTTTGGGTTTGGCGAAATGCCGGGAACTTCCCTGCCAACTGCCGCAGGTGTCTCCGGTTGGTTCGCCGCGGTGTCCAATGAGCTCTCCACGCCCAATATCCTCGTGTGTCCCCACGACACCCAGCGCTATGCCCTCAGGACCAATTCGTTCGCCTTCCTGATGGCACCGGCCCAGGCGGGCGTGCGCAACGGCGCCATCAGCTATTTCCTGGCGACCAGCGCGCGTGAGGGTGATTCGCAGTCCCTGCTCGCCGGCGATCGCAACCTTGCCGGCGGCCCATTCAGCGATTCGCCCACCGTGCCGCCCTCGCAGGTAGCCTTGCGGATTCCCCTCACCAAAGCCACCAACGAGACCACTTTCGCCTCCGCTGTCTGGACGCCAGCCATTCACCAGGGAAACGGCAATCTTCTGTCGGCGGACGGCAGCGTGCAGCAAACCACCTCCAGAGGGATGCGGGGGCAATTCCTCAAATCCGCCCGCGCCGCGACCAACGACCTCGACTTCCTCTGGCCGGAGAACTGAATTCCGTCCGATCCGGGCCAGGTTGGTCGGAGGGTGCCCGCCGATTGAACGCCCGAGCGGTCCAAGGTTTCACAAGGGAAAATGACCGCTCCTTCGGATCGCACGGCTCCTGTTAATCGGCCGAAACGGCCCACGTGGTTGCACCGTGGCTGCGATTGGGCGGGCGGATTCCTGCTCCGCCACCGCGCCGCCCTGCTGGCCACCGTGTTTGGCTTTGGCTTGGTTCATCTCCGTTGGTGGCGGAGCGGCTTTCTCGAATTCGCCTTCCTCCTGTGGAACCTCTTCCTCGCCTGGCTCCCCGTGGTGTTCGCCGACCTGCTCGCCCAACGACGACGGTTGCGGGCCGGGAGCTCCGCGGGGCAAATCGCCCTTGCTGCCGGTTGGCTGCTGTTCTTTCCCAACGCCCCTTACCTGCTCACGGACATCCTCCACTGGCGGCCGCGGGTGGGCGCGCCGCCGTGGTTTGACCTGCTCCTGCTGCTGCACTTCGCCCTGCTGGGAACCACCTTGGGTTTCACCTCGCTGCGGACGATGCGGCGGTGCGTCGCGGCCGCGGGCGGACTGCGCTGGACACCGGTGTTCACCGTGATGGCCCTGGGGTTGGCGAGTTTCGGCATCTACCTGGGCCGCTTCCAGCGCTTCAACAGTTGGGATGTTCTCACCGCCCCTCACCGTCTCGCCGCCGACATCGCCGGCTGCGTGCTCCAACCGTGGGCACACCCGCATGCCTGGGGCTTCACGCTGGCGATGACCGGCCTGCTGCTGTCGCTGTGGTGGACCTGGACGGCGCCGGCCCGTGAATTGCGATTGGGGCGGAAGTCTGCTTCCCCGCCGTCCGTCCGCCCGGCAGCCTGAACGCAATGAACCGCGATTCCCTGCTGGAACGCCGCCTCCGCCGCTGGACCTGGATTTTCCTCTTTGGGCTGGTGCTCAGCGGCGTCACGGCGATCCCCATCCAGACCCAGTTCGATCTCGCGGCCCGTTGGTTCGGGGCCGATTTCAGCGCCGGGGGACTCCTGCCGGAATTTGTCTCCACCTGGCTGGCGAAGGCTTACGCCGGCGTGACGAAGACAACGGCCCAGGCACCGTTTGTCTGGTATGGGACGGATTGGCTGGCGTTCGGCCACATCGCCATCGGACTGGCGTTCATCGGGGCGCTGCGCGATCCGGTGCGCAACCGCTGGCTTTACGACTTTGGCCTGCTGGCGTGCGCCGCGGTGATTCCGTGGGCGCTGGTGTTCGGGGCCGTGCGCGACATCCCGTTCTGGTGGCGGCTCGTGGACTGCTCGTTCGGCGTCTTCGGCGCGATCCCGCTGTGGTGTTGCCGCCGGTGGGCAATGGAATTGGAACAGACGAATGCCACGAAATCCTCGTGACGAAGGCCCGCTGAAATTCCGGCGCATGCTCCGGGGTCGGTGTCGCGACTGAATTCAGCCCTAACTCCGGAATGAAAATGTCGCACCAGCGCCAAGTGGCAGGCCAACGGCCGGCGATAAGCCAGCCCAGGGCAACAGCCTGGGTAGCCGGTCCGGATCTGGGGTAGCCCGGAAAGGGCGACTCAACTTGTCCCGCCCTTTCAGGGCTCGCGGCTCCCACGCACCCACTCACCCAGGGCGTTGCCCTGGGCTGGGATGTCCCGCTCCTTCAGAGCTTCAGCTTCGGAGTTCGGGTTCAAATCTGACCGCGTTCCTGGATTCAGGGATGTCCGGAATCCATCCCACTCCGGGAGAGGGAGAATCCAAAGTCAGCAATGTAGCAGATTATCGCCTGCGGAAGGCAGCCGGTTTTCCCTGCCTGGGCAAGTCCACGGAACTGGAATCAGGCGGCGGACTCGCTGGCGAATCCCCCGTGCATTGACCCGCACGCGGACTCATTGACGCGCTTCACTTCGCCTTCGACAGCGCTTCCAGGTAGTCGAGCAGTGAGGCGAACTCCTTCACAGTGAGCCCGGCGGCCAGGCCCTCGGGCATCAGGGATTTCTCCTGCTTCTCGCGTTTGGCAATGTCCTTCACGGCGAGCGTCTGTTCCTGGGCCGTGATGGTGCGGATGGTCACGGCGTCGGCCGCCTCGCGCACGACGAAGCCGTCCACCTCGGTGCCGTCCTTCAGCTCGAAATGGTTCGCGACGAAGCCCTGCGCGAGCGTCTTGTTCGGGATCAGGATCGCCTCGGCCAGCTCGCGGCGTTTGTAGGTCACGGCGATGGTGCCCAGGAAGGGCCCTTTCAGCGGCTCGTCCGCCTTCACGGTGTGGCAGCCATTGCAGCCGATGGTGCCGAACAGCTGCTCACCGCGGCTGACTTCCCCGCGCAGGTCGGCCACCTGCGACAGCACGGCCTCCACGCCCAGGTCACCGATCTTCGGCGCTTTGGCCTCGGCCCGGAATTTCTCCGGATCGAGCTTGAGCCGGCTCACGGTTTCCTTGGCGGCTTTCGCGACCTCGGCGTCCGCATCGTCGAGCGCCGCGACGAACTGCGCCGCCCGGCTGGCGTCGCCCACCTGCGCGGCGGCCCGGAGGATTTGCACGCGGCGTTTCGCATCGGCCCAGCCGGCATCAAGCGAGCGGTTCGCCGCCGCCCGCGCTTCCGGCGCACCGACCTTGCGGGCGGCCAGCTTCAGCAGGAAGCCTTCCGCCAACTGCGAGGTCGGGCCGTCGAGCTTCGGCGCCACCTCCTCGAACACCGCGTGGACCTGGTCGAGCTTGGCGGCGTTGTTGACGGCGCTGCGGGCCTTTTCGGCGAGATTGTTCTCGGTCTTGGTCTGCGACACCCGGGGCAAGGCCCGGAGGATCGCCTGCCACGCGTCGGCCTGCGCGGTCTTGGCGAGGGCGATGACCGCCTGGGCGCGGGCGGCGTCGGCGGTGGCATCCTCCGTCGCGGTGCGGACCAGCAGCGGCACGGCATCCGCCGGCACGTCCTCGGCTTCGGCTAATTGCGCGGCGATGGCCGGGAGCAGGCTCGCCTCGGTCTGGGCCCGCGCGATGAGCTTGGCGAGCGCGTCCCCGGCCGGAATGCGATGGCGGGCGAACTCCCGGCCGATGAAGGCCGCTTCGGCAGCATCGGCGCGGTCAAGGGCCGCCTTCAGGGCGGTGGCGATGCGCGGCGTCTCGCTCCACGGTTCGGGCTGGTAGAACGGTCCGCGCGTGTCGGGCCGCGTGCCCCAGGAATCCCCCTTCCACTTGCCCTCCACGAAATGCAGCCGGCACAGCGCGGTGATGATCCCGGCCCGGCGTTCCGCGGAAGTCTCCTTTTCCAGCAGCGCGATGAGGCCGGTCACGGTCTTCGGTTCGGGGACCGACTGCAGCACCTGCAGGCAACCGTTCCGGATCCGGGGAACCTTCTTCCGCGTCTCGTTGGTGCGGCCCACCATTTCCAGGCAGACGTCCACGGCCTTGATCCGGATGAGAGTCTGCAGCGCGGTGTGCGCCACGATGGGATCGGCATCGTCCAGATACGACACGAGGGACTGCGTTTCGCGCGGCTTGCCCAGCTTGCCGAGGGCGATGATGGCCTCGCGGCGGGTGCGCGGATTCGAGGAGATGAGAAACGCATCGGTCAGCGCCATGGAAGCGACCCGCGCCGGCACGGACGCCAGCTGGTCGTCGCGGTCCACGAAGGCGCGCAGGACCCACGGGGCGAGCTTGCGGTCCCAGGTCGCGGCGAACGGATTGGTCTCGGCGAGATTGATCGGCCCGGTGGAGGCGCGGTAACCGGGGATCATGCGGATCAGCGTGGAATGCGCGTTGGTGCCGAGCGCCTGCTTGAGCCCGAACAGGGCCGCGATCCGCGCGGCGTCCGGCTTCGACTTGTCTAGGGCCAGCGACCGAACCGCCTCCCACGCCGGCAGCGGTTCCGCAGCCGCGGCCTGGCGGCGGATCAGCATGCGCTGCGCTTCGAGGCGGCGACGATGGCTGGGCGATTCCAACTGTTTTGCCAAGTCAGCGTCGGGGAGCTTCGCGAAGTCCGGCATCGGCTCCGCCTTGAAGCCCTTCGGCGTCGCGCGCGCGATGAAGCCGACTTCCGGCCCCACCCAGGTAAACGAGGCGCCCTTCCAGCTCGCGGCATACACCGCACTGTTGCCGTCCAAGTCCAGATCGGTCACGCGTGGCACCCGGATGAACTCCTCCTGCGAGGCTGCGAACGTCGCGCCGCGGTTGGTCAGACCATGGTGATAAATCCAGTCGCGGCCCCAGTCGGCGGTGAACGGCGCATTGTTCCACTTCGCCGGAATGCCCGGTTCGTCAATCCAGCCGGCGCCGCAGCCGGAACCGCCGCCGTAATCCGCCAGCGGTGGCACGATCTCGTCGGTGAAGTTTTTGAACAGCCGAGGATAACCGTGCTGCGTGTAGCCGCTGAAGTGGTGCAGCCGCACATCCCAGCCACCGCCGTCGTTCGTGTTGTCCCGCGCGAACACGTCGAGCGTCGGCCCGACCGCGGCCTCGACGATGTTGCGGGTTCCTTCGGCCCAGATTTCCAGGCCGGTGCCGTCCGGACGCACGCGGACCACGCCGCCGCCGCGCATTTGCAGCTTCCGGCCGTCGGTGCCGGTGGCCTCCATGAACCCGAAGTCGCCGATGGCCGCGTAAAGCCAGCCGTCCACGCCGAGTTCGAGGCCGTTGGAACCGTGGTCCGCCGGCCGGTCCTTGAAGGTCCAGCCGATGCCGCTAACCAGCGTCTTCTTCTCGTCCGCCACACCATCGCCGTCCCGGTCGATGAACGCGCTGATGTCCGGCGGATGCAGCAGGTAAAGGCGGTCGTGGTCCCAGACCAGCCCGCGCGGCGAATCCACGTCGGGCACGAACGCCTTCACCTCGTCGGCCTGGCCGTCGCCGTTCGTGTCGCGCACCCGCAGCACGCGGCCCAGGTGCGGCTTGCGGTCGAGCGAGCCGTTGCCGTCGCTGGAGACGTAGAGGGTGCCGTCGGTCGCCGCGGCGACGAACACGGGATAGTTCACCGCCGGCGGCGTGGCGAAGACCGTCACGTCGAACTCGTCGGGCACCTTGACGTCCTTGAGCAACGCCGCGGCCTTTTCGGGCACGACGGCCGGCAGTTTGGCCAGCTCCTCCGGCGTGGGCTGGCGGTCGGTCGCGGTGAAGGACTGGGCGGTCGCGGAAACGGCCACGGCCCAAGCCAGTCCGGCGGTCAGCGGAAATCGAAACGCGTTCATGCGGGAAACCCCGACAGCATCGGACCATCCGGCCATCGGTGACGATGCCGAAGTTTTTCGTCCGGCACCGGCAGATTTCAAGGGCGAGCGAGAGCAGCGAAATTGCTGGCGCCGCTACAGCAGGCCGCGTGCTTCCAGTTCCGCTTCGTCCAGGCCCAGGTAGTGGCCGAACTCGTGGATGTAGGTGATCCGGACTTCCTCGCGGTAGATCGCCTCGTCGCCCTCGGCGAAGTCCCAGAGGTTTTCGAGGAACAGTTGGATCTGCCGGGGCACGGCCGCTTCCGCGGGTCCTTCCACGTCCAGCGGATCGCCCACAAACATTCCCAGCAGGTCCTCGTCCCAGCCGTCCGCGATCAGCGCGTCCGATGGCCAGGCCTCGTAGGTGACCGCCAAACCTTCGGCGTGGGGGCGCAGATCGTCCGGCAGGGCGCGGATGGTTTCCGCCACTTCCTCCCGCGCGAGGCGCAACAGCTCCGGCCACAGTTCGTCCACGGGCGGATTCGTGCCCGAGAAGCCCCGGAGGCGGCCAGCCTGATTTGCAGGGAACGGCGGGTGTCAGGCCGTAGCGCCGGCCTCCGGCCGTCGTGTGCAAGCGAGCTCGCCGCAAAGTGCTGCCGGCATCTTGCCGGCATCTTGCCGGCAGCGGCGGGCACGGGGCGGCCCCGTATTGGGACCGGCGGGCGGCGCGGGCCGAAGGCTGCTGGGCGACAGCCCACGGGCGGCGCAGCGGCCTGCGGTCAACCGCACCGGACATTTGCTGTGCGCTGTCCGCACCGAGTCACGGGGTCTGCCGGCAAGATGCCGGAAGCACGTTCGCAGGACTTCCCGAAGGAGGCCCGGCCCCGCATTCTCGCCGGCATGGCGAATGAGTTGGTCCTGCTGGGCTTGGAATGCGGCGGCACGCGCACGGTGGCGCTCGCGGCCGACGGTGTATTGCGCCAGCTCGCCCGCGTGGACGCCGGCCCGGCCAACCTGCGGTTGGTGAGCGACGACCAATTGACCGAGCACTTCCGCGTCCTCGCCGCCCGGGTGCCGGGGCCGTCCGCAATCGGCGTGGGCATGGCCGGTGTGCGGGACCGGCGGGATTGCGACCGCGTGGAACGCATCCTCGAACAGGTATGGCCCGGCGTGCCGCGGCGCGTGGACCATGATCTTGAATCCGCGCTCGCGGCCGCCGAGTTGGCGCCCTCCAAGACGCCGCCTGCCGCCACGGTGATCGTGCTGAGTGGCACCGGCTCGTGCTGTTATGGCCGGAATGCCGCCGGCAAGGTCGCAAAGGTCGGCGGCTGGGGGCATCATCTGGGCGACCGCGGCAGCGCCTACGACATCGCGCACACCACGCTGCGGCTGATGGCGCGGCACCTCGACCACTCGGGCGAATTCGGCGACTTCGGCCGGCGTGCGCTCCGCGTGCTGCTGCTCAACGAACCGAACGACCTCATCGCGTGGTTCCAGCAGGCGACCAAGGGCCAGGTCGCAGCCCTCGCGCCGGAAGTCTTCGCCGCCGCGGCCGTCGGAGATGCCATGGCCCGGCAGGCGCTCCGCCAGACCGAGGCGGAACTCGTCGCGGACGCGACCCACTGCGCCGCCCGCCTGGCCGGCAAACGCGCCGCAGTGCATTTCGCCTTTGCGGGCAGCGTGCTGCTCAAGCAACCCGCCTTCGCCCGGCGCGTCGGGCTACACCTGCGGAAGGCGTTTCCCCACGCGACGTTCGGGCCGCTCGCGCGCGAATCGGTTTGGGGCGCCGTGGCCATGGCCCGGGAAGCCCTGGCCTCCAGCAGGAGCCGAGGTGACGGGGCTCATGCTCCTTCCCGCGTCGGTGCGTCGGCGAAAACGCCGACGACACCTCCCGACGACGGCCGCAACGCGATTCCCACCGCGACCGCGCTGTCGCCGACGGAGCAGCGCAATCCCCGTTCCGCGGAACTCGATCGCCTGCCGGTGGAGGCCGCGATTGAACTAATGCTGTCCGAGGACGAGCGGATTCCCGGGGTGATCCGCGCGCACGGCGCGACGTTGGCGCGGCTGATCAAACGCACGTCGAAGGCCCTGGGTTCCGGCGGGCGACTCTTCTATGTGGGTGCCGGCACCAGCGGCCGGCTGGGCGTGCTCGATGCCAGCGAATGTCCGCCCACCTTCCGCACGCCGCCGGAACTCGTGCAGGGGCTCATGGCGGGCGGCGAAAAGGCGCTGCACTCGGCCGTGGAAGGCGCCGAGGATGACTTCGGGGCCGGCAGCCGCGCGGCGGAGTTCCGCGGGCTGGGAGCGAAAGACGTGATTGTCGGTATCGCCGCCAGCGGTCGGACGCCGTTTGTGTGGGGCACCCTCACCGAGGCGAAACGCCGCGGGGCCACGACGGCCCTTCTGTGCTTCAATCCCCACCTCCGCTTCGCCCGCGGGCACCGGCCGGACTTCGTGCTCGCGCTGGATTTGGGCCCGGAAATCCTGACCGGCTCCACGCGGCTGAAATCCGGCACCGCGACCAAGCTGGTGCTGAACCTCCTGACGACGCTCACAATGGTCCGGCTCGGCAAGGTGATGGGCAACCTGATGGTGGACCTCAATCCCTCGAACGTGAAGCTGCGCGACCGCGCCTGCCGGATTGTGGTGGAACTCACCGGCCGCGACTACGCCACCGCCCAGCGGGCGCTCGAACAGTCCGCCTGGGTGGTGAAGGCAGCGATCAAGGCACTAGGGCGGGCGAAGCGGGCAAGTTGATGCTTGGCAGCCGAAGGAAGGCGGTGACGTCAGGCGGCGAAGAAACGCGGGCGGAGATCATCCGCTGAGAGCTAGCGGGGAATTGGCTGAGAATGACTGCCCGCTATGACTGGAGGGCAAATCCGAACACCCCGGAATCTTGATGCTCGCCCGGCCGGACAGGCGGCGAAGCTTAGGCATACGCCGGCTCAAGTTCCATCGTGACGATCAGGGTGGGATTCGGAGCCAACCCGGGCACATCTGGACACCGTGTGCGTCCGCCCTGGGCCGGCCCGAAAGTGCGGTCGGTTTCCAACCGGCAGCGGCGGTGTGGATGGATGGGCTACGGATTGAGCCCGGCTGGCGGATCGAGCCGAAGGCTTCTGGGCGACCGCCCACCCGCGGCGCCGTGGCCTCCGGCCAGAGCTGAAACCCGTAACGGGCATTCACCGGAAGTCGTCGGCGCCGATTTACGGGGTCTGCCGGCAAGATACCGGCAGCACTTTGCTGCTCGCCCGCGCACACACGATGTCCAGATGCGCCCGTTTCAAGGTCGGCCACCGGTCAATTGCCGCCGGCCTCGGCCGCGCCGTGCGCTCCGGCGCCGGTCAACTGGCCGAGGCCGGCGAAAACTCGTCGGCGTGATACGAACTGCGCACCAGCGGTCCGCTGGCCACGTGGATGAAGCCCATTTCCTCCGCCCGCTCCTTCAGATCGGCAAACACGGCCGGCTTCACGAATTCGGTGACCGGCAGGTGCTGCAGCGTCGGCTGGAGGTATTGGCCCAGCGTGAGGATGTCGCATTTCGCGGCGCGGAGATCCCGCATCGCCTGCAACACCTCGTCGCGCTGTTCCCCGAGGCCGAGCATCAGTCCAGACTTGGTGTGCAGCGAACCGCCGCTGCGCTCCTTCGCCTTGGCCAGCACGCTCAGCGAGCGGTCATAGGTGGCGCGATGCCGCACGGACGGGGTCAGCCGGCGGACGGTTTCCAAGTTGTGGTTGTAGATCTGGGGCTTCGCCGCGAGCACGAGGTCGATCGCCCACTCCTTGTCGAGGAAGTCGGGCACCAGCACCTCGATGATGATGCCGGGATTCAGGGCACGGACGGCCGCGATGGTCTTCTGGAAATGCTCCGCCCCACCGTCCGCGAGATCGTCGCGGGCCACGGCCGTGATGACGACGTGGCGCAACCCCATCCGCCGGGTCGCCTCGGCCACCCGCTGCGGTTCGTCGGCCTCGAGCGGCAGCGGCTTGGAGGTGTCCACCGCGCAGAAGCGGCAGGCGCGCGTGCAGCGGTCGCCGGCGATCATGAACGTCGCGGTGCCCTTGCTCCAGCACTCCCAGTGGTTCGGACATTTGGCGCTCTCGCAGACCGTATGCAGCTTCAGGTCTTCCAGCAGCGTGCGCGTGCGGGTGAAGGCGCTGCTGGTGGGCAATTGGACCTTGAGCCACTCGGGCAGCCGGGGGCGGAGGGGAATGGCCGCCGAGGCGGCGCCGCGGGCGGCGGGATCGGCGGGCGGACGGTTCAACACTGCTTCCATCGGATGGCGGCCAAGTTCGGAGCGGCGCCCCGCTTTGGCAACCGCCGTTTCCGGATCCGCCGCCTCCCGGCAATTTGCGGCGCCGCGAACGCAATTTGGTTCGCCTCCTGCCGTCGGACACGGTTCAGTCGCCGCCGTTCACCAACGTAACCGCCCGCACCATGAGCTCCCACACGGTCCAGTTCCTCCAGTCCTGCTCCTCCGACGAGGAGATCGATGTCGTCCGGCTCGTCGAGTGCGTGATCATCGACGCCGTGCGGGCCGGCGCCTCCGACATCCACATCGAGCCCTGGGAAAGCTCCGTCGCCGTCCGGGTCCGCCTCAGCGGCGTGCTGAATGAGCTGGTTCACCTGCCGAGCGACCTGCTGCCGAAGATCGTCGGCCGGCTCAAGGTCATGGGCAACCTCATCGGCCACGAGACTGTCCTGCCCCAGGAAGGCCGGGCCAACACCTTCGAGGAGGCCGGCAACGTCGTGCTCCGCATCTCGACCTTTCCGACCATCCGCGGCGAGAAGGTCGTGCTCCGCATCTTCGATCCCAAGGGCCGTTCGTTCGACCTCGACGGCCTCGGCATCGAGGAAGACACCCTCGTCACGTTCAAGTCGCTGATCACACGGCCGACCGGCCTGATCCTCCTGACCGGCCCGACCGGTTCCGGCAAGACCACCGCGATCTATGCCGCGCTGCACCATCTGATCGAGCGGGCCGGCCCCAGCATCAGCGTGGCGACGGTCGAGGATCCGGTGGAGTTCAACCTGCCGCTGATCGCGCAGTCCCAGTGCAATCCCGCCCGGGAATACACCTACCCGATCGCGCTCCGGTCGCTCATGCGGCAGGACCCGCAGGTCATCATGATCGGCGAGATCCGCGACGCCGAGACGGCCAACATCGCCGTTCAGGCCGGCCTGACCGGGCATCTGGTGCTCAGCACCATCCACGCCGCCAGCACGCCGGGCGTCTTCGCCCGCCTCATCAACATGGGCATCGAGCCCTTCCTGCTTTCCTCCTCCATCGCCGGTGTGCTGGGCGTGCGCCTCGTCCGCCGCAACTGCCCGGTCTGCGCCGAGAGCTACGAGCCGGAAGCGCACCTGCTCGAGCTCATTCCGGAGGAGGTCCGCGCCAACGCCATGTTCCGCAAGGGCACCGGCTGCGACACCTGCGCCCACACCGGCTTCAGCGGCCGGGTCTCCGTCACGGAACTGCTCACCGTCAGCGAGAACCTCCGCAACGCGATCCTGGAAAAGCTGCCAACCCGCCAGCTCATGGACATCGCCAAGGCCGACGGCCTGCAGACGCTCTGGCAAAAGGGCCTGCGCCGCGTGGCCGACGGCGAAACGACCGTCGAGGAGATCCTGCGCGTCATCGGCCTGGAAGGCTTCTGACCCGGCGGCCGGCCCCGGCCGTTCTTTCGCCCAAGCCCCGGTTGCCTCGCGGGCGGCTTTCCTGTCACCGTCGCTGAACGGCGATGGAATTCGCACAACAGCTCCTCAACGGCATCTCGCTCGGCGCCATCTACGCCCTGATCGCGCTGGGCTACACAATGGTCTATGGGGTCCTGCGGTTCATCAATTTCGCCCACAGCGACGTCTTCATGCTCGGCGCCTACGCCGGCCTGCTCCTCACCCCGAAGCTCGGCGGCGGCACCTTCGGCGGCGGCCTCGCCGTGCTGGCCGCCTCGATGGCCGTCACCGCCGCGCTTGGGGTTGTCATCGAAAAGGTCGCCTACCGCCCCCTCCGCGGACGTTCGACCCTCACCGTGCTCATCACGGCGATCGGCGTGTCGCTGCTGATCCAGAACGTCGCCCAGAACCGCCAGGTCGGCTTCGGCCCCAATCCCAAGGCCTTCCCGGCGGTGTTCCCGCAGAAGACGTTCTCGTGGGAAGTCGCGCCGGCGATGACCAACACGGTGGCCGCGACCGCCGATACCGCTCCCACGGTAAACGTCGTGCCGGCCAAAACGCTGAGCGTGAACACCAACCAGCTCGCCGTGCTCGTTGTGTCGCTTGCCCTGCTCGGGGCGCTGCACTGGATCGTGCATCACACGAAGATCGGCACCGCGATGCGCGCCGTCTCGTTCAACGCCACCGCGTCGTCGCTCGTCGGCATCAACAATGATGCCATCATCTCGTTCACCTTCGCGCTGGGTTCCGCGCTGGCCGGCGCCGGCGGCATCCTCTACGCAATGAACTATCCCACGATTGACCCGCTCATGGGCACGCTGCCGGGACTGAAGGCGTTCGTCGCCGCCGTGCTCGGCGGCATCGGCAACCTGCCCGGTGCGGCCCTCGGCGGCCTGCTGATCGGCCTGCTGGAGACCTTCGTGAAGGGCAGCCGCTGGTCCACGTATTCCGACGCCATCGCCTTCGCCATCCTGATCCTGATCCTGCTGTTCCGCCCGGCGGGGTTGCTGGGGAAACTAAGGGTGGAGAAAGTATAACCGAGGCTATGGAACCGGGAATCATCCTATCCTTCGCATTCAGTTGGGCCGTCGGTGCGGCGTTGGCTTGGCTGGGTTTCTCCTGTATTCGTGGCCGAACTCCAAGGGGCGGATGGCTCTGGATTCCTGCCACAGCAATAGGGATGGGTTTCGCGCCTTCCCTCATTGCGGGTGGCGGTCATTTTGCGGCTCTCCTCCCGGCAGTCCTCGCGTTCTTCGTGTCTTTAGGCGGTGACGGCGAAGGGTTGGCACTGAGCGTCGTCTCGATTGTGGCCGTAACGCTTGTTGCCTGGTTCGGCGTGTTGATGATTGATGCGCTGAGAGCAAGGCGGCGGAAGCGTTCCCATTGACGCCGTTGCCACGTTTGCCCGGCTTGAACACATTCCTCCCCAATGAAAACTGCCACTTTATCAGCTCCTCAATTCGTGACCGACGCCAAAGGCAGGCAGGTTGGCGTTCTGCTCAATCTCAAGGCCTACCAGCGCCTCCTTGAAGCCCAGGAGGAACTGGAAGACATCGCGGCCTACGATGCTGCGCGCCCCAAGGTGATGGCTGAGTTGGCCAAGGGTGACTTCATGACGATCACAGAGTTCATCACCAAACACGGTGCCAAGTGAATTACACCGTCGTCGTCACCAAATCGGCCCAGAAGCAATTGCTCGCCTTGCCGGCTGAGGTTCGGGAACGGCTTTCGGGGCGGATCGAAGCCTTGGCCAAGGTGCCAAGGCCGCCTGACGTGAAGAAGCTCCGCGGCCGGGAGGCTTGGCGAATCCGCGTGGGCGATTATCGGGTGATTTACGAAATTCACGACCGAATCCTGCGGGTGATCGTCATCAACGTCGGTCATCGCCGGGAAATCTACCGCTAAGCCCGCATCCAGCATCCAGCCGTGCCTCCCAAATCCCAGCTCTGCCTGCTCGCCGCCCTCGCCGTCGCCGGGGTCGCCACGGCGTTCGCCGGCCGCATGGATCCCTATTTCCTCGACGTGCTGCTGAGCGTCGGTGTGAGCGTGGTGCTCGCGGCCAGCCTCAACCTCATCAACGGCTTCACGGGACAGTTCTCGCTCGGCCACGCGGGCTTCATGGCCGTGGGTGCCTACACGGCGGCGACGCTCACCAAGACGCTCGGGGCCAAGCTGCTCCCGCTCGTCGGCGGACAGCCCTGGGTGCTCCTACCGCTGGCCCTGTTCGCCGGTGGGCTCACCGCGGCGCTGGCGGGCTTCCTGGTCGGCGCCCCGTCGCTGCGGCTGAAGGGCGATTACCTCGCCATCGTCACGCTCGGCTTCGGCGAGATCATCAAGGTGATCCTCCAGAACGTGGAGTTCGTCGGCGGCGCGCTCGGCCTGAACGGCCTGCCCACCACGCTCAACCCGGCGTGGAGCGGCGTGATCGTGTTCGCCACGCTCGCGGCGCCCATGCTCACCGTCTATGTCGTCTGGGGCCTGCTGAACTCGACCTACGGCCGCGGCTTCCTCGCGGTGGCCGACGACGAGGTGGCGGCCGAGGCCATGGGTCTGAACACGACCCGCTACAAGATCACCGCCTTCGTGGTCGGCGCGTTCTTCGCCGGCGTGGCGGGCGGGCTTTACGCGCACATCAAGGGCACGCTCACGCCCGGCGGCTTCGACTTCAACAAGAGCATCGAGATCGTGGTGATGGTCATCCTCGGCGGCATGGGCCGGCATGTCGGCGTGATCCTGGCGGCCGTGCTGCTCACCGTGCTGAGCGAAACCCTGCGGAAGTTCGGCGACTACCGCATGATCCTCTATTCGCTCCTGCTGATCGTGCTGATGCTCACGCGGCCGCAGGGCCTGTTCACCTGGCCGCTGTGGAAGAGAAAGGCGGCATGACGGAGCACCTGGCCCAACTCCGCACGATCATCGCCGATTCGCCCCTGCGGAACCGGTCGGCCGAATTGCTGGCGTTGGTCCAGCCGGCCGTTCACCTGCGCAAGCGGATGACGGAGGCCCGAAAGGAAGGTCCGCGCCGTTGGTTCGGACTGCGCAGCGGCGAGTCCACGACAGTCCGCCAGGCGATGCCCGTGGCAGTGGGCGCCTCCAAGCTGGGCGGGCTGCCCGACGTCAACGCCGGGTTCGTGTGGCCGCATCTCCACGGCAAGCCGCTGGGATTCATCGGACAACTCCGGTGCGCGGACCTGCCCGTGGCCGGGTTGGGTCCAGACTGGCCGACTGACGGGCTGCTGCACTTCTTCTACGACCTCGAGGAGCAGCCGTGGGGAGGCGACGACGTCACGGCGGAAACGCCCTTCGTCCTCTATACCGAAAGCACCGACGGCCTGCGCCCGGCCCCAACCCCGGCCGGCGCCCCGGCAACCGGACTGATCCTGCCGCAGTTCGGTCTGGAACCGGAAGTGGTGGCGACGCTGCCGGATTTTCAGGCCCCGGAAACCACCGCCCTCGGGTTCGAAGACGCCGAAGCCGATGCCTACCTCGAGATCCGGACGGCGCTCGGCGAGTCCGTGCATGGCGGCGGCCCGGACCATCACGCGGGCGGCCATGCGAACAATGTTCAGGGTGATGTCCGGGTGGAGTTCGAGGTTTACACCAGCCCGGACTCCGACCCGCGCACGAAGGAAGACTGGATCGCCGCCGCCGGCCGGGCTCAGGACTGGCGCCTTCTGCTCCAGGTGGACACCGACGATGACCTCGGGGTGATGTGGGGCGATGCCGGGATGATTTACTTCGGCATCCGGGCCGCCGACCTGAGGCAACGGCGCTTCCAGCGTGCGCAGGTGATGCTGCAATGTTCATGACGACCCCGCTGCTCCAACTCACCGACGTTACGATCCGCTTCGGCGGTCTCACGGCCGTTTCCGGCGTCTCGGCAACCGTGGGCGAGCGCGAACTCGTGGGCCTGATCGGTCCGAACGGTGCGGGGAAGACCACGGTCTTCAATCTGATCACCGGCGTTTATCAGCCGACCGAAGGACGGATCGAGTTCGCGGGCGAACCGACCGCCAAGCTGCGACCCTTCGAGCTCACCGAACGCGGCATCGCCCGGACGTTCCAGAACATCCGCCTGTTCCCCAGCCTGACCGTGTTCGACAACGTCCGGGTGGCCTTCCACCTGCACCTTGCGCACGACGCCGTCCACTCGCTCACCCGTGGCCCGAAGTTCCAGCGCGAGGAGGTCGAACTCCGCGAGCGCACCCGGGAGCTGCTGTCCATCTTCAGCCTCGAACGCGTGCAGGAGGAACCGGCCAAGAGCCTTTCCTACGGCGACCAGCGCCGGCTCGAGATCATCCGCGCCCTCGCCACGCGCCCCAAGCTGCTGCTCCTCGACGAACCCGCCGCCGGCATGAACCCCGCCGAAAAGGTCGAGCTGATGAAGCTGATCCAGTTCATCCAGGAGAAGTTCCGGCTCGCCATCCTGCTTGTGGAGCACGACATGAAAGTCGTCATGGGCATCTGCCAGCGCATCCACGTCCTCGAATACGGCCGCAAGATTGCCGAAGGCACGCCGGCCGAGATCCGGGCGAACCCGGCCGTGATCGCGGCCTACCTAGGGAAGGAACACGCGTGAACTTGAAAAGCGAAGACGCGACGGCGCGAAGAGCGCAAGGAGGTGGAGACCTAATTTGGAAAACAGGAAAACAGGAATGGGCCTGTCTTCTTCCTGCCTTCCTGATTTCCAGAATCAATGCCTTCGCGTCTTCGCGCCTTCGCTGTTAATCCATGCTCGAAGTCCAAAATCTCACGGTCAATTACGGCGCCATCACCGCGCTGCACGATGTTTCGCTGCGCGTGGACAAAGGCGAGATCGTCACGCTCATCGGCGGCAACGGCGCGGGCAAGACGACCACGCTCCGCGCCATCTCCGGCATGCTGAAACCCAAGTCCGGCTCCATCCGCTACGAGGGCCAGGACATCACCGGCCGGCCCGCGCACCGGCTCGTGGGCCAGGGCCTCGCCCACTCGCCGGAAGGCCGGATGGTCTTCGCCAACCTGACCGTCCGCGAGAACCTGCAGATGGGCGCCTACCTCCAGCGCGACCAGGGCGTCATCGCGCGCGAGGAGGAGTTCGTCTTCACCATGTTCCCGCGGCTCAAGGAACGGGAAGCCCAGCTCGCCGGCACGCTCTCCGGCGGCGAACAGCAGATGCTCGCCATCGGCCGCGCGCTGATGAGCCAGCCCCGCTGCCTGCTGCTGGATGAACCCTCACTCGGCATCGCGCCGCTGCTGGTGAAGCTGATCTTTGAGAAGATCGTGGAACTGAACCGCGTCCGCGGGCTGACCATCCTGCTGGTGGAACAGAACGCCAACCTCGCGCTGGAAATCTCCCACCGCGGCTACGTGCTGGAAACCGGCCGCATCATCCTCGCCGATCAGGCCGCGGCGCTGCGGGCCGATCCCAAGGTGCGCGAGGCGTATTTGGGTGGTTAACCCGGTGGCGCGTTCGTTCCCCGACGCAACCGTTCGTAGATCGGGCTCCACCCTGGCCATCGGTTGGTCAGTTTGCGGAGCGATTCGCGGGTGTCCGGCCGAAAAGCCTGCCGACCATAGGTCACCAGACTGCTTTCAATCGCTGGCAGAAAGACCGTGGGCTCAACCTTGGCTCGGCGCACTGCGACCAGCAGTGCTTCCTGCCGCTCCGACTCGTGCTCCGACATCAACAGGGGCATGAGCGCTTCTGGATTCACCGGGACTCGCAACGACTGCAACGTGCTCAGGGCAACATTACGGACCTTGAGATTGGTGTGAGCGAGTAGGCGCTCTACGACCGGGGCTTAGTTGGTCAGTTTAAAATCCCTGACCAGTCCGACGGCAACCTTGGTTTCATTGGTGGAAAGGTTCGGGAGGCGCCGCCCGATTTCCGCCAGGAACTCTTGGCGCTGCGGGGAATGCTCAACCCATTCGACGAACTTCCATACTGCCTCTCGTCCCTGCAAGACGGCCTCCACCCGTCCGTTCAATTCCGCCGTGGAAACGACGGCATTGGTATAGTCAAAGGTCGGAGCAATCGCCTTGAGGGACGAAAGCAGGGCCAGACCGTTCGTTCCGTGGGCATCAAACGTATTCCACACCTCAGTCCCGAGCAGGGGGAAGGCGATGTTGTCGCATTGCCAGCAAAGGGTGACCTCCAACCGCCGCCACGGACCAAAGTAGAAACGGATCGCGTAGCCCGGTTCATGGCAACCCGCCTGCTCAGACGTAATGTAATCCTGCCGTCGCCACAGATCTGCCAGCCGTTGGGCGGCAGCTCCCTCAACATCTGCACGGCGATAAACCAGATACTTGTTTTCACTCCAAAGACGGCGCCGATAGGTCGGCAGCCCAGGGAAACGGGCCGCCAATTCCGTCGAAGCTTCCGGGCCGAGCGAAAGCACCTCCACTGAAGTCACTTTTCCCAGTCCGGTGCCGTAGCGGTTCACCAAGTAGTGTTCCGGGTCTTCGGAGAATTGGTGAAACTCCCAGCCGGCCGCCAACATGGCCAAAACCACGATGGTTCCGAACAGCTTGCCGGCCCACCGGCGGGCCTTCTGCCAGCGCGTGGTTCCTTCTGGCTTCAGAGTGGTCGCGGAAGGCTGCATGGCGATTCGACATCCTGTCCGACGAAGGCTCACGGATCAATCCGGGGCGCTCCGGGCTGATCCCAAGGTGCGCGAGGCGTATCTGGGCGGGTGAGGCGGAGCACGGACGGTCTGCGTCCGCGTGAATGACTCCGCGGTTCCCGGTGGTCGTGCGGACGAGACCGTCCGCGCTCCGGTCGGCCACTGGAAACTCCCCGCTGCCATCCCAACGCGGGTTCGGGGCAAGCTCCGCCCATGCCCTTCCTGCTGGTTCAACGTTCGCTCACACCGCCGGCCGTCGAGGCCGTGCAACGCGCCTTCCAAACCACCGGCATTTTCCACGCGCTGGATGCAGTCAGCTTCGTGAAGGACGCCTTCGGGGTGCTGGCGAAGGGGCTCGAGGAGTATCCGGCCAAGCAGTTGCAATACGCCCTGGCTGCCCAGGGCGTGGAGGTGGACGTCGTGGACGACCGGGAGTGGCCCGCGTTGCCCCCGGCCAAACGGATCGTGCGCGCGTCCTGCTGGGCGGAGGGTTTTGAACCGTTGGATCCGCTCGGCCGGCCGCTGCACGTTCCGTGGGATCAGGTGTTGGCAGTCAGCGCGGGACTGGTGCGGCGGGAAGAATTTGGAAGCCGCGAAGTCGGGAGCGTGCAACCCCTCTCCGGGGACACCCATGCCATGCTTGATGTCGCGGCCACCACCTGGGATCTGGCGCAGGGCCGAATCGGAAGCGTTCTGGTGGACCGCCTTTTCCCGGACAGTCGTGAAACGGAATCCCCTTCCAAGACTGCTCCATTCGCCCTGTCCCGGGAGGAACGCAACTGGCGCTGGTGCGCGGAAGTCATTCTGGCCGGCGGACTTCGGTTTGTCTGGCAGGCCCATGAATTTCAGTTCGCCAGCCTCGGCGACCGGTTGTCCCGCGATCCGGCGGACAACTTCGGCACCTTCCTGCGCGATCTGCTGTCGGCCGTGCCGCAGGCGCTGCTGAACCGGGGTGCCTTCGCGCTCCGGGAAAACCAGCCGGAAACCGGGCCCCGGTATCCGACCCGGAACGCCTTCGCCGAAGAAACCCAATGGCTGCTCTGGCGTCTGCGCCGGGCGGGACGTTACGCTCCGCCCGCTGACGCATGAGATACGCCCTCGTTCAGACGACGCAGACCCGCCCGCCGTTGGACGCCCTGGAACGCGCCTTTGCCTGCGGGCGCGGCCTCACGCCCGCCGACGCAAAGTTCGTCGCGGACGACGCCTACGGTTTTCTCGCCCGCGACCTATCCATCGAGGATGCCCTTTTCCTTCAGAATTCGCTCGCGACCGAAGCCATCGAGGTGCAGGTCGTGCCCGAGTCGGACCTGCCGCGCCTGCCCGAGTCCAAGCTGTTCCGCTTCGCCGAGCTCCAGCCCGATGCGCTGGTGATCTATGATCCGCTGGAACGGCCCGTGCGCGTGCCGTGGAACTCGATCCGCGTTGTGGCCGCGGGCAACGACGGCAAGGCCTTCATCCTCGAGGTGATCGTCGGCGACGCGGAGATGCGTTTCAGTTCCACGCTGGAAAAGCTGCAGTTCAACCGCATGCCGCATTTCTTCAGCCCCGCGGAGCCGGACAACGTGGGCGAAGCCTACCGGCAGCTGGTCGCGGAGCTCGTGCACCGCTGCTCAGGCGGCGTGCCCAACCGCGCGGCCCATTTCCTCGCGCAGGACAACCTCGCCGGCGACGTGACCGAGGCGATCAGTTACCCGCGCCCGGGCGCCTACCTCGAGGAGCTCACCTGGCTGGTCTGGCGGCTGCGCCAGCCGCTGGCCTGATACCATTTCCCAGAGATAACCGGACTAAACGGTGGGCGGTTTCCCCCGGAAACCGCGGCGGGTTGCGGGGCAACCCGCCCACAGTATTTGCCGGAAGTCTTCGGGAAATGGTCTGAGTCGCCGGCAGAATCAGCGGCCTTCCGCCAGCCTCGCCGACGTCGGATTCACCGGAGACAGCGGGCCGCCATTCCTGTTTTCACGGCTGCTCCCAATCCGGCCGGGCGGGCTCAGGCCTTTTTCCGCGCGAGGATTTTCCGCAACAGGCTGACCAACAGGATGGCGGCCACGATGCCGGCGACGGCGAGGACGAGCTTCCAGCCGGACTTCTCCGTGAGCGTCTGGCCAAACCACGTGAACGCCAGCACGTAGGGCGCCTGGGCTGCGAGCGAGACCGGCAAATACCGCGAGAACCGCACGCCCGCGAGGCCTAGCACGTAATTCTGGATGAACAGCGGCATGCCGGGCGTGATGCGGAACAGGAGCAGGAAGCGCAGTTCATCCGCCGGATCAAACGTGGGCACCTGCTTGCCCCGGCGGGCAAGCCAGCGCTCCAACGGACCGCGCAGCCCGCGCCGGGCGAGCCAGTAGCCCAGGGTCATGTTCGCCGCGAGCGCCCCGACCCCGAGCAGGAATCCCAGGCCGGTGCCGAAACGGTTGCCGGCCAGCACGAACAGGACGCTCGCCGGGAACGGCCCCAGCGGCAGGACCACCATCGCCGCCACGACCAACGCCGGGTGGGCCGAGTTCAGTGCCGCCTCTAGCTGCCGGTGCCATTGCTGGAGCATCTCAAGCACGGCGAAACCGTGCGTTCCCGGAAGCCCGCGGGCGAGCCCGGACTGCGCCTCCGCGTTTCCCGGCGGCGACTGGCCACGGGCGATGCCTGCGCTACCCTGCGGCATGGCTTGGATCTGCCTTTTGCTCGCCGGCCTGCTGGAGATCGGCTGGGCCATCGGACTGAAACACACCCAGGGCTTCACCCGTCTATGGCCCAGCGTGGGCACGGGCCTGTGCATGTTCGCCAGCTTCGCCCTGCTGTCGCTGTCCCTGAAGACGCTGCCGATGGGCACCGCCTACGCGGTCTGGACCGGCATCGGCGCGGCCGGCACCGCCCTCGTCGGCATGCTGTTCCTGGGCGAACCGCGGGAGTTCGGCCGGGTCGCCTGCCTTTTCCTCATCGTTGCCGGAGTGGTGGGCCTCAAGCTGTGCACCCGCACCCCGGCGGCCGGCTGACCCGCCCGGACCTCCATGACGGACATCTTTACCCGGGCGAAACGGAGCGACGTGATGTCGCGCATCCGCTCCCGCGGGAACGTCCGCACCGAAGGCGCCCTCGTCCGCAAGTTCCGCGAACTCGCCGTCACGGGCTGGCGCCGGCAGCTGAAGGTCACCGTGCCCAATCCCTCCGCCGGTGGCACCGCGCAGACCTCAGGGAAGCGGCCTCAGGCATTGCGGCCCATGCTGGCCGTGCGACCGGACTTCGTGTTTCCGCGGCAAAAGCTGGCGGTGTTCGTGGACGGTTGTTTCTGGCACGCCTGCCCGCAGCACGCCACCCGGCCCCGCCAGAACGGCGCCTTCTGGCGGAAGAAACTCACGGCCAACCGCGAGCGCGACCGCCGGGTAAACCGGGCCCTGCGCCGGGCCGGCTGGCGGGTGCTCCGGATCTGGGAACATGCGCTTGCCCGGAAACATTCCAACCGGCTCACCGCGCGCCTGCGCCGCGCGATTGCCCCGCCCGGTTTCGCGGTCAGCGAAACTCCACCTTCACCGCGCCGTAGCCCGCGGCCGCGGCCAGCGCGGCGAGCTGGAGCCGGGTGCGTTCCTCGGCGTCCTTGAGGATGCCGGACGCACGGGCGGCGAGGCGGATCTGGTCCACGGCCTGACGCCGGGCGTCCTGCTCCATCTGCTGGTCGAACTCGCGGAGGATGCCCGTGGAGCGCTCCACGACTTCAGTGCGCTTCTCGTCGAGATACACGTCGAGCAATTGCGGCTTGGGCAGCGACAGCGTGAGCTGTCCCTCGCGCATCTTCACGTCGGCAGGCGTGACCTTTTGCAAATCCACCCCTGCCTTGGCCACGCCATGCGCGACCATCAACAGCCGGTTCTGGCCATACCACTTCACGTCATCGAGCTGGATCACCTTCTCGAAGACATACTTCACTGTGACCAGCTGGGAGAGCGCCTGGATCTGCGTGACGATGGCCGGCGTGTCCGCAATCCGCGGGCGGGACTGCGGCAGCACGCGTCCGAGAAACAGGCCGCCCGCAATTCCGAAGCCCAAGATCGCCAGGCACAGCACGACGATGGCGACGAGAATGAGCTTCTGCTTCATGGGGGAAATGAAGAAGCCGCGCGACGAACGTCAACGCGGCTTTCGCCAATGTTCCGGCACCACGCGCGGATCAGAACCTGACCTTCGCCGGGAAGAACTCCGCGATCAGTTCCTCGTAGAACGGGCGCAGGGCCTTGGCGTCGGGCTTGGTGTGGCTCTTGGTGTAAAGGTCGTAGGGATTGAAGCGCCGCACCCAGGGCAGCATGGCGCGATCCTGGTCGTTCAGCAGGTGGCCGTATTCCTCCTCGCGATGCCACGGGTAGAAGCTGTGGTAGCGCAGCATGTAGAGGCCCTCCATCGGCAGGTAATCCTTGCAGACGTGGTAGATGTATTCGTCGTGGCCCCAGGACAGGTCCACTGCGTCGAGGCCGCAGCCTTCCTCGTAAACGCCGTTGCGGGTCTGGAGTTTGGCGTTCTGGAAGTCGGGATTCGCCTCGAAGAATTTCGGGAAGACGATCTTGTTCGAATAGGCGCAGCCGGTCGGGAAGGTGTCACCGACGACCGCCCACTGGGGTTCGCCCCAAAGGCACAGAATCTTGCCAAGGTCGTGGACGAAGCCCGTGAGGATCATCCAGCGCGGCTGGCCGTCGCGGCGGAGCTGCTCGGCGGTCTGGAGCAGGTGCTCGAGCTGCGACATGTCGGTGTCGGGGTCCGAGTCGTCCACGAGCTGGTTGAGGTATTCCGCGGCCTCCCAGATGCCCATCTGCATGCGGTTCAGGCCGAGGAACTCCTTCTTCTTGGCCCGCGCGAAGTCGTGGGTCTGGAAGGTGTGGTTCAGCCGGTAGAACTCACGGACGGTGGGCCGCGCATCGGCCTCGTAGTTGCGGAACTCGGTTTCCTTCTTTTCCGGATCATAGCCCACGGTGGGCTTTTTCTTCGGCGCGCCGTCGGCCGGCATCGGTTCCGGATAGTGCTGGACGACGAAGTCCTCCCATTCGTCGAGGGACTTCAGGGGCTTGTTCACGTCGGCGGTCGGCGCAGTGCTCATGGATGTGGTCGAGTGCGGGAGGTTGGTGGCCGAGAATCCGGAGCGGCTCAAGCCGGATTTATGCGGTGTCCGTCCCGTTGCCAGGCTTCGGCGGCAAGCAGTCCCCACTCGGATTCAACCCGGGCGGACCGACGGAAGCCCGCTTCCTCCAGCCAAGGCGCCACCGGCTCGATCCGGCGGGCGGACAGACCGGTCAGCGGCCGGAACACGCCATACATCGCGGCCACGATCAACTGCGCCCGCCGGCGTCGCCAGCCCCGGTCGGGCACCTGGAAATCCGCCCACAACCAGCGGGCTTCGGACCGGAGGGCACCCGCGAGTCGGCGCATCACCCCGGGCAATTCCGTCGGGTCAAAGCAGTCGAGCGCGAACTGGGTGACCACCGCGTCAAAGGCCGGCGGTGCGGTCCACGTGCGCAGATCGGCGGTGATCCACCCGACCCGTTCCACCAGGAGCCCCGCGTTGACCAAGGCCGAACGGGCGGCGGACTGCATCGCCGGGCTGGCATCGAGATGAACGAAGCGCACTTCCGGCCACCGGCGCCGGGCCGCGACCAGGAACCGGCCATGGCCCTCACCCGCAAGCAACACATCCCGGCAACCGGCGAGCTGCTCCAGATGAACGAGGCGGCAGCGTTGCAGGCGGGGGCCGGCCAGCAGCCATTCCAGCCGGCGATAATGCGGCGCCAGACGGTTGAAGCTCATGCTCCAGCAGTCCGCGCGATGCCGCTGCGATGCCACCACAGCCCGGCCAGCATCCCGCCAAGGGCATATGCGGCGACATCCCGGAGATCACCGACCGCCCACGGGAACAGGCGCGGGCCGATGCCTTCCGCGATGACGCTCCACACGACGAAATGGAACGCGACTTCGCCGGGCTCGGGAAAGCGGTCGTGCTCGCGCAGTCCGAGGCGCCGCTGCACCCAGAGGAGGACCGGCAGCGCGCACGGGAGGAGCAGCAGATCATTGAACTGGCCGGTGAAGAACGGCAGCCCCGACGCCTCGCGCCACCAGCCGCGGTTGACCGCGTAGAGCAGGCACGCGCCCAGCCACAGCGGATCGGCAAGATACGGATACCGCCTCACAGGAGCGCCACCATGAGAAAGCCCGCCGCTCCGGCGAGCAGGAGTTTGAGCAGCCAACGGTTCATCGGGCGACCAGCATGAAAGCCGGCGGCAGCCGCACAAGGCACGAGACCGCAAAAGTGCGCCGGGAGTTGAAGCGGCGTCCGGGCGATCCCAGTTGCGGCAAGCAACCGTTCGAAACGATGGGCGGTTGCCCGCGGAAACCACCGTGGGTTGCAGGCCAACCCGCCCACTGAGCATTCCGAAAGAAACCGGAATTTGGCACGAGCCCCGCCGACAGTTGGCCGAGGCATCGGCTCAGCCCAGAGCCGCGCGGACGTCGCGCAGGAATTCCTCGGCCGTGAACGGCTTCTGCACGAGCCGGGCGGAGTTCGGCAGTCCTTCCCGGGCGACCACCTCGGCCGGGTAGCCGGAGATGTAGAGGCAGGGCAGTCCCGGGCGCAGCCCCTGCAGCCGTTCGCCCAACTGGATGCCGTTCATGCCGGGCATCACGAGGTCGGTGACCAGCAGGTGGATCGGCCCCGAATGCGCGACGGCGATCTCCAGGGCGGCGGTCGGGGTGCCCGCGGCGAGGACCGTGTAGCCGGCCTCGCGCAGCAGCTTCACGCCGAGGCGGAGCACCTGTTCCTCGTCCTCGACGAACAGGACCGTCCGGTGGGGCGGCGGCGCGGGCGACGCCGGCTCCACTGCGGTTTCGCCGGCCGGCGCCGGACCGACGCGGCTGCGCGGCAGGTGGATCTCGAACGTCGTGCCGCGACCGGTCTCGCTGCGCACCGCGATGTGGCCCTGGCTCTGCTTGATCACGCCAAAGACGATGGCCAGACCCAGACCGGTTCCCTTGCCCATCTCCTTCGTGGTGAAAAACGGCTCGAAAATCCGCGCCGCCGTGCCGGCATCCATGCCCTTGCCGGAATCCTCGATTGTCAGCAGCACATAGTCTCCGGGCGGACATTCCGCGAGGGGCCGGTCGAGCATCACGTTGCGCGTGGCGATCCGGATCTTGCCCTGGCCGGCGATGGCATCGCGGGCGTTCACGCAGAGATTGGTCAGGACCTGATCCAGCTGCCCCCCATCCGCGAGGACCGGCCAGACCTCCGACCCCGGACTCCAAACCAGCTCGATGTTCTCGGAAATCAGACGGCGCAGCAGGGTGAGGCTGCGACTGACGGTCTCGTTGAGATCAAGGACCTGCGGCACCACCGTCTGCTGCCGGGCAAACGCCAGCAACTGCTTGGTGATGTCCGC
Organism: uncultured Verrucomicrobiota bacterium; assembly: GCA_903910585.1. Lineage (GTDB taxonomy): Bacteria > Verrucomicrobiota > Verrucomicrobiia > Limisphaerales > UBA9464 > CAIWAH01. The sequence continues at coordinate 70,801 of CAIWAH010000256.1, forward strand.
GGAGCGCCGGGCGGCGAGCTGGATTTCCTCAAGGTTGGCCCGGACGGGATGCGCCGCCGGAAGCTCCCCAACGGCCAGGTCGGCGTTGCCGCGGATGGCCTGGAGCATGTTGTTGAACTCGTGGGCCACCCCGCCCGCCAGACGGCCGAGTGATTCCAGTCGCTGGGAATGCTGAAGCTGCTCCTTCAGGACTTCGCGCTCCTCCTCGTGGCGGTGACGCTCGGTCACGTCGGTATGCGTGCCGAACATCATCAGCGGTTTTCCGTCGGGCGTGTGCGAGATGACGCGGCCGCGGTCATGAATCCAGACCCAGCGGCCGTCCTTGTGCCGCATCCGGCAATCGCATTCGTAGTAGGAAAGCTCGCCGGAGAAGTGCCGCTTCAGCAGGGCCTCCGACTGCGCGAGATCGTCCGGATGGGTGAGGCGGACCCAGGTCTGGATGCTGACCGGCGCCAGCTCCTCCAGCGTGTAGCCCACGATGGCCGCCCACCGCGGATTGAAGACCGTTTCGCCGGTCTGGACGTTCCACTCCCAGGTTCCCACTGCGGCGGCATCGATGATCGTGCCGAGTCGGAGCTGTTCCTGCTGGAGGGTCGCCACCGCCAGCCGGCGTTCCCGTTCGGCGAACGCCTGCCCGGCCAGCGCCGCCGCGGCATTCACGAAGGCCTGCTCGTCGAGCGGCCAGTCCCGGGGCGGCCCGACGTGTTCGAGACAGATCACGCCGGCCAGCCGGTCACCGGCGCGGATGCCGGCGTCGAGCAAGGACGTGATCCCCCGCGGCACCAGGTAAACCCCGGTGAACTCCGCCGTTCGGGAATCGGTCCGCGCGTCCGTCGCGGCAATGCGGCCGTCCTGCCGCAGGGCGGCGAAGTAAGCCGGAAAATCCCGCGCCGAAAGCACCGTGCCGCGGCTGTGGCGCCGGTCGCGGGTTTCGAACAGCGAGAGGCACCTGAGCTCGGAGCCGTCGGCCGACAGCTCCCAAATTCCCGCGGCCGAAACCCAGGTGGCGTCGGCCACCTGCTCCGCCAGCCGGTCCCACCACGAATCCGCCGGGCCGCCGGGACTGATGCCGCCGGCCACGAGCCGCGCCAACGCGACGGATTGCCGCCGGGCCCGCTCCTCACGGGACCGGATCTCTGCCTCGGCGGCTTCCCGGCGCAGGATGTCCTCGCGCAGCTCCGCGGTCCGCCGGTCCACCCGGACTTCCAGTTCGCGGGCATGCCTCCGAAGCTTCACCCGGGCAGCGAACAGGGCCGTGCTCAGCAGTCCGAAAACACCGCACACCCCGAGCAGCACGGGCCGGAACCGCGCCCGGTCCTGGATGGGCACCGGCACGACGGTGAACGCCAGTGTCGCCGGCGTGGGATCCTCATTGCCGACCCCATCCCGGGCCTGCACCTGCAGCACATGCGGCCCCGGAGGCAGGCCGCCCAGGGGCATTCCGCCGGTCGGCCAGTCGTTGAAACCCGACCAAGGCTGATCGTCCAGCCGCCAGTTGAAGGAGAACCGCCGCGGCTCCGACTGGGGCACAAACTTGGGAAGCCCCCGGGCCTGCGCCCGGACTTCCGTGCCGGCCAGGATCTGCGCCGGACCGGTGAGCAGCGTTTCCGGTCGCCGGCTGAGGTCGTGCGACTGCAGGACGCCGCCGGCCGTGCCCACCCAGTATTCGCCGTCGCGCGACCGCATCTCGGAGCGCATCACCGTTCCCGGCGGCAACGAGATGTAGGAAGGCAACGGCCATTCCAACGTGTTCCACAGGGCCAGCTCGGAACCGTCCGCCACCAGCAGCCAGCCGTCGGCGCACAGCCGGTGGGACTGGCCGAAACGCAGCGGGTGGGACAGCCACTCGGTGCGCCGGCGCACGAGCACCCGCGCGCCGCCACCAGGCCCCTCGGAGGCGAGGAAGGTGGCGACCTCGCCCCAGCGCGAAGCCTCGGTGAACGCCGCCCCTTCGCCGGCCGCGACCGGCTGGAATTCCAATCGGTCGGCCAGCGGCGATTCCCACAGTCCGTTCAGCGAATACAGGAACAGCCGGTCGGCCGTGGCGAGCAGCCGCGGCCACCCGGTCCGCACCGGCGCGGCCAGCGGCACTTCGTGAGCCGGACCATCGGTTGCGCGGAGAATCCGGAACGCCAGCGACCGCCGGTCAAAGGCGGCGAACCAGAGTCCGTTCGTCGCATCCAGCGTGAACCCCGTGACCTCCTGTTCCGCCAACAGTCCGCGGGCCGGCTGGGTCCAGCGGCCGCCGGACCAACGGGAAACAACACTGGTCCCTTCGCCATCCTTGCCGGCGAACCACACCGGTCCGCCGGGTTCCGCCGCCACGCGGCCGACGACGGCAAGGCCCGACTCGGCCACCGGGACCGCTTCGCCCGCACCCTCCCGCCAGCGGACCACGCCGCCGGCGCCACCACCCCAGATGGTGCCATCGGGGGCCTCATCCAACGGCGGCCGGAGTTCCGGCACCCGCTCGGCCTTTCCGTCGCGATGGATCACGGCGCCGTTGGTGTCGGCGAGCCACAGACGGCCAGCGCGGTCCTCCAGCATCGGGGCCCCGTAGCCGGCCCACCAATGCCACGGACCGGCCCCGTATTCCCACCGGATGATGGTCCCCTGCCCGATCGCCCAGATCGCACCGTCCGGCGCGGTGCGCAGATCGCCCGTTTCGAGTCCGGGACCGGACACCCGCTCGCTGGCCGGCTCCAGTTCGCTTCCGTTCCAGCGAAGGAAGCGCAGCCGATCCACCTCCGTGCGGTCGGCGAGGATGAGCGCGCCGTCGTTCGCCACGCAGAACGGGGCATTGCCGAACTCCGGCGGCAACGGCACCCAGGTTCCGTTTTGCCACCGGCGGTCCCGGCTTCCGCCTTGCACGAACAGCTCCTCGTCAACGGTCTCGGCAAAGTTCCACGCGTGTTCCGGCTCCGGAAATCCCGGCGCCGAATAGGCGACGAACCGGTCGCCCGCCAGCACCGCCGGCCCCAGCGCGGTCAGCGCCAGCAGCCGGCCATCCCTCGCCTCATACACGCCCACCACGTGGTCCGACGGCAGACCGTCCGCGACGCGGAACGTGCGCCAACCCGCGGAATTCCGCCGGGTCAGCCCGCCCGGCGCCGTGGCGTCGGGCCAGCGGTCGCAGGAGAACCACAGGGAACCGTCCCGGGCCTCGTGGATCCGCCGGACATTGGGTCCCGCAAGCGTTTCCTCCGTCCCCCGCCGGTCGAACCGGCCGTCCGCGAACACCCCGGCGCCATGATCCGTTCCCACCCACAGCGAACCGTCGCGGGTGACCGCCACCGCCCGGATGAAGTTGCTGGGCAGTCCGTCGGCCGTGGAGAACCTCCGCCACTGATAACCGTCATAGCGGTAGAGCCCGTCGGAAACCGCGAACCACGCCGTGCCATCGGCTTCAAAGGCCAGATCCGCCACCCCACGGCGTCCGATGCCGGCATCGGGCGCCAAATTGACGATGCGCCAGGAAGTCTCTTGGGAAAAGGGCACCACCGGCGGCGGCACCGCCTCGCCCGCAGCCGACCCCAACAGCACGCCCACCAGCCAGCCAAGGAGCCGGCGGCGATGATCGGGCGGGCGAGACATGGCCGACGGTAGTGTCGGCGTCCGACGCGGAGCAAGCCGCAGGGGGCGGACGTGCCTTCAGCGCCGGGCTGGGGCAGTCAGCGCTGGGCCCGGGCCTGGCGCCACTTGTCGAGGCCGACCGCGAGCACGATGACCACGCCGATGATGATTTCCTGCGTGTAGGTCTGCCAGCCGAGCTGGTTCGTGCCGTTACGCAGCAGCGCCATGATCAGGGCCCCGATCAGCGAGCCGCCAATGCTGCCCACGCCGCCGTTGAGGCTGGCGCCGCCGATGACCACGGCCGCAATGATGTCCAGTTCCAACCCGACCGCGACGGTGGGATCGCCCTGGGTGAGCCGGGCGAGCTGCAGCAGGCCCGCGAGACCGAACAGCATGCCCGCCAGCGCGTAGGTCCCGCCCTTCACCAGACCGACCCGCACCCCGCTGTAACGGGCCGCGGTCTCGTTCGCCCCGATGGCAAAGACGTAGCGGCCAAACACCGTGCGCCGAAGGACCAGCGCCATGATCGCCGCCAGGCCGAGCACGATCCAGACGCCCCACGGCAGCGGCCAGAATTCGGACGGGTTCACGCGGGCCATGAGCCGGTGGACCGGCGATTCCGGCGGCGCATTGATGGTCTGGTTTTCACCCAGCCACTTCGCCGCGCCGCGCACCACACCCATCATGCCCAGCGTGACGATGAAGGGCATCATGCGGAGGCCGGCCACGATTGTGCCGTTGAACAGGCCGATGCCGGCACCGACGGCCACGAGGGTCAGCAGCGTCCCGGCCGGCGACCAGCCGGCGACGAGGAGCTTCGCGCCCAGCACGCTGGTGAAGGCCACGACCGAACCCACGCTCAGGTCAATGCCGCCCCCGACGATGATCAGCGTCATCCCCAGCGCCCCGACCGCAACGATCACGGTCTGCGTGAGGATGTTTTTGAAGTTGCCGCCGGTGAAGATGAACTCGCGTTCCTCCGTGAGGGCGAACAGGCCGCAGACCAGCAGCAGCCCGAGAAATGGGCCGGAGGCTTGGAGGAGGCGGGTGAGGCGGGACATTGCGCAGTGGAGCAGAGTATTCAGTGATCAGTGTGCAGTAGCCAGTGAAGCACCAGGATCCAGACCGATTACTGAACACTGAATACTGATTACTCCTTCCTCGGCTACTCCTTCAGATACTTCTTGATCGGCGGGGCCAGCAGATCGGCGACCGCGGGATCGTTCATGTTGTCCTTGGTGACGAGCGTCACGCCGGTATCGATCCGCTTCTCGACCTTTTCGCCGTTGAGGTGCTGCACGACCGTCATGACCCCGAGGTAGCCCATCTTGAGCGGGTCCTGCACGACGAGGCCCTGCACGTCGCCGTTCTTGAGGTCGAGCACCGACTGAGTGCCGGAGTCGAAGCCGAGCATCTTCACCTTGCCGCCGGCCTGGCCGATGTCGCGGAGCGCCTTGGTCATCGCGATGGTCGAGGTCTCGTTGGCGGCGAAGATGCCGTTCACGTCCTTGCCGAAGCGGTTCAGCAGGTTCTGCGACGCCTGGTAGGCGGTCTCCCGCGTCGCCCCGGCGTGCTGGTCGGAGGAAATCACCTTGATGCCGGCGTGTTTTGACAGCGCGTCGAGGAAGCCCGCCTCGCGCGCCTCGGTGCTGGCGCTGCCGACCTGGTAGCGGAGCAGGATGACGTTGCCCTTGCCGCCGAGGAGCTTCGCAAGGTGGTCGCCGGCCATCTGGCCGCCCTTGAAGTTGTCGGTGGCGACAAAGCTGATCTGCTTGTCCGACTTGAGGTCGGAATCGATCACCACGGTGGGGATGCCGGACTGCACCGCGCTGCCCACGGGGGCGACGAGGGCCTGGGAATCCAGCGGGGCGAGCACGATGCCGCTGACCTTGCGGGCGGTGAAATTCTCGACCACCTGGATCTGCTGGTCGCGGTCGTCCTCGCGGAGCGGCCCCTTCCAGAACAGGCGGACCTTGGTGCCCTTCGCCGCGAGCTCCTGCTCGGCCTTCACGGCGCCGGCATGGATGGACTTCCAGAACTCGTGGGTGGTGCCCTTCGGGATCACGGCGACGGTGTAGGACTTGTCGGCGGCGAATGCCGAACCGACGAGACAGAACGCCAAGGCCAATGCGCGCATCGGGGAGTGCATGGACAAACCCTAGGCTGCGGCACCCGCGTCCGGCAAGCATGCCGGCGCTGGGTCCGCAATTTCCGCCGGGGCGGGCGGTGGCGTTTGACCGCCGTGGCCGCGCACGGTCCACTCGCCGCGAATGAAGCCTTCGCCCATCGTCGCGCCGAAGCGCCGCCGGTGGCGTTGGCTCTGGGGAACGGTGGCGTTGCTGGCGGCCGCGTTCCACGGGCTCTGGGTTCATCCGTTCTGGGGATTTCCCTTCAACGCCCAGCGCCACGGCCGCGTTCCGCTTACCCCGGCCTGGGCGCTTGAATGCTGGCTCTGGGAGGATGACGCGAACACCGCCGAGGCCGTGCGGGAACTGCTCGCCGGCTACGCCGCGCACGACCTGCCGGTGCGGACCGTGCTGCTCGATAGCCCGTGGAGCACGCGCTACAACGACTTCGCGGTGGACACGAACCGCTATCCCGACCCGGCCCGGTTCTTCGGCGACCTCCAGACCAACGGCTACCGGGTGGTGCTGTGGATGACCTGTATGGTGAACTCGCGAAACCGCGACACCGCGGTGCGGGACGCGGCGGACTTCGCCCGGTTCGCCCGCACGAACGGATTCCTCGCCGGCGGCGGCCATGAGATCGGCTGGTGGAAAGGCCGCGGGGCGTTCCTCGATTACACCCATCCGGACGCGCTGCGCTGGTGGCACGGTCTCCAGCAGCAGGTCTTCGACTGGGGCCTGGACGGCTGGAAACTCGACGGCACGGACACGCTGTTCTCGGGGCCGGGCTTCCTGCCCTACCAGAAGACTTGGGCCGGCTGGCGGAGCACCCGCGAATACATGGACCTCTACAACCGGGAGGAATATCGCCACGGCCTCCGTCTCAATCCCGAATTCATCGTGCTGACCCGGGCGGTGGACGACCGCTACTTTCCCCTCAGCCATCCCGAAGGATTCGCCCCGCTGGACGCCGCTCCGGTGACCTGGGTCGGCGACCGGACGCACGAATGGTCTTCCCAGGCCGACGGCGCGAGCGATGCGGATGCCCTGCGAGCCACGAGGTCCTGGCGGGACCGCGGTTTCGAGGGGGCCCTGCGGGACATCCTCGCCAGCGCGACCAAGGGCTACTGCGTGGTCGGCGACGACATCGCGGGCTACCACGGCCCCGAACCGATCCCGCCCCGGCTCTACATCCGCTGGGCCCAGTTCGCGGCATTCACCGGCCTGTTCCTCAACGGCGGCCACGGCGAACGCCGGCTCTGGAAGCGGTCGGCCGAAGAACTGGAGATCATCCGGCGTTACGCGTGGCTGCACACCGAACTCGTGCCTTACCTGTTCACCCACGTTGCCCGCTGCCACCGCGGCGGCCCCACGCTGATGCGCCCACAGCCCGGCCGTTACCATTACCTGCTCGGCGATGACCTCCTGGTCGCGCCCATCTTCCGCGATGATTTCACCCACACGGTCACGCTTCCCGCCGGCCGGTGGCGGCACCTGTTCGACGATGCGGAGGTGGTCACCGGACCCGTCACGCTGACCCGCCGGTTTGAACTCGGGGATTTTCCCGCCTACGTGCGCGACGGCGCGATCCTGCCGCTGCACGTCAGCCGCGGTTACACCGGCTTCGGCGACGGCTCGTCGTCAAACCTCGTCACCTGGGCGGTTTGGCCGCACGGGACCAGCGCGTTCACCGTGCGCCACCCGGACAGCTCGGGCGAAACCACGCTGCAGGCCGAGACCGGCTCCGGCCTCCGGCTGACGCTTTCGGGAGTGCCGAAACCGCATCGGCTCCGCATCCACCAACCCCACGCCCCGGTTTCGGTCTGGCGAAACGGCGTGCCGTTGTCATCGGAGGAGTGGCGGTATGAGGCCGACCGGCGGCGTCTCTGGATCACCCAGCCCCTGCCCGCCAATGACCGCTACGAGATCCGCTGAGCCCGGGACTTCGCGCCGCCCCGCCCGGGCGGCCGCTGCCGGACATTGCTTCGCCGGCCGGGCTCGCCTATTCCCGTCGCCATCATGGATGCCCGCGAAGCCCTCGTCGCGTTGAACCTGGTCGAGCACGTCGGCCCGGTGCGCCTGCGCAAGCTGCTGGACCACTTCGGGGACGACCCGGTCGCCATCCTGCGGGCCAGCTCCGCCCAGTTGCAGGCCGTCAACGGCATCGGTCCGGACACCGCCGACGCCATCAGCGGCTGGGAGAGGACCGTGGACCTTGCCGGCGAACTCCGCCGCGTCGCCGAATACGGCTGCCGCATCATCATCCCGACCGACGACGATTATCCCGCCCTGCTGCGCGAAATCTACGATCCGCCCATCGTGCTCTACGTGAAGGGCACGCTGAAGCCCGAGGACAAGAACGCGGTCGCGCTGGTGGGCTCCCGCCAGACCACCACCTACGGACTCGAGACCGCCCGCAAGCTCGGCTACCAGCTCGCCTACACGGGCGTCACCGTGGTCAGCGGCGGCGCCCGCGGAATTGACACGTCGGCCCACCAGGGCGCGCTCACGGCGAAGGGCCGCACCATCGCGGTGCTGGGCACTGGCATCAATCTCGTGTTCCCGCCGGAGAACGCGGAACTGTTCGAACGCATCGCCGCCAGCGGGGCGGTGATGACCCAGTTCCCCTTCAACCGGCCCGCCGACAAGCAGTCCTTCCCCATCCGCAACCGCATCGTCGCCGGCATGACGCTCGGCACCGTCGTCATCGAGGCCAACCTCAGCAGCGGCGCGCTCATCACGGCGAACTTCGCCACCGAATACGGCCGGCAGATCTTTGCGGTGCCGGGCCGGATCGATTCCCCGCGGTCGAAGGGCTGCCACGACCTCATCAAGAAGGGCGCGAAACTCTGCGAAGGCATTGAGGACATCCTGAGCGAATTCGAATACCTGTTCCCGCCGAGCAACCGGCCTGCCTCGCCCGCGGAGACCGGCACGCTGCCCGGCCTCACCCTGTCGGACAACGAAGCGAAGGTCCTCGGAGCCCTGGCCGCCGCGGAAGAACGGGCCATCGACGAGGTGATCCGCGCCACCGGCCTGCCGGCGAGCACCGTGTCGGTGGCGCTGTTCAGCCTGGAGATGAAGAAGCTCGTGCGGCAGTTGCCCGGAAAACTCTTCCTCCGCAGCGGCGCCCGGGAATGACCATTCCGGGGCCGTCATGGGGCATCCCCACCCGCTCGCCGAAGCCTGACCACGCCGTCAGCGGGATGACGGCCGAGTTGCGCCTTGTCAGGTCCGGCCCGGGAGCGTCTCCTCCCAGCGTCACTCCCCGTCGTCGCGCCATGAACCCACGAATCCGCCCGGCCGCCGCTCCCCGGAACGCCTTCACGCTCATCGAACTGCTCGTCGTGATCGCCATCATCGCGATCCTGGCCGGCATGTTGTTGCCGGCGCTCAGCAAGGCGAAGACCAAGGCCCAGGGAGTGCAGTGCCTCAACCACACCAAACAGCTCCAGCTCGCGTGGCTGATGTATGCCGAGGACTACCAGCAGCGGCTCGTGCTCAACGGCACCGGCGACCAGAAGGGCTGGGTCGCCGGCTGGATCATGGGCGTCACGCCGGACGCGACCAACCTCAACCTCCTCAAGCCGCCCAACGGGCTCCTCTGGCCCTACAACCAGTCCGCCGGCATCTACCGCTGCCCGGCCGACCGCAGCACCGTGAAGCTCGGCGGCCGGACCTACCCGCGCACCCGCAGCGTCTCGATGAACGGCTTCATGAACGGCCAGAGCTGGCACACCGACCTGATGGCCAAAAGCTGGCGCACCTTCCGCAAGCTCACCGACATGCCGTCGCCGAGCCAGATGTTCGTTTTCATCGACGAGCGGGAAGAAAGCGTGGACGACGGCTATATCCTCGTGTCGATGGAGCCCAACAACCTCTGGGGCAATTTGCCGGCCGTTTACCACAACGGCGCCGGCGGGCTGAGCTTCGCCGACGGCCATTCGGAGATCCACCGTTGGATTGATCCGGACACCCTGCGCAAGGGCACCGCCGGCGAACGCAAGGCACCGCGCGATGTCCCGTGGATTCAGGAACGCGCGAGCGTGCGGGTGAACTGAGCAGCCACCGGGGCAGCGGGCCTCACTCCAGCCGGATCTTCACGTCCAGCGTGCGGCAGAACTCCAGCATCGCCTCCGCATTGCCCCGGGCGTTGTCCACCGGATGATGCGTGTGCGCCGTGCGCCGGAGGTGCTTGAAGGACTGGAACGTGTCCCGCACCGCGCCCTTGTAGAGCGAGCCGAGATTCATGGAGGAAAAGCCGAAGGGATTCGCCCCGGTGAAGTGGTGGAAATACCAGTTCACAAAGCTCCAGTCGTAGCCGTTGTTGTCGGATACGAAGATCGGCCGGCCCCTCGACTTCGCCGCCACCCACGCCGCGAACTCCCGCATCACGGCGGCCGGATCGTCAAAGCCGAGCGTCTGTTCCCGCGTGAAGCCCGACACCGCCAGCGCCTCCGAATCCCACCGTTCGGAGATGGGCCGCAGCCGGCCGTAGAAGGTGTCGGCCAAACCCTCCCGCACCACCACGGCGGCAAAACAGACCAGCGAGAAGTCCCCGGGAATCGGCCCGTCCGATTCCACATCCACCATGATGCAGCTCATGCCCGTCCATCGTCCGGCCGGCGAGCCCGGCGCAAGGGAATTTCCGGCGCCGGCACGAC
>CAIWAH010000257.1 GCA_903910585.1 uncultured Verrucomicrobiota bacterium
CAGTTCGCCTGGCCCGGCGGCGGCCCGGATGACTTCACTGTCCAATCGGCCGAGACGTTCGCGAATCCGCCCGCGTGGGCGGACCGGCAGGACGCGGTCATCGAAGGCATTGCCGAGGGGATGTATCGCGTGCGGGTGCCGGCCGGGCCGGGTGCCGAGCGATATCTCCGCGTGCTTTCGCGGGCGCTGCCACCGGTGGCTCCGGCCCCGGTGATCAACGAGGTGATGGCGGACAACGACACTGTCCAGGTGGCCTTGCCCGGCCAGTTCTGGGACTGGATCGAGTTCTTCAACCCGCACGATGAGGCCGTTGATCTGCGGGGCTACGCGTTGGCGGACGACCCTGCGGGGCCTTCCCGGTGGATTTTCCCGGCGGCGCTGCTGCAGCCCCGCTCGCACCTGCTGGTGTTCGCGACCGATTCGTTGGAACCGCCGCCCGCCGGGGCGTTCTCCTGCGGGTTTGCCCTGGACGCCGGTGGCGAAACGCTGGTGCTGCGCGATCCGTTTGGCCGCGAGGTCGAACGGTTCGACGTGCCCGCGTTGCTGTCCGACCAATCCGTCGGGCGGGTGCCGGACGGGGCCGACCGCTGGCAGATGTTCGCCAAGTCGGCTGCGACGCCGGGGCGCACCAATGGACCGGCCAACACGTCGGTAGTCGTGGAATCGCCGCGGGTCTCCCCCGAGGGCGGTCTGCGGACAGGGCCGGTGGATGTCCAGCTCACCGCGGCCCTGCCCGGACTGAGCATCGCTTTCACCACCAACGGTTCCCCGGCCACCGCCGCGTCTCCGCGGGCCACCGGGGTGCTCCGGTTCACCACCAACACCGTCCTCCGGGCCGTGGCGGTGGATGCGGCCGGCCAGATCAGCCAGGAGGTGGTGCACAGCTACCTGATCGGCGTCTCCCACAGCCTGCCGGTGGTGTCGATTGCCACTCCGGCTTCCAACTTCGATTTCCGCACCGGCTACCTCGTGGGCATGGGCAGCGGCGTCGTCAACAGCGCCGGACAGGTGGTCGCCAATTTCCCCTTCGACCCGTCCAATGCCTGGCGCGACCGCGAGATCACCGTGCATCTGGAATTCTTCGAACCCGACGGCCGCGCTGCCTTGCGCCAACACGCCGGTATGAAGGTTCACGGCGGATGGGGCTCGCGCGGGTATCCCCAGAAGTCCTTTGCCCTGTTCGCCCGGCGCGCGTTGGGGTCCGGCTCGTTCGACCACGAGATTTTTCCGGGGCTGGGGGTGGACCGCTTCGAGTCGTTTGTCCTGCGCAATTCAGGCAACGACAACCAGAGCACCTACCAGACGGCGCCGCGGCCGCCGATCACCCAGTTCGGCACCACCGCCTCGTGGGGCAGCTACTTCGTCCGCGGCAATTTCACCCTGATGCGGGACGCCATGATGCAGCGGTTGCTCGACGGCACCGGGCTCGACACCCAGGCCTATCGCCCGGCGGTGCTCTACGTGAACGGCGAATACTGGGGGCTCCACAATCTCCGCGAGAAGACCAGCGATCACCAGGTGCTCAGCCACCATGAGCTGCCCGAGGGAACGATCGACCTCATCGAGGGGTATGGCACGGTCCGCGCCGGCGCTTCGACCGCCTACACGGCCCTGCGGGATTATCTCAACAATCGCGGGGTCGCCGACCCGGCCAACTACGAGTTCGTCAGCCGCACCTACCTGGATGTCGGCAACTTCATCGACTACCACCTGGCGGTCATTTTCTTCCAGAACTTCGACATCGGAAACATCAAGTGCTGGCGGCCCCGGGTGCCGAACGGCCGGTTCCGCTGGCTGGTTTACGATCAGGACTACGGCTTCAACCTCTGGCCGACCAACGTGTATCCGGCCGCGATGGCGCGGGACTACGCGGACTACGGCAACATGTTCCGGTTTGCGACCGCCGGAACGGGCACCAGCACCGCCTGGCCCAATGGCGGCGGCCGGACCCTCTTCCTCCGCCGCATGCTGGCCAACGCCCAGTTCCGGGAACGCTTCATCCGGCGCTGCGCCGATCTGCTGAACTCGAATTTCCGCGAGGACCGGGTCGCCCGCACCATCGGGGAGATGGCGGCGGTGATCCGGCCCGAGATTCCCGCACACCTGACCCGCTGGAGCTGGCCGGCGCTGGTCCAACGGGGCTACGGGCTGCCCTACCGGCGCGAAACCGCCGACCTCACGCCCACCCGCTGGGAGTCGCACGTGGCCGGACTGGTGGATTTCGGTCAGTCGCGGCCCGCCGTGCTGCGCCAGCAATGCCGCAGCCACTTCGGTCTCACCGGCGGACTGGGCCAGGTCGTGGTGCAGGTCG
>CAIWAH010000258.1 GCA_903910585.1 uncultured Verrucomicrobiota bacterium
CCAGACCGGGTTGCTGCGCCGACCCGACAAGGTCCAGCGCGACATCCGCCGGTTCTTCTCGCTGCCGCTGCCCCGGACCGTGTGGCAACAGCAACGCCTGCTGCTCGACGAGGACTTCGCCCAGTTCGTGGAAGCCTGCCTCGACTGAACCCGCCTGACCGGCGGGTTTTTTCATCCCCGCAACCACCGCTCCAGCTTCGCCTCCACCTCGGCCCGGGGCCGGGCATACCGTTCCCGGCTGCGCCGGATCAGCCTGTCCACGGACCGATGAGGAACGGCCATGGCGGCAACGTGCGGAGCAGGACCGGTTCCTGCGCCACGCCGTCCGCGAGCCGTCGGACGTAGGCGTGGTGCCGGTCCAGGTCCGCAAACTGGCGGGCCTTGAGTTCGCCGCCGAACTCCTGCTCGAAACGTTCCGCGTCGGCGTGACCCACGCGGAACACCACCAGCGTGCCCACGTTGCCGAAGACCGCGTCGCGGACGCGGTCGGTGAGCTGGGCGCCGTATTGGTGGGCGAGCGTGAGGCTCAGGCGATACTTGCGGGCCTCGGCCAAGGCGCCGGCGAAGCTGTCGGTCGTGTAGTTGTGGAACTCGTCCACCAGCAGGTGGAAGTCGCGGCGTTCGGCCTCGGGCTGATCCACGCGGCTCATGGCCGCGAGCTGGAACTGGCTGACCAGCAGCGAGCCCAGCAGGTTGGCCGGCTCGGCGCCGAGCCGGCCCTTGGCGAGGTTCGCCACGAACACCTTGCCGGTGTCCATCAGGTGGCGGAAGTCCACGCGGGTCCGGACCTGGCCGAGCACGTTGCGGACGGGCGGGTTCAACAGGAACTGGCCGACCTTGTTCTGGATCGGCGCGATGGCCTCGCGCAGGAACCGCGGATCGTAATGGGCGAACTCCAGTTCCCAGAAGCGGCGCACCTGGGGGTCCTCGAGCTGCCGCAAGATGCGTTCGCGGAACCGGTCATCCACCAGCATCCGGGTGACGCCGAGCAAGGACACGTTCTCGGCGTCGAGCAGGGCGAGCAGCGTGTTGAGCAGGATGTATTCGAGGCGGGGTCCCCACGAGTCGCGCCAGAGCCCTTTGCACGCCTCGATGATGCCGCTGGCGACGAGGTGCCGGCGGTCGCGGGCCACGTGGGCGAGGAGGTTGAGCCCGACGGGGAACTCGAGGTCGGCGGGGTTGAAGACGATCAGGTCGTCCGCCCGGTGCGACGGGAAGCCGGCGAGCACGGCGTCGGCGAGGTCGCCGTGGGGATCGAGCAGCGCAAAACCGCGGCCGGCGGCGAGGTGCTGCCGGGCGAGGTTCAGGAGGAGGGTGGACTTGCCGGAACCGGTCTGGCCGAGGACGTAGGAGTGGTGACGGGCATCGGCGGGGGCCAGATCGACGGGTTCGCCCGCCGGATTCCAGCCGGACTGCCGCCGGCCCAGTATCAGGGGTGAATCGTGCATGACGCCAGAGTCAGCCCCGACTCCGGGCGCGCCGTCGTGGTTCCGGGTGTTGGTGAAACCGTCGGGCGGCCAACGGACCGCAACCGTGTGGGAACGAGCGGTCCGGGCAATCGGGGCTGGCTGTGGGGCCAGTGCTTCCAGTGTAGCATGGCGGGAGTAGGCGTTGCCCGCCGGCGTGGTTCGGCTATCTCACCGGCATGGCCCAGCGCCCACCAAAGTCCGCCGGCTCGTTCGTGGCCCGCTGGGCGGGGAAGTTCACCGTCCGCGACGCCGTGTCACCCGATCCGCGCCGGGAGGCGTTGCTGCGGAAGCACGGGCTCAGCACACCGACTGACACTGCGCCTACTTCAGGCGTCCTGCCGCCCGCTCCTGAGTCAGCCAACCTCCGGGAGTGAGGATCGGAAGTTCGTAGAACGCCTTGCCGAGCAAGCCCTCGAAGTCGGCCCGGTCCAATGTCAGCAACACATCGGCCCAGGCCAGGGCGCTGAACAGGATGGGTCGGTCCTTGCGCACCGGGAAAACCACCGGCCGGGACAACGTCACCACGTCGTCGCAGACGATCAAATCGGACCGCAGGCGAGCCCAGTCCGACAAAGCCGTTCCTGGCAGGTGGCCCAAGTTCGCCAAGACCTCGTCCAGCACGTATGGGGTGGCGATCAGAATCCAGCCATTGGCCTCGGCCCGACGAAACAGCTCGCGCGAGCCTCCGGCCGCGGAACCCGCGGCAGCCAGCAACACGCTGGTGTCGAGAAAGAGCCTCATTGACCGGCCTGGAAACGCTGCAACTCGGCCTGGTCTTCCGCCAACCAGCCGGCGACTTCCGCGGCATCGAAGCGGCGGGGCTCGGGGGCCTTCGCCCGATCCCGGCGCAAGCTCAGCGCCAGGAACATCAGCAACTCCTCCCGATCCTCCGCGGGCAATTGCGCCGCGGCAGTTTCCAGCTCCAGCAGTCGGCTCATGCCCGAAACGTGCCGGCCCGCCGAATGTCGGTCAACGGTCAGTCCGCGCCCCGGGGCGCGTTGTCCTCCGGGGGGGAAGTGCGGACGGCCCTTCGGTTCGCCGTGAATCCGGCGGAATCCGGGGTCGTTCCGGCCGCGCGTCGGCCGGCGCCCGTCGGCGCGGTAGCGGGGTCGTGGTGGTTGAGTGAGTGAACCCGTCCCCCAACGTGGTCGGGGTGAGCGGCTAGCGGCGGCCGACTTCGCGCGGTTTGGTAACGGACCCCCGGATAGGCTGGGCCGGCACCCGATAGCCGGAGGAAAACGCGCGAAGTCGGGCGCAGCCCGAACACGTTGGGGGAACCCGTCGCGGCCGGCCAAGGCCGTCCCGTCGTCCGCGCCGCTGGCGCGCCCCCTACAAACCATGGTTGTAGGGGCGGTCGTCAGGGACACCCGCGCGCTGCGCGAAGTGGGAAGTGGGCAGGGCGAATCTGGAAAGCAGGAAAGCAGGAACGGAAGAAAACAGGCGATGACTGCAGATGTCCCTCCGGCTCGTTTTCCTGCCTTCCTGATTATCTCTTCACGCCGGCCGGAACTCAGCGACCAGTTCGGCCGCGGCGCGGGTGAGGTCCGCGGGTGAGACCGGGAGCGTGAGCGTGCGCCCGAGCTCCGTATCGGTGGTGAAGACCGTAAGCAAGCGCGTGCCGACCGCGGGATGACGCCGCCGGATCTCGGCGAGCGTGGCCAGCGTGTCGGCGGTGTGATCCACGAGCACACCGTGGGCGGCCTGCAGCCGTTCGGGCGGGGAAGCCCATAGCTCCTCCGCGGAACGCACGCGATCGCAGCGGTAGCCCGCCCGCGTGAGCACCATCTGGTAGAACCGATTGAGCCCGTCCTCCACGACCACGAGCAGGACGAGGGGGGAAGTCGGCCCGGGGGCGGGCTGGCGAATGGCGTCGAGGGTGCTCATGCGGACTGGAACCGAACCTGTCCACGGCCGGGGCGAAAGCAACGGGGAAGACCGCTGAAGGGGCGAAGGGGAAAGCGGGAAGCGGGAAGGGCGAATCTGGAAAACAGGAAAACAGGAAGGGAGGAAAACGGGCGGTGAGTCCCAGTCCTGTCCTCGTGTTTTCCTGTTTTCCTGTTTTCCAGATTGCTCCGCCCTTTGCGGAGTTCACCCGTGGTGTGATAAACTGCGGGGATGATCTACCAACGCTACACCGTGCGGATCCGGCCGGATGCGGGCGGCGGTTACTGGGCCGAGGTGCCGGCGGTGCCGGGCCTGGCCTGTTTCGGCGAGAGCCTCGAACTCGTGACCGCCAATGTCCGAGAACTGCTCGAGGCCGAACTGCGGCGCCGCCAAGAGCGCGGACTCCGGCCGCTGGCCGAAGCCGACCCGCCCGCCGAATACGTCCTGCCCGTGACGGTGCGCCTGCTCAATCAGAACTAAAACCCCGCCTCCCGGCGGGGTTTTAGTTATGCGGAAGACGCGGGCCAAGCCCTCCCCCGCCGAGGTCGGCGCCGGTGGGGGAGCGGATGGTTGGCGACAAACACCGCCCGCGCGAAGCCGGCGGGCGTGACCGAACGCAAGTTGGCCCGGTCAGGCCCGGGACTGAACCGCAGCGTGCGGCTGCCCGGTTCCGGTTCCACGCGACTGGGAACCGGCATGCGGAACCCGTTGCCCGTCCAGAGACAGGTCCGCTTGGTGTAGGCATCACCGGGCGGATCGAGGTAGCCGCCATAATCGCACGGATCAAAGGTGTGATCGGGCGGTCGCCAGTAGGTGGAGACCGTGCTGACCGGGTTCTCGAGCAGGTAAGGGGCGCGCGTCCACTCGGCGAGGCGCACCGCGGCGTCGAAGCAGGCTAGGGACTCGATCAGATGACCCAGGCCCTTGTCGCGGAACCAGCGGGCGCCGCTGACGGCGACGTGCGTGCAGGGCGGGAAGGCGAAGAGGATCGTGACCGGCCCGTAGGGCGGCAGCCATTCGCGAACATCGGCTCCGACCCGGATGAGGTTGGGGCAGCCGCCCGGCGGTCGGGACTCGCCCGGCGGATGCTGGCGATCCACGCAGTAGCACAGGTAGCCGGCCTCGGCCCACGGCCGGACCATGACGCCGGTAAAGTCGAAGAGACTGATCACGAGTCCGCGGGGTTCCGGTTGTCCCCACCTTTCAAGGTCACTGTCGTCCTGCGTATGTTTGGACTGCATATGCTTCTATAGAGAGAGGTCAGCCCACCGACCGCTGGAGGTCGAAGGACCGACGTCTTGACGTCGGCCGGCCGACGTCCGGGCGCCGGACGGTGCCGGTCACGCGGAAGTGGACGACGTAGAGGTTGGTCTGGCCCTGGCCGCGACGCTGCACGGTGACGAGGCCGGCGGCGACCAGTTCGGCGACGTATTCGGTCACGCGCGAACGGCTCATGCCGATGTCGGCCGCGAGGCGTTCCTGGCCCGGGAAGCACGAGTCGTTGTGCCAGGCGTAGGACAGGAACATGGCGTAGACCACCTTGGCGCCGACCGAGAGCCGCGGGTCGCGCAGGATGAAGTTCGGCACCTGCGTGAAGCCGTCGCGGGCCACCGGGTCGAGGGTGGCCAGCTGGATGTTCTGTTCGCGGATCACGTCGCCGATGGACTGCATGTTCCGCAGTGTAACATGCCCGGCGGCCTCCCGGGCAGTTCCGCCCCGGGGATAACCCGTGTTACAATGCGGGGGCATCCCCCGCGGATGCGCTAACCCCCAACCCATGCCCGATGAAACCCACCCGCTTCCCTTCACTGAACCGAACCCCACCGTCCCCGACGGAACGACTCCGTCGCCCTCCGCCCCGGACGGAACCGTGCCATCCTCCACCGAACCCTTCGGCACCGGGCCGAACGCGTCCGCCGAGTTCCGTCCGGTTCCGCCGAGTTCCGTCCCGGCCGGAACGGTTCCGACCGCTTCGGTTCCTTTCGGACCGCGCCGGAAGGAGACCCACACGCTGACCGTGCGCGAGGTGGCGCGGCTCTTCGAGGCGGCGGGCGTGGCCCGCACCGAACGCAGCGTGACCAAGTGGTGCCAGCCCAACCCGCACGGCCTTGCGCGGCTCGACGCCTACTACGACCCGAACGAACGCCGCTACTTCGTGACCCGGCAGTCCGTGGACGCGGCCATCGCGGAGGAGAAGGCCCGGCAGGCGCGCTTCCCGGTGGAACCCCGGGCCGCGGCGCCGAACCGTCCCGAACCGCAGTCGCCGGAACCCGGCGGACCGGGTCCGTCCCGGACCGAAACGCGGCCCCGCAGTTCCGAACCCGAGGCGGTGGAACAGCTCCGGCGCGAACTGCGCGATCTCCAGATCACCAACCGCGGCAAGGACTACTTCATCGAGCGGCTCGAGAAGGAACGTGACCGCATGCTCCAGCAGGTCGTCGAGGCGAACCGCACCGTCGGCCAGCTCGAGACCCGGCTGCTGCAGCTGGAAGGACCCGACCGGCCGGATCTTGGCGAAGCCCGCACTTCCGGCTGAGCCGGTGCACTTCTTTGCAGACAGACCCACGACCCCGCGGTAAGGAAATGAACGAACTCTGAGTTCGTATGGAGCCACCAACCCCGTCCGCTCCGCCGCGCCGAAGCTGCTTCCGCGCCTTCCTTCCGTTCCTCGTCACCTCGCTCCTCGGCGGGGTGATTTTGTGCTGGGACTACCACCGGCGGCACTGGCCCGAGACCCTGCTTCGCGTGCGCGTCACGCTCGACGGCACCGACCCGGCGGGCGGCTGGACGTTCACCCTCGATGACCGCGACCACGACCTGCGCCGGCCACTGCCGCTGGGGTCGCGCCGGTTCCGGTTCGGGGCGGCGGACGCCGAGCCGGTCACGCTCGATCGGTTCGTGGGTTACGGCCCGCTGGACCTGGGCACCGTGACCCTGAAGCGCAGCGTCGGTTCGCTCACCGTGGCCCCGCAGCCGCGGCCCGACCGCATCGACCTCACGGGACCGCATGGGCAGTTCCGCAGCGAGACCGGTGTCTTCGCCCCCATCGCCGCCGGGGACTACACCGCGACGCTCCACTACGGCGGACTGACTCACACCCTGAACCTGCACGCGTTCGGTCCGGACCAACGGCTGGAGCCCGTCGTGCCCATCGGCGTCGCCACCCTGGCGGCGGAACCGAACGACGGGCGGTTCACCCTGCGACGGCCGGCCACCGGCCAGGAATGGACCGGGACCTTTCCGGGCGGCCCGCTCTGGCTACCGGCGGGAGATTACGAATTGCTCGCCGAACGCGGTGACTACCGGCTGCGCCGGGCGGAACTGATCCGCGCCAACACCACGAACCGGATCACGGTGGCGTGGGTGTATGGCACCCTGCGGCTGGTCAGCGAACCGGCGGGGGCGCGGGTGACGGTGGACGGTGTGCCCTGGGGCGTAACGCCGCTGGTGCGGACCAACGTGCCCCCGGGCCGTTACCGGGTGCAGTTCACCCGGGACGAATACGATCCCGAAACCCTCGACGTGGAGGCGGTCGCGCAGGAGCTCCGGCCGGTGAGCGTGCCGCTGGTGAACACCCGGCATCGGCAGGCGCTGGCCGCCGCCCGGAACGACCTCGCGGCGGAACGGTATGCGGCGGCCGTGCGAAACCTGACGGCAGCGCTCCAAGCCCTCCCCGGCGAGACCCACGCGCTCGCGTTGCTGCCCACGGCGAAGGCGGGGGCGGCGGTGCAGGCCGCGGCGGACGCCGCCAACCGGCGGGACTTCACCGTCGCGCTGCGGCTGCTCGACGAAGCGGAACGGGAACAGCCCGGCTTTGTCCCGGCCCAGACGGTGCGGAAGCAGGTGACCGAACGGCAGGCGGCTGCCGCCGCCGAAGATCGCGCCGCCCAGGTGAAGCGCGCGGTGACTGAAGTGGAGGAGGCCGTGCGGAACGGCCGGCTGACCGAAGCGGACACCCTGCTGGCCAACGCGAAGACGCTCGGGGCCGCCGAGGCGGACCTGGAGCGGTTGGGGAGCGAACTGAAAACCGCCCGGAGCCGGGCGGAAACGGCGGCGGCCGAACAGGCCTTGCGCCAGCGGCGGCAGTCCGCCGGGACCGCCTTCCGCGAGTCCGCCGCCAAGGGCCGGCACGCGGCGCTCTTCCCGGTCACCGAACTGGGCACGACGCTGGACCTCGCGGCGGTGGAGGACGCGCTGAAACGCGTGCTGGCGGACCCGAAGTGCCTTTGGAAACAGGTAAACGTCGGCCGGCCCGACGCAACCACACGCTATGTCCTGCTCGGGTCCCGGGGCCTGGCGGCGGATGAGGCGGTGCTCCAGTTCGTCGAGGTGCGGCCGGGCGAGACGCAGGTGCGCTGGCAGCTGCGCCTCTTCGAGCCCTACGAGGGCAACTTCGGCGTGCCGCTGTCGCCGCAGATGTTCCTCAACCGCCCCGACTACGCCCGCGAAAAGGTCGCCGAGGCCAACGCCCGGTTCCGGGCGGACCTCGAACGGCAGCTCGGCCAACCTCTCACCGCCCTCACCCCATGAACCCCGATGCCCCGAAGAAGACGGCCCTGCTGCTGGTCGAGCTCGGCCAGCCCAAGGAACCCACGCCGTGGGAACGGCTGCTGCTCGCCTGGCACGGCCCGCCGCCGCAGGTGAAGCTGGAGACGTTCGAGCTGCACCCCGACCGCGCCATCGCCGCGTCCGCGGTCTACGAGGCGCTGGCCGCCGCCGTGGAGCGGCTGGAAGTGCCCGGCGCGAAGCTGACCACGCGGCCACTGCCCGAGGCCGGACCGCTCGGCGCGGACCGGCTCTACCTGAGCATCCGGCGCGAGTTCTCCGAGTTCCTGGTCTGTGTCGCGCCGGTCGGCGTCAGCACGTTCGTGTCGGTGCGGAGCGTGGACCGCTTCCCGCACGTCCGCTGGCTCCACTACCTGGTCGCGTTCAGTCTCTTCGCGGGTCTCAGCGGGGCGTTGCTGGTCGCGCTCACGTTGCTCCAGGCCGTCGTGGTCCTGCTGTTGGCCGTGACCTTCCTGTGGTCGGTGGCGCGGTATGCGAAGACCTCGGAGGGGTGGTTCGCGGAGCAGTTGCCGGAGCTGCCGGTGTTCGGGCCGCTTTACCTGCGCTGGTTCCGGCCGGACACGTTCTACCGGCAGGACTTGCACCAGGCGTTCACCGGGCTTGTGCGCCGCGCCGTGCAGGGCGTGCTCGCCGGGCTCGAGGACACCCAACCGATGCGGCCGGTCGGCGGTCAGCCGACGGGGTCATGATCCCGCCCGGCCGGCAGGTCGCGCTGGCGTTGACGCGGCAGTTCTACCGCTGGGAACTGCGCGGCCGCGGCGCGCTGACCTGGCCCGAACCCGTGGGTCTCGAGCCGCCCTTCGTCGAGTTCCCCGGCCACCTCGTGCCGCCCAGCCTGACGGTGGACGACGGCCGGGTGGAGACGTTCGGCAGCACGCTCGCCCGGGGACTGGGCCGGTTGTTCGGAACCCAGCCGGAGCCGGTGCGCCCCCCGGAACCCGAACCGGCCGAGCCGGCGCCCCCGCCGCCGGAACCGGTGGCGGCGTGGGCGGAGCTGCAGTTCGCGCTGCCGCCTTCCGCGCAGCCGGACCCGGACAGCTTCGGGCTGTTCCTCGCCTGCGTCAGCGGCCTGGCCGGCCCGCTGGCCTTCGAGGTGGTGGGGACTTCGGCCGAGACGGTGTTCCAGCTGGCGGTGCCCGCGAGTGCGGCGGAAGCGGTGGCGCAGCAGTTCCGCGCCTTCTTCCCGGAGGCGGTGGTCACCCGGCGCGACGGCTTCCTCCGGGAACGGTTCCTCGGCGCGGGTGCGGTCCAGCTGCAGGTGGCGGAGCTGGGCCTGCAGCATGAGTTCATGGTGCCGCTCCGGGCGCTGGACGCGCTCGCCGCGGATCCGTGGGTCGCGTTGTGCGGAGCGCTCGACCGCTTGCCCCCGGAACGGTTCGGCCTGATCCAGGTGTTGCTCACGCCAACCCGGGCGCCGTGGGCGCCGTCGGTGCTGCGGGCGGTCACGCTCAGCGACGGCCGGCCGTTCTTCGCGAATGATCCGGAGCTGGTGACGCGCGCCCGGGCGAAGCTGGCGGCCCCGCTGTATGCAGTCGTCCTGCGCGTGGTCGCTGCCGGGCCGGACGAACCGGTGACCACCGCGTTGCTGGAGGCGTTGACGGGCGGGTTCCGAACCTTGGCGGCGCCGGACGGCAACGCGCTAGTGCCGCTGGAACCCGAGCCGGTGACGGTGGACGAGCAGCTGGGCGACCTGTTCCTCCGCCGCACGCGCCGCAGCGGCATGCTGCTGAACGTGGACGAGCTGGTGACGCTCGCGCATCCGCCCTCGGCGGAAGTGCGTTCGTCGCTGCTCCGCCGGGTGGTGCGGAAGACGCGGGCGGTGCCCGCCATGTTCACCTCGGCCGAGCAGGCGGTGTTCCTCGGGGACAACGAGCATGAGGGCGAGTCCCGCGCGGTGTGGTTGCCGGATCGCCTCCGGCTCCAGCACTGCCATGTGCTCGGCGCCACGGGCAGCGGCAAGTCCACGCTGCTCGGGCTGATGGCCTGGCAGGACCTGACCTTCGGCCACGGCGTGGCGGTGATCGATCCGCACGGGGACCTGATCGACCGGCTGATCCCGCACATCCCGCCGGAACGCTGGGACGACGTGGTGCTCTTCGACCCGGCGGACGAGGAGTTCGCCGTGGCCTTCAATCCGCTGGCACCGGGGTCCGGCCGCGAGCGGGACCTGCGGGCGACGGACTTCATCGCGGTGATGAAGCGGCACACCTCGGGCTGGGGTGACCAGATGTCGTCGCTCCTGGGCAACGCGGTGCTCGCGTTCCTGCATTCGGAACGGGGCGGCACGCTGCCGGAGCTGCGCCGCTTCCTGGTGGACCCGGCGTTCCGCACGGCCTTCCTGAAGTCGGTGACGCACGGGGAGGTGCTGCATTACTGGGAGCACGAGGCGTCGCTGGCGAACCGCAGCGCGGTGGGCTCCATCGTCACGCGCCTGGACGAGCTGCTGCGTTACGAGTCGTTGCTGCACCTGCTGGGGCAGCGGGCGAACCGGCTCGACTTCGCGGACATCCTGGACTCGGGGAAGATCTTCCTGGCCCGCCTGTCGAAGGGGCAGATCGGCGCGACGAACGCCTTCCTGCTGGGCAGCCTGCTGGTGGCCCGCTTCCACCAGACGGCCATCGCCCGCCAGGCGCGGAACCCGGCGGAACGGCCGCCCTACTTCCTGATCCTCGACGAGGCGGCCGAGCTGCTCACGGGCACGGTGGCGGAGATCCTGACCGGCGCGCGCAAGTATGGGCTCGGGCTCACGCTGGCGCACCAGCACCTCGGGCAGCTGCGGCCGGAGGACGGTGTCCGCGGCGCGGTGCTGGGCAGCTGCGCGACCCGGGTGTGCTTCCGCGTGGACGGCGAGGATGCCCGCAAGCTGGCCGACGAGTTCGCCGGGTTCGGCCCCACCGACCTGATGAACCTGCCGGACCGGCAGGCCATCGCGAGGCTCGGCCCGCGGGACACCGCGTTCAACCTGGAGACGCTCTTCGTGCCGACCCCGCCCCGGACCTACGCGGAGGTGTATCCCGAAATCCTGGCGCGCACCCGGGCGCGTTACTGCACTCCGCGGGCGGAGATCCGCGCGCAGCTCGCCGAGCTGCGCCGCCAGATCCCGCCCCGACGGGACAAGGTCGACCCGTTCGCAAAGTTGGCGCGGGGGAAGGAGGCGGAGGAGGCAACACCGGTCGTGCCGACGGCTTCGGAAGCGGTGGTCCCTACGGAAGTCGCCCCGGAACCGCCGGTGGCGTTGCCGGCGGTGGCCGCCACCCCGGTTTCGGTGTCCGCCGAGACCGGGGAAGCTCCCACCCCAATCGGGACCGACGACCTGACCGACCCACCCCTGACTGCCGCGGCTGTGTCCGCCAAATCCGAAGCGATCAAGACCACGATTATCCAGCAGGCCGGAGGGTGGCAGTTCAGCCATACGCCGGAGGTGAACATTCTCGGCGGCCTCACCCGGATCGATCTGGTGCTGAGCCTCCTCAATGTGCGGGTTGCCTGCCAGATTTCCTACACATCCACCAAGGAGCTGGAAGTCACGAACCTGTTCCGCATTCTGGAAGCCGGTTACGATCCGCTGTTCCTGGTGTGCGATGCCACCGTCCGCCGCCGCGCCATCGAGACCTTGTTCCAATCCCGCGCGAGTGCGGAGCAGCGGCGCCGGGTCCAGTTTCTGACCTGCCGGCAGTTTCTCCGGGAAATCCGGCAACTCGGCGAAGCCGAACTCCGCCGGTCGGCCGTTGCCGGCGCCGCGGAACCGCTCAAGGCCGCGCCCGAGCCGCCGACGGTCACGGGCGACGACCGCGAGCAGATCCACCGGGAAAACCTGCGCCGAATCCAGGAACGGAAGCAGCAGGCGCGGGCGAAATCGACCCCAGGCTGAGGGCCGCAGGATCAAGCCCCGCTCAGCCGCCGGGCCTCGTCCATCAGGGGATGTTCAAACGCGGACTCGTAGGCGGCCAGCGTCCCCGCCTTCAGCCCCAACTGCCGGCCCACGGCCCGCCATTCGCCCACGGCCGCCACCAGTCCGGCGAGATCGGCCCTGACCACCTCGGGCCGGAGACCGAAGCGGGGAGCCGCGGCCAGTTGCACCAGCGGCGGAATCCGGCCCCCGGACGCCGCCAGGAAGGGTGAATCCGGGGACCGCCGGAACCGCAGCGCGCCGATCCGGGACGCGTCGTCGAGGGCGAGAACGAAGTCGAGGTCCTGATAGGCTTGGCGCGGCAACACCTCCCGCCGGACGGCACGTTCGATCAGCAGCCGGCCCCAGCTGTCGGGATCGCAGTCCTGGAAGGCGCCGAACAGCAGCGGGAGATTCGTCGGATCAAGGGCGAACGCATCCGGCGCCCGCAGCCATTCGTCGGCGTAAACGAACGTGACGGCCGGACCGCGACCGGCGGGATGCAAGCTGCCGGCCCGGCGGATCTCCCCGTTCCATTCGACATGCACCTCGACCGTCATGGCCCGGCCCTCCGGATGCGTTTCGGCAGGCGCGCCTCGTCGAGGCTCTGGCCCAGCGAGTCGGTGCTCGGTTCTACCCACAGGCCCATCCGCTCATGGAGCTGGAGGATGAACGCCGCACTGGCCAACGTGCCAATGGCCACCGACGGATCACCCCGTTCCAGGCGCCAGAGGGTGTCACGGCTGACGAAGAGGCGGGCGGCCATGTCGGCCGTGGAAATTCCCCGGCGACGCCGGGCTAGCGCCAGGTCTCGGCCCAGTTTCCGCAGGACTTGCAGAGCGGGCAGGGGGAGTTCCGCAGCGGTCGGCATTGGGATAACGTCCGCTATGTCAGTCAACGAATCGATATCTGTCAGCTATAACGGCCGTTCGAGTCATACCCATGGTGCCACGACCACCGTCTCTCGGCGGATTTCCGCGAGGCGTGCCAGGGATGGTCACCGACGTGCCCGGGCAATGACGAGGCGGTGAGAGCGTCCTCCCTGTCGCGCAGCCAGGCCGTGCCGGGTGAGCGGGCGGCGGTCGCTTCCACCCTGGCGAAGTCCGCCCGTGGGGGACCGCCAACCGATCGCCATCCCCATCCAAAGGCACGCGCACCTGAGTAGTGATTTCTACCGGCGAAGACTGGCTGGGTAAGACCACGAGCATGGGTGGAAACGGGGCACGCACCGTCGGTTAACATTCTCACGCCGACGGGTCGCAGTTTTGCTCGTCATACCTGGCGACCAGATCGGTGTTGCAACTCCTCGCCGGGGCGCCGGTTTGCCGGTCAAAGTCCAGATGGGAAGTTCACTTCCTCCGGCGCGGCCGCCATCGGTTCGGACTCACTTTTTGATGCCCATGCGCGGACCGAACAGGTCCGGTTACCACAGTCACTTGGAGCCGCTTTCCGCCCGCTTTTTCGACCGCCTATATGCCACTTTTGTGACTATGCGCGTGCCTGAAAAATTGTGACTATGCGTTTTCCTTCGGAAAATTGGCGTTTTTGGGGGTTGGAGCGGGTGAAGGGAATCGAACCCTCGTCTCAGGCTTGGGAAGCCCACGTTCTACCATTGAACCACACCCGCGGTCGGAAAGCCGGCGTTGCTATAGTCCGGGGCCCGGCGGGTGGCAAC
>CAIWAH010000259.1 GCA_903910585.1 uncultured Verrucomicrobiota bacterium
CCTGGTCACCGGCAAGCGACGCCCCTCGGATGGCGGGATGCAGTGAGTCCCCGGTCCGCCCTCCGCTTTCCCAACCGTTCCGCGGTGATCTCCGCCCGTCCGGATCATGTCTGACCAGCAGTCGTTCCTGCTCATCCTCGCATTGCTTTACCTGAGCGAGTGCCTGTGCTGGGTCCGACGCGGCGGCGCGCTGTTTCGGCGGCTGGCGGGCTCTCGCTGGCAGGCGGCGTTTCACTCCGGCGTGCTGGCCAACGACCGGGGTGACCTGCACTGGCTGTGGCCCCTGCCCCCGCTGGGCACCGGCCACGTCTTTCGCGCCCCGCCGTTCGCCCTGACACCCGAGGGCATTCTCGCGGGCACGTCCGAAGTGCTCCCTGGCCAGGGCCGGCCCCGGTTCACCGGCCGATTTGTGCGCTGGGACGAACTGAAGACTGTCGAGACCGAGCACCGGCGTCTGCTGATCAATGGCGAGCGCTTCTGGGAGAGCGATTCGCCCTACGAACCGTTGCGCTGGGCGGAAGTGCTCAATCGGCTGGCCTCGCTCAAGCCCGCCGACCGACAGACCCGGCTGGCCGAGGATCTGGCCGCCGCCTTCGACCGTTCCGCCCTGGAACGGCGCCGGGCGGAATTCGAGGCCGCCGACCGATCCGTGCGGGGCTTTGCCAATGCGCTGTTCGCGCTGCTCTTTGTCGTGGCGCCGCTGGCCTTCTGGCGGTTCGGGCTGCTGCCCACGCTGTGGCCGGCGCTCGCGGCGCTGGTGCTGCTGGTGGTCATCACCACCCGGCGGTTCCTGCGGGCGCACCGCGCACTTTTTCCCGCCGCCGGCGACGAGCGCTTTCGTCTCGGGATACTGGTGGCGCTGGCCCCGTTCACGGCGGTCCGGGCCGTGGATGTGCTCGCCCGATCCGCGCTCGAACGGTTCCACCCGCTGACGGGCGCCTTTGTCCTGTTGCCGCGGACCACCGCGGAAGAACTGGCCCGCCGCGTCTGGCGCGACTTGCGGTTTCCGTCGCAACCGGAGTTTCCGGGTGACCACCCGGCTGCGCTGGCTGCCGCGCGTTGGTTCCGGGAGCAGGAACTGGCCGCCGTGGAGCGCTTCCTGAAAACCGAGGGGGTGAATGTCGCCGCCTTGGCCCGCCCGCTGCCGCCGTCCGAACCGGTCAACGTGCGTCATTGCGAACGCTGCGAAAGCCAGTTCACCGAGCGCGGCACCGGCTGTGCTGATTGCGGCAACCGCCCGCTGGTTCCCCTGTGACCGGACCGACTAGCGGGAAGGATTGGCCAGCGACCAACGCTCGCCTGCCCGCAGCACGGCACACGGCTGCCCAAGGAAGTGGCATGTTTCGACGAACTCGGACGGCGACGCCGTGTTGAACTCGAACATCTCGTAGTGGCAGGGAATCACGCAGCGTGCACCGATGGCGGCGGCGAGTTGCGCCGCTTCCTGTCCCCACAGATTGCCGGCGACCCGGCGTTCCGGCGCCCGTCCGTTGATCGGCAGCAGCGCGACGTCCACGCGGAATGGCTTCAGCAGGTCCGCCATGCCGGGAAACAGAATCGTGTCGCCGGAGTGGTAGAGCGTCCACGGCCCCACGCGGACGACGAAGCCGAGGTAAATCGGGCGGCCTTCCTTGTCGGTGTCCAACGCCTCGTGGGCAGCGGGAATGGCATGGATTTCCCAATGGCCGATTCGGACGGAGTGCAGAGTGCCGGGGCGCCTTCCGGTCGCGCCCATCTTCCCCCTCTCTTCCACTCGGAGTGGAGGAGAGGGACGGGGAGAGGAGATGTTCTCCGGAGCGGTTGGCAACACGAGGGGCAGCCCCTCTCCCCTGCCCTCTCCCCGCGCTTCGCTGCGGGGCGAGGGAGCGGCCGTGGTCAGCCCAACGATCCGTTCATCGGGCAGGCCGGAGCGTTCGCGCACCGTCGTTCGGTTGGCCTCGGGACAGACCATGACCAGGCCCGGATTCGCCTGCGCGAGCGGCTTCAACGTCTCCGCGTCGAGGTGATCGGTGTGGTTGTGGGACGATGTGACCACTTCCACGAAATCCAGGCGCTCCGGCGCAATGACCTGTTCGGTCATCCGGACGTGCGGCTTGTCGGTCTGGGCGTATTTCCGCGTCAGCGAATCCGACAGATACGGGTCAAACAGCAGGTGCCGTCCCTGCCATTGCACCAGGAAGGCGGACTGGCCCAGCCACCACAGGTGCAGTTGCTCCGGCGATTGCCGGGCGGTGGCGACATCGGCAAGGAAGGCGGCGGATTGGAGGGCGGGGTGGATCATTGTTCAGGGACAATCGCCGACGCACTACCTTTGTTCGCTCCTCC
>CAIWAH010000260.1 GCA_903910585.1 uncultured Verrucomicrobiota bacterium
AGTTCCGCAATCCGCAGGAACCGCTCGTCGCCGGGGTGCTGCCGGTGGCGCCGACCGAGGACCTGGCCAGCTACTGGAAGCCGCTCGCCGTGGCCTAGAACTTGTCCCGGCGCAGGACGCGGGTGTCCACCCGGTGGGCGGAAGCTCAGTCGCCGTCCGGATGGTCGGCCTCGGATTCCAGCCATTTCACCACCGTGCGGATCAGCAATCCCACCGTGCTGAGCGCGATAACGGCGATGAACAGCCCGATGAGGACATCCGAACGCCGTCCGGGGGAGACGAAGCGAAGCGGATAAAGGAAGGCGCCGAACGCGACCAGCATCAGCCCGGCCGAGGCGAAATGAAGCTTCCGTCGCGCGGAGGCCTCATCGGTTGTCCCCCCGGCGAGGCGGAAGACCAGGCGCCAGAACGCCACCGCGATGACGGCCCCCACTACGAACGCGGGAATCGCCCAGTTGCTCCACGCGAAATCCAGCCCGGCCGGGCCGCTCCGCACGATGGTCAGCGAGGCGATGAGGCAGCCCGACCCGAGGGCCGACGAAACGATCATCACCGAGCGAAACGTGCGGTCGCGGTCGAGCTGGCCGGTTTCCTGGAGGGCGGGCCGGTCCATCATTCCACCCGGCAGATGCCCGTCCCTTGGGTGATTTCGCCGATGAACCAGGCGTCGTGCTTCTCGCCGCGGATGAACTTCAGCGCCGCGTTGGCCTGGTCCGCGGACACGATCGCCACCATGCCGATGCCCATGTTGAAGACCTGGTAGAGCTCGGCCTCGTCCACGCCGCCCTTGGCCTGGATCATCCGGAAGATCGGCAGCATGTCCCACGTGCCCTTGCGGACCACGGCGTCGAGCTTCGCCGGCAGCACGCGGGGCAGGTTGTCCACGAAGCCGCCGCCGGTGATGTGCGCGAAGGACTTCACCGTGTCGGCTTGGCCAACCTTATTGAACTTCTTCACCAGCTTCTGCACCAGCGGGCCATAGGTGACATGCACCTTCAGCAGCTCGTCGCCGATGGTGTTGCCGAGCTCCGCCACCTTGCTTTTGGGCTTCAGCTTCAGGGTCTCGAAGAAGATCTTCCGGGCGAGCGAATAGCCGTTGGTGTGCAGGCCGCTCGCCTTGATCCCGATCAGCACGTCGCCGCGCTTCACGGTCTTCTGGCCGTTCAGCATGCGCGTCTTGTCCACGACGCCGACGATGGTGCCGCTGACGTCGTATTCGCCGGCCTGATAGAAGCCGGGCATCTGGGCCGTCTCGCCGCCGATCAGCGCGCAGTTGTTCGCGGCGCAACCGCGGGCAAAGCCGGCGATGATCTCCTTGAAGACATGGGGCTCCAGCTTGCCGGTGCCGAGGTAGTCGAGGAAGAAAAGCGGTTCCGCGCCGAGCACCGCGATGTCGTTCACGCAGTGGTTCACCAGGTCCTCGCCGATGGTGTCATGGCGGTCCATGGCGAAGGCGATCTTGAGCTTGGTGCCCACGCCGTCCACGGAACTGACAAGCACCGGCTGACGGTGCTTCTTCACGTTGAGGGCGAACAGGCCGCCGAACCCGCCCACTTTGCCCAGCACCTCGCGGCGGTGCGTGGAGGCGAGCAACTGCGGGAGGGTGCTTTTGACCTGGTTGCCGAGATCAATGTCAACGCCGGCGGCGGCGTAGGCTTTCTGCTTCATGTCGAGGGCGTCAGCCTAGCGGGCCGGGGCGGCGGGGGAACATGAATTTCCCGCCCTGCCGGAGTGCCGGCTTGACGTCCGGGCGCGTCCTCGGGAAACCGCTGTCGCATGACCACGCTGCCCGCCGCCCTCTACGCCCGATGGCAGCGGGAAAGCCTCGGTCCCGCGACGGCGTTCGAAGGCCAGGGAACACCCCCGGAGCGGTGGCTGCAGCAAATCTGGCGGCACCAACGACTGCGGCGGGGCGAGCTCCGGGGACTTGATGGCCGGTCCGTGCAGGTGCTGCATCCCGGGTTTTGGAATCGCGGACCCGGGCCGGACTTCCAACGGGCGGTGATCCAGTTCGCCGAGGAACCGCCGGTCTCGGGCGACGTGGAGATCGACGTCGGCGTCGGGGGCTGGCGCGGCCATGGCCACGACCGCAATGTTCGATACGCAGAGGTCGTCCTGCACGTGGTCTGGGATTCGCCGGCGCGGGATCTGCGTCCGCCGGTGCTGGCGCTGGCACCATTCCTGGAAGCGCCGTTGGCGGAACTCGCGCCTTGGCTTGATGGTGAGGCCATTCCGGAACTCCCGGCGCCGACGCTGGGACAATGCTGCGCCCCGCTGGCAAAGTTGTCGGCGGCCCAGTTGACCGGGCTGTTGAACCAGGCGGCGCAGGTGCGTTTGGAGCGCAAGGCCGGAGAGTTCGCGCGGCGGGCCCGGCAGGCCGGCTGGAACTCCGCCCTGTGGGAGGGGCTGTTCACGGCGTTGGGCTACCGTCACAACACCTGGCCCATGCGACGACTGGCCGAGGTGCTCGGGGAAGCCAACCGGCTCGGCGGCGGTAATCCGATGCTGGGTGAAGCGCTGCTGCTGGGGCTGGCGGGCCTCCTGCCCGCGCAGTTGCCTGCCGGAGACAACGCGGCCTACGTCCGGCAGCTCTGGGAAATCTGGTGGCGCGAGCGTGACACCTGGGCCGCCCATGCCTTGCCGGCCAGCCTGTGGCAGTTCGGCGGCCTGCGACCGGCCAACCATCCCCAACGCCGGCTGGCCTTGGCCGCCCGCTGGATGGCCGACGGCGCTCTTCCGGAAAGCATTGTCCGCTGGCTGGAAACACCGGCGGCCGATCACTTCGCGGAGTCCCTGGCAAATCGGCTCACGCCACGGATTGAGGAGGCCGGATTCTGGAGCCATCACTGGACGCTGCGTTCGCCGCGCCTCGCGAAACCGCAGTCGCTGCTCGGACTGCCCCGGCTCACCGATCTCGCGCTGAACGTGGTGCTGCCTTGGCTTCACGCCCGCGCCGTCGCCGGAGGCAATGTCGGCCTGATCGCCGAAATCACCCGCCGGCACTTCGCCTGGCCGGCCGGCGAGGACAATGCCGTGCTGAAACTGGCGCGGGCCCGCCTGTTTGGCGCCGCCCGGCCGCGGCTGCCCCGGACAGCGGCCGCCCAACAGGGTCTGCTCCAGATCACCCGCGACTTCTGCAATCGGGCGGATGCGCTCTGCACCGGTTGCCGGTTTCCGGAACTGGTCCGGGGCCTGCCCGCGGCATCCGCACCGGCCATGGACACCGCCTGACGCCGGCCTGTCAGAACGGTGTCAAGATGTTGCCTGTTCGCCATCAAACGGACGAATACCATTTGATTTCAGCCAAAAGCAGAGTAGCCATCGGTCGCCGGCAGGGCCCGAGAGTTGGTTGGACACACACTGGTTAATCGTTGTTGGGCTTTGCCGGCACCTCTTTTTCCGGACGGCTTCCGGGTGTCGGAAGCATGCGCCGCCCGGGGCTTCCGCTCATAACTCAGCCCGATGACCGCCGCAGTGTGACCGGCATTGGCTGAAGCCAGATTCTCTCTCCGGTCCGCTAATCCTTGGGGAAGTCATGCCAGAATGTCCCGCACCACATTCCCATGCACATCTGTGAGCCGGATGTCGCGGCCACCGAAGCGGTAGGTGAGCGCGGTGTGATCCATGCCCAGGAGATGCAACATCGTCGCGTGGAGGTCGTGAATCTCCAGCGGGTTCTCGACGGCGCGGTAACCCCATTCGTCCGTCGCGCCGTAGGCCATGCCCGGACGCACGCCGCCGCCGGCCAGCCAGACGCTGAAGCCGAACTCGTTGTGATCGCGGCCGTCGGAACCCTGCGCAAACGGCGTCCGGCCGAATTCGCCGGCGAAGACCACCAGGGTGGAATCCAGCAGTCCGCGCGCCTTTAGGTCGGCGAGCAGACCGGCAATGGGCTGGTCCACGGCGCGGGCGTTGTCGCCGTGGTTCTTCACCAAATTGCCGTGGGCATCCCAGCGCGAGAACCCGTCCACCATCGGAATGGTCAGCTCGATGAAGCGCACGCCGCGCTCGACCATGCGCCGGGCGATGAGGCATTGTCGCGCGTAGGTGCGCGTGTGCTCGTAGGGCGCATCCAGTCCGTAGAGCCGCTTCGTGGACTCGGATTCGCCGGCCAGATCGAGCAGTTCCGGGATCGTCACCTGCATCCGGGCCGCGAGTTCCGCGTTGGCGATGGCGCTTTCCAGGGCGTCGTTACCGCCCGATTCCGCGAGGGCGAGGCGGTTGAGGCGGTCCGCGAACCGGCGCTTCGCCAGCTGCTGCGCCGGTGCCTTCTCGCCCGGAACGATGTTGGCCAGCGGCGTGCCGTTGGCGTTGAGCAACGAGCCCTGGAAGCTCGCCGGCAGGAAGCCGCTGCCGAAGCAGTCGAGGCCGCCCGAAGGAATCTGCCCGCCGTTCAGCACGATGAAGCCGGGCAGGTTGTCGTTGAAGCTGCCGAGGCCGTAGGAAACCCACGCGCCCATGCTCGGCCGGCCCTGCAAGCCGAGGCCGCTGTGGAGGAAATAGTTGGCGCTGGTGTGCTCGGGAAAGACCGAAGTCATCGAACGGATCACGCACAGATCGTCGGCCCGCCGCGCGAGTTGCGGGAACAGGTCGCTGATCCAGAGTCCGCTCTGGCCGTGCTGGGCGAAGTTCCACGGCGACTTCATCACCGTGCCGATCTGCTCGAACTGCGTTTTCTCCAGCTTGCCGATGGCGGTGCGCGGATTCTCCCCGTGATGCTGCGCGAGGCGCGGCTTGTAGTCGAAGCTGTCCACCTGCGACACGGCGCCCTCCATGAAGAGGAAGATCACGTTGCGCGCCCGCGGCTGAAAATGCGGCGTTCGCGTCGTGCCCGCTCCAGAGACCGCCGCCCGGGCCACGCCACCGAACAGCGCGGACATTGCGACCGCACCAAAGCCATTGGCGGCCTGACGCAGCAGGGCACGGCGGGAAAGGCGGGGAAGCGGAAGATTCATTTTACGTAGATGAATTCGTTCACGTTCAGCAGCGCGTGGCAGAATTCCGTCCACACCGCCGGCTCCGGTGCGCCCGCATGCAGCGCACGCAATTCCGCCAGCGATTC
>CAIWAH010000261.1 GCA_903910585.1 uncultured Verrucomicrobiota bacterium
CGCCTCCTGAGAAACTACCCGCGCAAGCCGTTGGGTTTCATGGGTTGGGCACCAGCTGGTAGTTGAGGTTGGCGGCCAGGGTTTGCAGGCGGGCGAGCTGCTTCCGTTTCAGCTTCTCCTCGGCCTGGGCGAAGACCTCGGGGTTGAACGGCTCCTTGAACTTGAGGAGATGCCAGAGGATGCGCGCCAATTTATGCGCCATGGCCGTGATGGCCTTGGGACTGCCCAGCCGGGCCTTCCACCGGCGGTATAAGTCACCGAAGTAGTTCTTGGCCTGCCACAGGCTCTGCGCCGCCAGGCGCAAGGCCTCGGCCACGCGGCTCTTCACGTCGCGGGTCTTCACACGGTAGATCTTCCCGCCGGTGATCCGGTTGTCCGGACACAGCCCCAGCCAGCTCCCGAAATGCTTCGCCGTCGGGAACTTCGCCGCAAACTCCGGCCCGAGCTCGCCCACCAGGGTCAGCACGGTCGGCGCGGCGAAGCCGGGCACCGCCGTCAGGTCCACCCCCAGCACCCGGTGGCATTCGGTGCGGGCGTCGAACTGCGGCTCGTTGCGCTGCGGCTTCCGGTGGCTCGTCTTCGCCGCCGCCGCCGGCGGCCCGTCCGCGCGGGCGTCAAAGCCCCGGAGCATCTGCTCGATCTGCGCGTCGCACTCGGCGATCAGGGTCTGGTGCTGCCGCCACAGCGCGTAGGTCTGCCGGAGCGTGAAGAGATGTTCGGGCCGCCAGTCGCCCTGCAGGCTTTTGGCGATGACCTCGCGGCTGGCCTTGATCCGGTGGTCCTTGAGTGCCGCCAGCTTCTGCGGGTCGCGTTCGCCCGCGAGAATGGCCTCGAGGATGGCCAGCCCCGTCACGCCCGTCAGGTCGCTGATGACGTGGTGGAGCTGCACGTTCATCTGCGTGAGGCTCTTGTGCAGGTGGCTCACGCAGCGGCTGGCACCGCGCACCAGCGCGTCGCGGTGCCGCAGGATGGCGCGCACGGCGCAGACCTGGCCGGCGGGCCGGAAGCTCCCCCGCAGCAGGCCCACGGCGTGGAGGTGCTGGAGCCACTGGCAGTCCTGCACGTCGGTCTTGCGGCCGGGCAGGTTCTGGCAGTGGCGCGCGTTGACCAGGCAGACCTCGATCCCGGCGGCCTCGAGGAGCTGGAAGAGCGGGATCCAATACACGCCCGTGGACTCCATCGCCACCGTGGTGACGCCGCACTCCCGGAGCCACTCGCGCAGGGCGAGGAGGTCCGCGGTGAACGTGGGGAAGGCCCGCACAGGGCGCGGGCACGAACCGGGCGGCACGGCCACGTAAATCTCCCGGGCGCCAATATCAATCCCGGCGGCGTGCGGGTGGAGGGTGGGCAGCGGCGGGGCGCCGGCCTGCGGGGAGCGAATCTTGCGGGGTGACATGGGACGGTCCGGGGCTTGGAGGTGAAGGGGCGGCCGGCCGGCCCGCAGCGTCACAAAGGCAAGTGGACAATCTCCTGAGCGGGATGACGGGGCCGGCGGGAACCGGCCCACGTCTCACCAGTGACTTGCACGGCGGCTGCGGTCCCAAGCTAACCCACGGGCTTGCTTGCGCACCATTGGCTGGCCGGGATACGCTGCCGGCCGTCCGCCACCGCCACCCAAGAGCCCCGCGCGCCCGATGCCAAGCCAGTTTCTCCCGTCATTGCTCCGCCTCAGAGGCGGTTGGTTCGCTAACCATGCGCTGGAGCGAACGGCGGGTTCAGGTTGCTCGATTGTTTGTTCTGTTTTCATAAGATTTTGAGTTGTTCGCGCCGTCGCTCAGCTTGGATCGTTAGACCACTTACGCACACGCTATGTCAGCCAACCAGATTGAGATGAGTGAGAAGTTTGCGGACCTCGTGTTTCTTGCGCTCGACCATGGCGTTGAGTCAGTTCGCGACAGTGGCGGACCGCTCATTCCTTTCGTGATTACCGAGCAGGATGGGAAGCGAGAGCTTCACCGCTATGCAGCAGAAATGTTGGAGGACTGCGAGCGACAGGCACGAGATGCAGTTGCATCGCTGCCTGCCAGCGTCACAGCTTACGCTTTTGCATACGATGGTTTCATCACAGTTCAGGGCACGAAGTTTGATGCGATACTTGTCGAGGCATCAGAGCGTGGTCGCCCTGCTGGCGTTCGTATGGCGCAGCGATACACACCCAAAGCGGATTCGCAAGATTTTCAGACCATTGGAAATCCGGCGCTTTTGGGAGAGTGTGAGGGGACGTTACGATGACGTGGCCTAACCATGCGCTGCAGCGAACCCGGCGGGGGCGTCGCGGTTGCAATCGTTGCCTCCCGTGCGCCGGGTCGCTGAGCTTGGGTCGTTAGGCGACACTACGCCATGACACGCATCGCAATCTCAATCACGATCACATTGGCTTTTCTGTGTTCGATTTGCAGTTCGCAAGAGGCAGAGTCAACGAATGCGGCTGCTTGGAAGAAGATTTCATCTTGGCGTGTTCCAATGCCCAAGGTTACGGTCGTGAGCGGGTGCGAGTTGATTATTGATGGAGTTCGATGCCGACTCTTTGGTGTCCAACTTCCCAAGGACGCGGCTCAAGCCGCGAACGCCAAGCGATTCTTGGAACTCTACATCGAGAACTACGGGGATTACTTTTCTATTTACAACACTGACAAACCGGTCAGTTCCAAAGATGGCGTTCCGCTCATCTGGTTGCATGGCCACGGCAATGGCGGTTGGGCACAGGAGACTCTTGTTCAAGCGGGGCTGGTGAGTGTTGATTATAGCGGCTATGAAGAATACCGCTTTCGAGTTCCCGCGAAAGCCGGAGAGGAAAAGTTTGATTGGAAGAAGCTCCTGAAAGAGGCAGTGTCTTCACATCAGGCTGGAGAGAAACCAAACGTCAACTTTGATTGGCCAGAATCGAGAAAGAGATGACCGTGCCGCCTAACCAATCGCTCCAGCCAACGCCGGATGGCGCTGGCATATCCGCATTCGCGGTCCACGTCACGAGTCCGGCGTGGCTGAGCTCTAGTCGTTAGGCCGCTTGACCACGCCCATGCCATTCAAGGTCACAGATGATTCAGGGTTTCTCGCCATCATTGACCCGGACGCCTATCGCGGTTTCGTCCACGCCGACTGGACGTGGGAGACGATTCAGGAGCACTTCGCACACGAGATGCGCGAGCGGCACTTGCTCATCTGGGGCACAGGCATGGAGCACTTCTGGAGCATCGATGTTTCCCTTCAGCCGACCAGCGCGACGGGCTTCCGCGAGGTCATCGGCAGCATCACCGCTTCGCAGGGACGATTGCTCCTCACCAATTACGAAAGCCTCACGATGGCAGCGCAGTTTCCCGATGTCATATTGCCGGAGGCGCACGAGCGAGAGCAGATCTTGTCTGTTTCGCCCGGCCTTTACGACTGCCGCATTATCCAGTTGTCAGACCCTGAGAGTGGTGCGCCGCTCGAGGAGTCGGTGAATTTCATCTATGAGTTCACACGCTCCACATCGCCGCGAGAGACTTGGATCGAGATTCCTTGGAACGCGGCCTCGTAAGAAACAGGGGAGGCACGAAAACCCTGTTTTCATTGGGGTTTTGCCGGGGTGAGTCTTACGGGGCGAGCCGGCTTACCAACACAAAATGGCCGGACACGGTTTTGGCGGAAACAACCACGCGGCCACGGCAGCCCAGCACGATGTGGAACGGGAGGCGGGCCCCGCGGGACCAAGCTCCTGAACGAAATCCAGAACCACGCCTATCCGGTTAACCGCCCCCAGGCCTGGAGGGCCGGAAGAAAGCAGCCCCGGGCGTGAGCCCGGGGTGGGCCGTGCCCGTCCGGTCAAGCCCCGGCACGGGCGACAGAACACTTGCTCCGAACGCCCGCATTCTGCCGCCCCGCTGGGGCTGGCGCTTGTTCCCGCAGGCACCCCACGGCTCACGCCGTGGGCAACTTTCTGCCGCGCCTCCGGCGCTCCCGGTCTCCGTCCTGTCAGCCAACCGGAAAGGCATGCAGGAGACTTCAGCGGGCGGCTCCGCGATATCTCCGGCGGAATCGTTCGCTGGCACTCGCTCTCGGCCCTGCAGGCCTCCGCCCTGCGATCGCACTCCTTTCACGGTTCGGCCGCTTCAGTCGGCGCTATCGCCGTGAGGGCTGCGTGGCTTCAACCGGCTTTGGAGCAATCCACTTCCCGTCAGAGCGTGTCGACCAGGCCGCGGAACTGCCGGACGCGTCCGGAGTCGGCCTGCGACACGGCGAATTCGGAGGCCGCGAGCACCCGGCCCATCGGCACGCGGGTGTTGCGGTAGGTCATCCGGCTGTCGCGCGTGGCGCTCGCGGAGACGTGGAATTCCTTCGCCCGGCATTCCCGCAGGATGCGCGGCAGGTTGCGTTCCGTGATGCCGCCGCCGGGCACGACCAGGATGCGGTCGCCGGCCCACCGGACCAGTTCGGTCACGAGTTCGAGCCCTTCGAGCACGGACTTTTCCTGGCCGGAGGTCAGCACGCGCTCGATGCCCAGTTCGACGAGGCATTCCAGGGCGGCGCGGGCATCGGCGGCGACGTCGAAGGCGCGGTGAAAGGTCACGGGCAGCGGACGCGCCTCGGCGACCAGGCGGGCGGTGCGTTCGCGGTCCACACTGCCATCCGGGGCCAGCAGGCCGAGCACGATCAGGTCGGCGCCGAGTTGCTTCATCAGCGCCAGGTCCCGGCGCATCACGGCGAATTCGTGGTCGCTGTAGCAGAAGTCGCCGGCGCGCGGCCGGATCATCGCGGCGATGGGCAGCTTCACCTCGGCGCGGACCGTCTCCATTAGGCCGGCCGTGGGTGTGAGGCCGCCTTCGCCCAGGGCGGCGCACAGTTCGAGGCGGTCCGCCCCGCCGGCTTCGGCCGCCAGGGCTGATTCCACGGAATCCACACACACTTCGATCCGACGCCGTTCGCTCATGGGCGGAAGTGAAGCGGAGTCGGGCGAGGTCGGCGAGCTTCGGCGGGGCGCATCTTGGCACTGCCCCGCCTCCCTCTCCTCCACGCGGTGGAGGAGAGGGCCAGGGAGAGGAGGTAGCTTGGAAAACCCGCGACCATTTGTTGGGCCCCCTCTCCCCAACCCTCTCCCCGCGCTCCGCGGCGGGGCGAGGGAGCAAACCAACGGGGGAAGTGCCAAGATGCGCCCGCTTCGGCGCGAACCGGAAGCGGGCGACAACGCCATTCGGTGACGATGGGAGAAAGTGGAGCTGTGGGGCGGTGGCCTGCGGCCAGAGCTAAAGCCCGCATCGTTTTCCGCGGACACTTGAGCGCGCCCCGTCACGCTGACTGCCGGCAGGATGCCGGCAGCACATTGTGCCGCCGGCTTCCAGCCGGCGGAGCCCCCCAAAGCAGCCGGCGACCATTTGTTGGGCCCCCTCTCCCCAACCCTCTCCCCGCGCCACGAGGCGGGGAGAGGGGGCAAACCAGCGGGGAAGTGCCAAGATGCGCCCGCTTCGGCGCGAGCCGGAAGATGGTGGCATGTCTGGTCGGTGACGATGGGTGGAGGTGGGGCTGCCGGGGGTGGCCTGCGGCCAGAGCTGAAGCCCGCGACGCTCCCCTGCGACATTTGAACGCGCCCTGTCACGGCGCCTGCCGGCAGGATGCCGGCAGCACTTTGTGCCGCCGGCTTTGAGCCGGCGGAGCCCCCAAAAGCAGCCGACGACCGTTTGTTGGGCCCCCTCTCCCCAACCCTCTCCCCGCGCTCCGCGGCGGGGCGAGGGAGCAAACCAACGGGGGAAGTGCCAAGATGCGCCCGCTTCGGCGCGAACCGGAAGCGGGCGACA
>CAIWAH010000262.1 GCA_903910585.1 uncultured Verrucomicrobiota bacterium
CGCGCACCTTGGGCAGGCTGTTGTCCTGGAATTTCGGCTCGGGAACGGGCTTCAGGTCCGGACCGAGGTCCACCTTGGGTTCCTCCGATTCTGCGACCGGGGCAG
Source organism: uncultured Verrucomicrobiota bacterium (assembly GCA_903910585.1). GTDB lineage: Bacteria > Verrucomicrobiota > Verrucomicrobiia > Limisphaerales > UBA9464 > CAIWAH01. The sequence continues at coordinate 106 of CAIWAH010000262.1, forward strand.
GCGCGGGCGCCTTGGCGACGGTCTTCTTGCCCTTGGAGGACTCGGCCGCGGCCTGTTCCTCGAGGAACTTCGCTTCGCGGGCCAGGCGCTTGGATTCCTTTTCCAGCGCCTTCTGCTCGGCGGCGAGCTTCTCGTCCTCCGTCTTGGGCTCCCGCACGATCGCCGACTTGAGCAGATGCCAGAGCATGAAGTCCGTCAGCAGCACGAGGCTGACCGCATAGGCGGCGAGGTAGAGCAGGATCGCGCCGGTGCGGTTGAGGAAATACACGACGAGCGCCGCATTCAGCTGCTGGCCGAAGAGGCCGCCGGCGCTCAGCGCGCTGCCCTTGGTGCCCAGCGGCGGCAGGCTGGAGCTGAACAGGTCGAACACCCCGGTGCAGGTGACCAGCAGGCCCACGGCGGCCAAGGGTGCCCGCCAGCCCCGGCGCAGGTAGGCCAGTTTCGGCACGAAGCTCGCGATGCCGAACGCCAGGCAGAGGAAGGGAATGAGATACGAGGCGGCGCCGAACCCGAACATGAGCTGGTCGGCGAGGAAGGCGCCCAGGCGGCCCAGCAGGTTGTGGAGCGGGTCGTTGGGCGGGGAAGCGTTCTTGGCGAGGTCGTTGCGGTCGTAGGAAAACAGGGACAGCGCCAGGATCAGGGCCAGACCCAGCAGGATCAGGCCCACGATCTCGCCATTGCGGGACGGAGACTTGGTTTCGCCAGTTACGGCTTTGACGCGCGGCACCCGGTTAAGCTCAAAGCTCCCGGGCAAAGTTCAAAGCGGAAAGTAGAAGAAGGATTCTTGGCCGACCCGTCGGACCCGCCGGCGTTGACGTTAAACCGCCCCCAGTTCAGCCGCCGCCTGCCGGATCGCCGCCAGCAGTGCCGTCCAGTCTTCCTCCCTGTTGTCCCAACCGGCGCTGAAGCGGAGCATCCGGTCGCTTTCGTCCGTCCGGTAACCCATCGCTGCAAGGACGTGCGAGGGCTGCTCCTTGCCGCTGGCGCACGCGCTGCCGGTGGAAACGGCGAAGCCCAGCTTGTCGAGCTTCACCACCCAGCGCCGCCGGCAATCGGCGGCGGCCGGCATCAGGGCGGCTACGGTGTTCCACAGGCGACCGGCGCCTTCGCCGATGATTTCCACGCCGGGCAAGGCGTCCTTCAGGTCCGCGATGAAGCGGTCGCGCCAAGCCAGCCGGGTTTCGAGAGCCGGCGACGGGCGGTTCACATCGCCCAAGACGGCTTGGCGCTCCTCCAGGGCCGCCACCATCGCCAGGATTCCGGCGACGTTTTCCGTGCCGGCCCGCCGACCGTCCTCTTGCGGCCCGCCGACCAGAAGCGGCTGGAAACTGGTCGGACAGACCATGAAACCCACCCCCTGCGGCCCCCCGAATTTGTGCGCGCAGGCCGTCAGCAGGATGTCCTTGGCGAGGTCGTTGCAGGGCATTTTCCCGATCCACTGGGCGGCATCGCAAAACCCGAGGGCGCGGTGCGGCCCAAGAATTCCCTGAAGCGCAATGCCTGGCTGAATCACCCCCGTTTCGTTGTTGGCGGCCATGATCACCACGGCGCCGACATCCCCGCGTTCGAGGCGTTCGGCGACCCAGGTGCCGTCCGCCAGTCCGCCCCGCGAAACCGGAATCTCCTCCAACCGCCTCGACAGCCAGCGTTTCGCCGCCACTCGCGCCGAGGGATGTTCCAGCGGCGAAATCAGCACAGCGCCGGTTGTTGTGGCCGCCAGGTGCTGGATCACGGCGTTGTTGGCTTCGGTCGCGCCGGAAGTCCACACGACGTCCTCCGGCCGGCAACCCAGCCAGCCCGCGACCTTCTCACGGGCCTCGTCCAAGGCGGCCGCGGCCCGGGCGCCCCAGCGGTGCGGACTGGAGGAATTCGCCGGGAATCGTTCCACGGCATCCAGCCAGGCGGCTCGCGCGGTGGCGGAGAGCGGATGCGTGGCGTTGTGGTCGAAATAACGCACGGCCGAAGCTTGGCGGACGCCAGGGCAGGGGCGAAGGCCGATTTTCCTCTGCCTCTTGGCTGAAGTTTCCCTAGCGTTACGCCGTCTTCCGATGCCCGTGCCCGCCACGATTCTCTACAAGCGCGCCATGTTCGTGACCCAGCTCCCGGTCACGCACCTCTACGCGCCCTCGCATTGCTGGCTTGCGCGCACCGACGCCGGCAACTGGCGGGTCGGCTTCACCAAGTTCGCGCTCCGCATGCTCGGTGAGCTGGTGGACGTGCAGTTCGACCGCCCGGCCGGCGCCGCAGTCCAGCCCGGCGACATCCTCGGCTCCATCGAGGGCTTCAAGGCCGTGAGCGATCTCTTCTGCGTCGGCCGGGGGACCTTCGTGGGCGGCAATCCGGCGCTGAAGGAGGATCTGGAGTCGCTGACGCGCGATCCCTACGCCGCCGGCTGGCTCTACGAATTCACCGGTGAACCAGACCCGCGCTGCCTCGACTTGAATGCCTATCAGGATTTGCTCAACGCCACGATCGACCGCATTTTGGCGAAGCAAAAAGCCGACGAATCCGCATGAGCGCCAACGCCTCTTCCAACGCCGGGACCGCCCGCTACTTCATGATCGGCGGCTTTCTGGGCGCCGGGAAGACCACCGCCGTCGCCGCGCTCGCCCAACGGTTGGTCCGCGACGGCCTGCGCGTCGGCCTCATCACGAACGACCAGGGCAGCGAGCTGGTGGACACCGCCATGCTGCGTGCGCGTGGCTTCGCCACTGAGGAGATCGCCGGGGGTTGCTTTTGCTGCCCTTCAATTCGCTGGTGGATGCCGCCGGCAAGCTCGACGCCGCGACCCGGCCCGACGCCTTCGTAGCCGAACCGGTCGGGAGCTGCACCGACCTCGTCGCGACGGTCACCTATCCGCTCCGGCGCATTTACGGTGACCGCTTCCGCGTCGCACCGCTGAGCGTGCTGGTGGATCCGGTCCGCGCGGAACAGGTCTTCGGCCTCGCGCCGGCCCGGAAGTTTTCTGACAAGGTGCTCTACACCTGGCACAAGCAGGCCGAGGAGGCCGACCTGCTGGTCATCACCAAGACGGACCTGCTGGACGTAGCCCGGCTGGAGCGGCTCCGCACCCGGGTGGCCGAGGAATTTCCCGGCAAGGACATCGTCGCGGTGTCCGTCCGCACCGGCGCGGGCGTCGAGGCGTGGTTCGAGCGCGTGCTCGGCGGCGAACAGGTGGCGAGACCGGTGATGGCGGTGGACTACGACCTCTACGCGGAGGGCGAAGCGCTGCTCGGCTGGCTCAACGCGACCGTCGCCGTGTCCGGCCCGGCCTTCGATGCCAACGCCCTGCTGCGCGCCCTCGCCGACGATCTCCGCCAGCGCCTGGGCGACGCCGAGATCGCCCACCTCAAGATGACCTTCAGCCCGGATGAAGGCCTCGGCGACATCGCCGCCGTGAGCCTCGTGCGCAGCGACTATGTGCCGGAACTCAGCCTCACGCTCGAGGGCCCAGCCGAATCCGGCCAACTGATCCTCAACCTGCGCGCCGAAGCCCATCCCGCGGACTTGCGCGCCGCCGTTGAGGCCGCCGTGGCCGCCCTGCCGCAGCGCCTGTCCGGCCTCGTCGCCCGCCTGGACCACGCCGAGCAGTTCCGTCCCGGCCGCCCGACCCCGACCCACCGCGTGACCAACGCCGACCTCGTTCCCGCATGAGCCAGTCTTCCGCCGGCGCGCCGGCCATCCTTTATTGCCACTGCCAATACGCCCAGGTCGTCCCGCCCGAGGTGAAGGCGGCGGTGCTGAAGCAGCTCTGCGCGTCCAACCTGCCGTTCGAGGCGGTGCCGGACCTGTGCGAACTCTCCGCCCGACGCGACCCGTCGCTGAAGCGCCTCGCCGCGGCCGGACCGGTGAAGATCGCCGCCTGCTTTCCGCGCGCGGTGAAGTGGCTGTTCGCCGCCGCCAACGCGCCGTTGCCGCTGGGGGCCACCGAGGTGGTGAACATGCGCAACCAGTCCGCCGCCGAAGTGATCGCCACGCTCCAAGCGGCCGAACTCACGCCGAACCTGCCCGCCGGCAAGGTCACCGTGGCCGACGCACCGACACCCTCCCCCAGCCCACTTCCTGACATGCGGCCATGAAGACTTACTTTTGTCCCAACTGCGGAGTAGGCGTTGAGTCCTCGCAGACTCCAGCGGCGAAGCCGTTCGCGATTGAGGCAGTTCGTTGTCCAAAGTGTGGCGTCAAAGTTCAGGTCTCCGGCACAGCCTTTATTGTCGTCGGTCTCCTGTTTTGGCTGATGTCCGCTTTCATTTTGAGCCCCCACGCTCTGCTGGCAGGCGCTGTCGTTGCAGGGTTCCTGTGCAGCTTCGGCGTCTTCCGAATTGTTCGGCAGTCCATCGCAGCACGTAAGTTCAAGCATCAATGAGATAAACATGGCCCTCTCCGATCTTCCCCTGCGTGTTGTGCTTTACGAAGGCTCCGGTGCCGCCGCCGTGGCGCCCGAGGACCGCTTCGCCGCCATCAGCGCGCTGCTGGAGCGCGGCTTCGGCGTGACCCGCGCCGGCGCCGAACGGCCCGTCGCGCCCGCGGACACCAGCCCGCTGCTCGTCGTTGGCCGCTGGCAGGATTCCCCGCCCGCCGCGGACTCCGCCCAACGCCTCCGCTGGGGGCAGCTGGATTCCGCGACCGTGGCCGACCAGGCCGAGGCGGCCCGTGCCGAATTCGCCGCGCCCGCGCCCGGCGGCTGGGCATGGACCGATCTGCCCGGCGGCGTGCCCGATGCTGACGACACCGCCGGAGCGTTGCTGGCGCTGCGCTGCCTCGGCGAGCCGGATCGGGCCACAATCGAAGCGGCCGCCGCCGGCGTGAACTGGCTGCTCGGCTTGCAGAACCGCGACGGCGGCATCCCGACCTTTTGCCGTGGTTGGGGCACGCTACCCTTCGACCGCAGCACGCCGGAACTCACCGCCCATGCCCTGCGGTCCTGGCGGGCTTGGCTGGATGAATTGCCGCCGGAACTTGAAGAACGCACCCGCGCGGCGATGCGTCGGGCCTTGGAATTCCTGGAAATGTGCCAACGAACAGACGGGGCGTGGTTGCCGCTTTGGTTCGGCAACGAGGCCGCGTCGGAGCAGGAAAATCCGGTCTATGGAACCGCCCAAGTGCTGATCGCGTTGGCAAGTGAACCGACGGCGGAGGTGCTGCGGGAGCGCGGAAGGAAGTTCCTTCGGTTCCAGCAAAATCCCGACGGCGGCTGGGGCGGCGCGGTTGGGACTCTTTCCACGGTGGAGGAAACCTCGCTGGCGCTGGAGGCGCTTGCAGAAGACTCAGAGGCGGCGGCCACGGTGGAGCAGGGAAGTGAATGGCTGATTGCCGCGATGGAATCGGGTCAGTGGCAACGGCCGGCACCGATCGGCCTCTATTTCGCCCGCCTGTGGTATTTCGAACGGCTGTATCCGTTGGTGTTCGCGGTCAGCGCCCTCGGCCGGCTGATTTCAAAGCGCTCCTGAGTCGTCGCGCTTCTGCAGTTTCAGCAGGTGCTTTTTGACGACCTCGACCTGTTTGGTGATTTCAAACAGGGCCTTCAGCACCTCGGCTTTGGTGGTGGGGTCGGGGATTTTCCCGGCTAGCGGATGCATCTGGGTAACCTGCGCGGCAATGCCTTGGGCCAGCCTGGAAAGTTCGGCGGTATCGGGAGGCAACTGCATGGACAGCAGATCGGGAAAGTTCAGGCCTTCTGCCGCTGTTCCGCCTGCGGCACGCACTTCCGGGTGTAGGGCGTGTGCAGATTGAAGTAGATGCCGCACAGCGGCCGGGGACCGTCCGTCTGGCTGAGGATGATGGTGACGTGTCGGTCGAGCGCGATTCCGTGACGCATTTCCGGGGCCCGGTTGAGGTAGGCGTTGATGGCCTTGCTCATCAGGGACTGGAGCGAGCACTCGCAGTCTTCGGGCAGTTTTTCGAGGCACACGATATGGCGCTCATAGTTCCTGAGCGCCGCTGCCATCTCTGGCGCAAACGTGTCCACGGTGATTTCCACGGCGCGGAACCTAGTGGCCGGACGGCGACAGGCAAGACTTGGCGAACTTGGGCCAACGACGGCCGCGGATTCCGGATTCGAAGTGTCTTCGGGCCGCTACCCAAATCTCCGAAGCGGATTTGCGTTTGGGCCGCTGGCTTCGCATCGTTGCCGCCTGTGAATCCAATCCGGTTGCTGCTGTGCGTGATGTCCGCCGCGTTGGCCGTGCCGGAAAGCGGTTGGGCGGCGAAACTGACCAACCAGCCGCCGGCCGATGCCTTCGTGGTGCGGCCGTTCGAATGGATTCCGCCGTTTCCGAATCCGCGGCCGGCTCCGGCCTATTTCCCCCGGGAGCAGCCGGCAGTCGCCGTCGAGCGGATGGCCTTTGGCGACGGGCGCCTCTGGCTGGTGGTCCGGTCGCGCTTCGACACCAACACGCCGGCCGGCACGGGGCGGCTGTGGGTCTTCACGCCGGAGGCGAACCGCCTTGAGATGGTGCGCGGGGCCATCACCAACAACGTCGTCAATGACCTCCTGTGCCACGACCATCAGCTGTGGCTTACGGCCGCGGGCGGCATCGGGGCCATCCATACGGACACGTTTTCCGTGATCGGCTATGATCAGGCCCGGGGTCTGCTGGCGAGCAAGTTTGCCGGACTGGGGCTGGTGGAGGATGCCGTCGCGGCGTTCGCGGAGAACGGTCTGCTGTTCACCAAGCCGGCCGAGGCGGCGAGTTTTTCTCGGCTGAACGGACCGGCGCCGAAGCCGGCTGGCCGGGCTGGGGAACCGTGGCAGGTCTTTGCGGCTTCCAAACAGTGGGTGCTGGCGGGCGATGGCACCAACATCGTCACCCGGAATGTGCACTCGCCCAACTGGCTGAGACTGGGCGGGGAACTGGATCGCGGTTCACCGCGGCTGGTGCCGTCTCAGATCCGGTGCGCGGCCGGCAATGGAGCCGGTGAATTCTGGATCGGCAGCGACGCCGGTTTGCATTCGGTCGATGCGGAGACAGGGGCGGCGGTCAGCCAGTTCGCGCCGGTGCCCATCCGCGTGCCCGGCGGACTCGGCGTCGCGGCCGCTCCGGGATTTCAGCTTACCGCGGCGGCCTATCGGCAGGCGAATGAGCGCGTAATGAACGGTGTCCGGGACCGAATGCGCGACCGCGCGCGGCGGGCCCGTGCCCGACAGGAGGGGCGCACGATTGGGAACTGGGTCCGTCCGACCAGCCGGCTCCCGGGGCCGGTGACCGCGCTTCTGGCGGATGGAAAATGGCTCTGGGTGGCGTGTTCCGATCCTACCGGTCCGGGGCGCAGCCGGGTGCTGCTGTATCACCTTGGGTCACGCCGTTGGGTGGGTTGGTTTCCGCTTGGGCAGCCCGTGCGCAGTCTTGCGGCCAGTCCGCGCTTTCTCTGGGTCGGCATGGAGGATGTCGCTGGCACCGGGGCGCCGATCCTAGCGGCCGTGGACAAGGTGCCGTTGCTTGCCGTGCCGGCGGCTCGTTGGGCCCCGGAGACCCTAACCGACGACGACTTGGCGCCCCGACTGGTTGCGCTTCCGACCAAAGAACGCGCGGTGTATGCCTTCTTTGCAGGCGAGCCCGCCAAGGTGGCGGAGTTGCTCGCGCCCGAGGGTGAGCCAGCGCCGACGGCCGATGCGGAATCACTGTTCCTGCTGACTTTCGCCCATGACTCCGTGGGGCTCAACCAGTCGGCCCGGTTGGAGCAGTTTCTCGCGCGCCTTCAGCAGAACCATGCCGGCAGCCTGTTTGCGGAACTTGCGTTGCAGGTCCGGCCACAGCGGTCCGAGCCGGTCGTTTCGTCGGCGGCCTTGCCCGCGGATGGCGCCGCTCCGGAAACGCCGGAGGCGGTGCTGGAGCGCCGTGACCTCAACGGCGACGGCAAACTCAACGCGGTGGAACTGCGGCTCTGGCGCGGAGCGGGCGCGAGCATGGCTGACTTCGACCGGAATGCCGACGGCAAGCTGGATGCCGAGGAAGTCGCCGCGATGCTGAAGCCTGCCGCGAAGTAGAATGTTTAATCGGCGGCGGTCGGGACGGGTTCACGCCGTGACGAACCGGCCATGACGGTGAGTTGGACCGATGGTTCCTCAGACTCCGGTTTTGGGGTCGTGTCGGTCGCGCCCGCTGTTTCGTGGATTGGCAGATTCGCTTGGTCGATCGCAGTCGGCGTCACCTCGGGTTTGCAGGGGTGCCGCCGGACTGGCAGTATTCGGCGATGCCAATCTACGTTTACGAAACCGTGTCCGAAGACCCCGGGACCAAAGTCCGCCGGTTCGAGGTGAAGCAGTCGATGAACGATCGACCGCTGACGCACGATCCGGAGACGGGACTGCCCGTCCGGCGCCTGATTTCGGGCGGCTTTCTCATGCTCAAGGGTGAGGAATCCACGCCGGGCTGCGAAAGCGGCGCCTGTGACATGCCGAAACCGCAGCATTCCTGCGGTTCGGGTTGCGGCTGCTTCGCCGGGAACTGACCCATGAATCTGCCGCGTCGTCCCCGTCGCCTTCGCCGGACCTCCGCCATCCGCGAAATGGTGCAGGAAGTTCGGCTGCACCCGTCCGACCTGATCGCGCCGCTGTTCGTGCAGGAAGGGTCGGGTGCTCCGGAGCCGGTAGGGTCCATGCCGGGGGTTTTCCGGCTATCGCTGGTCGATCTCGTGATCGAATGCCGCGAGCTGGCGGCTTTGGGCGTGCATGGGGTGGCTCTGTTTCCTGTGACGCCGGCCGACCGGAAAAACGCCCACGCGACCGAGGCGTTGAACTGCGATTGCCTGGTGCTGCGGGCGGTCCGGGCGGTAAAAGCAGCGGTGCCCGAACTGGTGCTGTTTACCGACATCGCGCTGGATCCCTACACGACTCACGGACACGACGGGTTGCTGACGGCGGATGGCAGCGATGTGGACAACGACGCTACAGTCCGTGTGCTGGCGCAGATGGCCGTGCTGCATGCCCAGGCCGGGGCCGATTTTGTGGCGCCCAGCGACATGATGGACGGCCGGGTGGGAGCCATCCGCCGGGCGCTGGACGAAGCCGGCCAGACAGGCACGGGCATCATGGCTTACTCCGCGAAGTTTGCCTCCGCCTTTTACGGACCGTTTCGTGATGCCGTGGGCAGTGCCAGTGCCGCCGGAACGCGTGCGCTGGACAAACGGACCTATCAGCTCAATCCCGCCAACCGCCGGGAAGCCATCGCCGACGCGCTGCTCGACGAACAGGAAGGTGCCGACCTGCTCATGGTGAAGCCGGCGGGTCCATATCTGGATGTGCTGACAGAGCTGCGGAATCAAACGCGGCTGCCCCTCGCCGCCTATCAAGTCAGCGGCGAATATGCCCAGATCCAAGCGGCGGCACAGTTGGGCTGGCTGGACCTGCCCAAGTGCCGACATGAATCCCTCCTCGCCATCAAACGGGCCGGTGCGGACCTGATCCTGACTTATTTTGCCAAAGCGGCTGCCGGGGAACTGGCCCGGGGCTGATTGAGGCCGGGTGTCTTGACGAAAGAGCGGCCGCCCAAGAGCGGCCGCCTTTCGTTCGCAGGGCTGCCTGCGGAGCCGGCTTCAGGAGATCATTTCCGCAACAAACGCCCGTTCCTCGACCAGTTCCTTGTTCGTCGCTGCAATCTTTGATTGGGCGAAATCGTCCATCGCGTAGCCGGTGATCACCTCGTAACTGCCCGGCGTGGTGGTGCGGACCGGCATGCCGGCCCAGACATTCGCGTCGAAGCCGTAGTGGCCGTTGGATTTCACCGCCACGGAGTGGATCGCGCCGGGAGTCACCAGGCTGCGGACGTGATCCACGAGTGCATTGGCGGCCGACGCGGCCGAAGAGGCGCCGCGGGCCGCGATGATGGCGGCGCCCCGCTTGCCGACCGTTTCGCAGAACGGTCCCTGCAGCCAAGCGTCGTCGTTGATCACGGAAGCGGCGGGCTTGCCGCCGATGGTGGCGTGGGCAAAGGCGGGGAACATCGTCGGGCTGTGATTGCCGTAGATGAAGATGTCCTTCACTTCGGTCAGGTCCACGCCGGCCTTTTTGGCGAGCTGAGTTTGCGCCCGGTTTTGGTCGAGGCGGACCATGGCGGTGAAACGGTCGGCCGGCAGACGCTTCGCCTGCGAGGCGGCGATCATGCAGTTCGTGTTCGCTGGATTGCCCACCACCGCCACCCGGGCATCGGCGGCAGCGACTTCGTCAATGACCTTGCCCTGGGCAATGAAGATTCTGCCGTTGTCCTTCAGCAGGTCGGCGCGCTCCATGCCCGGGCCCCGGGGCTTGGCGCCGACGAGCAGGCACCAGTTGGCGTCCTTGAAGCCGACGGCCGGGTCGGAGGTCTGGACGATGCCTTTCAAGAGCGGGAAGGCGCAGTCATCCAGTTCCATCGCCACGCCATTGAGCGCCGCGAGCGCCTTTTCGATGGGGGCCTCAATCAGTTGGAGGATGACCGGCTGGTTGGGACCGAACATCGCGCCGGAGGCGATGCGGAAGAGGAGGGAATAACCAATTTGGCCGGCAGCGCCGGTTACGGCAACACGGAGGGGTGCGTTCATGTCTTAAATCCCTGTGAGTATCGCGGTTCCCGGTCTTTGCGGCAAGAAGGACGCGGGGTTGCTGTCCGCAAATGACCGCCGGCTTCCATGTCGGCCTAAACCGGCGGTGAAGTTTGTCTGCCGGCGACGGGATTTGAATGTCGGGCGACCGCCTGTGGGCTCCGACCACCGGCGCAGGCACTGTGAAAAGCTGCGCCTGCGGCCTTGCGACTGGCGAATCGGGACTTTCCAACTCGTTCCCCACAGCCAAACCTACCCGGGATGTGGATTTCTCTGACTATGATGCTCGGTAGTTGAACAGCATGGCTTCGCTGGCATTCCATGTGATGGTCAGGGTTGCGCGTTGGCGCCGCTCGCGATTCGAGCAGCGTTTGACAGAATTCGCCCACCCACTTCTCTCGCCGGAACGGGATATTCCAGCCACTTTGCTCGGTTTCTGTGGCCGCCGAGATCTTCCCGAGCAGGTCGCCAGTTGGCGTTCGTTTCAGCGCTGGGTCGGCCGACCGAAGCGGGTGATGTTGGTTTCGGATGGTTCGCTTGGACCTGAGGAGCGCTCACTTTTGCGAAGTCTCGAGCCCCGGGTGGAGATCAAGTCGCTGGAGGAATTCGGCGGGGCGACCGCCACCGAGGCGATGGGGCGTTATGCTTCGAGCCAGCCCATGGGGCGGAAGCTGCTGGTCATGCGGGCGCTGGATTCGCTGGCGCCGGTGATCTACGCGGATTCCGACATACTCTGCTTCCCGGCGGCATCCGAGTTGGCCAAGCCTGAATTTTGGGATTCGGCGCAGCCCTCCTACCTGCTTGATCCCTATCCGTCTCTCGACCTCCGCCTGGTGGAGAAGGACTCGGAGAAACTGCAGCCGGTCAACGGGGGATTTGTCGTCGTGCGCCGACCGCTGGATTGGTCCGAACCGATGCGGCGCTTTGAGGCGTTGCCCGGCGATCCGGCGTTCTTTTCGGAGCAGACGCTGCTCCACCTCGCGATCCGCTTCAGCGGTGGCACCCCGTTGGATCCGACACGATACGTCCTCCGGAATGAGGATCAGTGGGCGGCGCGGGATTGGTTTGCCGGTCCGGAGGTGGTATTGCGGCACTACATCAGTTCACTGCGCCACAAGATGTGGCTGCGGGTTTCGTTCCGGGGGGGCAGTTCAGTGGCCTGAGGTTCCGACCGGTTTTCTCCGGATCGCCAACATCACGAGGTCCCATGGCTTGCCAACGGGAAGCAGGCGGTCCGAGTGGGCCAGCAGTTGCAGGATGGGTGCTGGAATGTAGGGCGTATCGCCGCGTCCGACCCGGAACCAAGGCCGGCGCCAGTAGGCCATCAGGGCCCGCATCGGAAGATGGAAGCAGCTCCGATGTTCAATGACCCGGAAACCGGCACCTTCCAGGAGCAACCGGAATTCATCCACCGAATAGCCCTGCCGCGCGTGGTTGGGGTCCCAAGGCGCGGGATTCTGGGGCACTGAGGCCAGCAGGATGCCTCCGGGCTTGACCACCCGCGCAAGTTCGCGAACTGCCTGCTCGTGGTCGGGGATGTGCTCGATGACCTCGGTGCACAGACAGCAGTCAAACTCGGAATCTCCGTAGGGTAGCGCAGTCAGCGATCCGGCCGCGATCCGGTGGCGGGGGTCGGGGTGGGAACGGAGCAGGGAGGCCGGCAGCGAAAGATCAATGTTCTCGATGCGGTCCACGCCGGGGAAGGACTCGATCAGGGGGCAATACAGACCCTCGCCACAGCCGGCATTGAGGCACGCACCGCGGAAGGGATGTTCCCGGAGGAGCTCCTTGAGGCTTGGAAGCTGCGCGGTAAGCCTGGCGCCGTCCGGATAGCCGGGTTTAACCAACGGCCAGATCCAGCTTTGCTTGAGCCAGTTGCGGATACTCATCACGGGGAGAAGAACCTGAAGAAGGCGGTCATGCAATCCTGCCCGAAAGGTCGGCCCGGACGTCACTCGCGGAGCGCCACCGACTCCTGACGATCCATGGCGGCGGCCACGAGAAGTTGGGTGAACAGGCCGCCGGCAGCTTCGAGTTGTGCCCAATTCCCGATCTCGCGGACCCTTCCCTGGTCGAGGACGACGATGATGTCGGCATTGCGAATTGTGGTGAGACGGTGGGCGATGACGATGGTGGTTCGGCCGCGCCTCGCCGCGTCCAAGGCGGTCTGAACCTGATGTTCCGACTGATTGTCCAACGCGGAAGTCGCCTCGTCCAGGACCAGGATGCGCGGATCGCGGGCCACTGCCCTGGCAATGGTCATCCGTTGCCGCTGGCCGCCGGAAAACATGGCGCCCCTTTCTCCGACGACCGTGTCGAGCCCCTGCGGATGTTCTCGGATCAGGTCATCAAGTTGTGCGATTCCCACGGCCGCCGCGATTTTCCCCGCCGAAACCTCCCGGAGGCCGAACGCCAGGTTGTTCCGGATCGAATCGTTGAACAGGTAGGCCTCCTGCTCGACCACACCCAGTCCCGAGTGCCACGACTCCGCGGTGAACTCCCAATAATCGGTCCCATCCACGGTGATCCTGCCCTCGGTGGGTTCCCGCAGCCGCAGGATCAGGCTCGCCAGCGTCGTCTTGCCGGAACCCGACGCCCCCACCAGCGCCACGGTTTTCCCGGCGGGAATCTCCAGGCTGACTCCGGCAAGGGCAACCTTCCCATTGGGATAGGCAAAACCGAGATTCTCCAGGCGGAGGCTGTGGTGGACACCGGGAAACTCCCGGGTGCCAAACGCTTTCTGCGGGAATCGCGGCATCCGGAACCAGTTGACGACCTCGTGAACGCCCGCGGCAAAGAAAGTCAGCTGGCCAAGCACGCCATAGGTTTGGTTCACCAGGGGCAGCAGCCGGAGCAAGATGAGACCGATCACCGCCAGTTGCGAAAACGTCAGCAGTCCGTTCCGGATCAGGAACAGGTAGGCGCCCAGAATCAGCAGCATGATGCCGGCCACGGCGATTGTTTCGGTCAATGGCCCCAGCAGCTGGCCATTTCGGGAATTCCGAAGCTCAACCTCAGAAAGGCGGCGGTTCCGCCCCTCGAACGCCTCTTGCACCCGGTCTTGGGCGTGCGCCGCCTTTACCACGCGGATACCGGCAAAGACGCCGGTGACGTAGCCCATAAGGTCCTTCTGGGCCGCGGCCCGCTCAGCGCCCCCTTTGCCCAGGCCCGCCTGCAACCGGGCGGTGGTGATGCCGATGAGCGCCGCCAAGCCCACCGTCGCGAGCGTGAACTGCCAGGACATGTAAAGCAGCACCAGCAGATAGAAGCTGAGCACGGAAAGCCGCTGCAGGCAGAGCAGGCCGAACTCCAGGGACATCTGCGTCCGGTATACCTCCATGGAAAACACGTTCGCCAATTCACCTGCTTTTCGTTCCTCGAAGACCGAGATGGGAAGGTGGTTCAACTGCCGAAAGAACGACTCCCGCAGGTTGCGCGCGACGCGCTGGCTGAACCGCACCTGCAGCCACTGGTAAACCAGAAAAACCAGATTCTTGGCGAACAGCGCCGCGAAGACGAGCCCGGCGTAGATGCCGACGTAGGTGGAGGAATCCCGGCCCGGCCACAGGGTTGGGAGCCAGCTCAGGAATCGGCCCTGAAGTGCCTTGTCCAGGTTTCCCTGCAGGAGTTCCAGCATCGGCACCAGCATCTGCATGCCGACACCTTCAAAAAGCGCCGACGCCCAAGCCGCTGCCAGCGCGCCCAGCACCAGCCAGCGGTTGGGCCGCAAGTGCGGACGCAGGGTCCGGATATCCCGTCCGAGTTGGGACAGTTGCTGGATCCAGGTTTTCAGCATTGCGCGCACAGCGCGCCAACGATGCGCTCTGTCGTGGCGAGTTTGTTCGGAATGGTCTTGCCGCAGCAAGCTCCTGCTTGAATCCCGTGCCTGCCGATTCCCCGGTCTCAAGCCATCGGGCGCCTGTGGGCACAGCCCCCGCGGGTTTGCTCCCTTTCCCCGCCGCAAAGCGCTGGAAGAGGGTCGGGGAGACTGGCACCCACCTCTCCCCGGCCCTTGCCGCCACTTCGAGTGGAGGAGGGAAAGGCGGGGGCCATGTCCAGATACGCCCCAAGTCATCGGCAGCCGGTGTGGCCGCTTGACTTCTTTTTCCCGGTCCGGAGGTTTTGGCCGTGGTTCCGCGGGAGAGATTGGCCGAGCAACGCCGTCGGGAAACGGCGGCTCGGGAGACGACGCTTAATGCGTGGCGGGGCATGAACGTGAAGGCCGTGGAGCGGGCCTGGCGCTCGGGCGAGAAATCGCTGGGCGACCTCCTGCCGAAGGTGTGGGAAAGCCTCCGGCTGGACCAAAAGCTTGCGGAATCTCAGCTCGTTCTGGTCTGGAAGCAGGCCATTGATCCTACCGTGGCGGCCCATGCGCAACCGGTGGGGTTGGTCAAGGGCACGTTGTTCGTGTCCGTGGACAGCAGCGTGTGGCTGTCCGAGATCGTTCGCTATCGGAGAAGGGAGATTCTTGATCGGCTGCAAACCGCTGTCGGGCGGGAAATGGTTCAACGAATCTCGTTTCGGGTCGGGTGATTCTGCGGGAACTCTGCGGCTGGTCAGCCTTGCCCGGGAGGGTTTGGCTGGCCGAAATTTAGGCGGGCGCAGGAAAACCCGCCGTCACGCAGATGGCCCAGAAGCGGGAAGTTCGCCTTTTCCAAGCCAGCATTCTGCGGCCAAGCTTCGCCCATGAACACTCCCGACTACACGCGACGTGCCTTCGTCAAGGGCCTGAGCGCGGCCACGCTGGGCGCACTCGCAGCCGGCTATCCGCAGCGGGTGCTGGCCGAAGAAGCGTCTGCAAAGCTCCCGGCGACGGCGGATACCGTCATTGTCCTGTGGATGGGCGGTGGCATGGCCGCGACGGAGACCTTTGATCCGAAACGGTTTACCCCGTTCGCCAAGGGAATGGACCCCAACACGGTGCTGTCGACGTTTCCTTCCATTCCCACGGCAGTGGGCGGCATCCGGTTCAGCGAAGGACTGGAGAAGCTGGCGGCGGTGATGGATCGGGGAACGTTGATCCGCAGCTATACGGCGGGTGATCTCGGGTTCATCCTGCATTCGCGGCACCAGTTCCATTGGCACACGGGCTACGCGCCCCCGCAGACCGTGGCCTGCCCACATATCGGGGCGATGATCGCCCGCACGCTGGGTCCCAAGAACCCCGCGGTGCCGGCGTTCATCAACATCGGGCAGCGCCTCGATGTGGGCGAAGGCGAGGAACTGAAGGCCTTCACGACGGCCGGTTTCCTGGGCAGCGAATTTGGTCCGTTCAACGTGCCGTTCCCGGATGCGGCCAAAGATGTCGTGACTCCGCCCGGCGGCATGAGCCCGGGGCGTTTCGAGAATCGGGACCGGTTCTACCGCAAACTCGCGGCCGCTTCTCCGGTGGGCCAGTTGGGCAGCGGTTACCAGAAGGAGTCGTTGATTCGGTCGCTCGACAACGCCCACCGGTTGCTGGCGTCGCCGGCGGCGAAGGCCTTTGACCTTACCTTGGAGAAGCCGGGGACGATCGCGAAATACGTCCCGGGGGGCTGGGACTTTACCCGGCGGCTGGGTGGCGACCAAAACCGTGAGGGTTCCTACGAGAAGGCGAATGTCCAACGCTTCGGCCTCGGTTGCCTGTTGGCGCGACGTCTGGCCGAAGCGGGTGCCCGCTACATCGAGGTGACAACGGAATACATTCCGTTCCTGAACTGGGATACCCACGAGCATGGCCACGAAAAGCTGGTAAACATGAAGCTGGCGATTGACGGCGCCATCGCCCAGTTGGTGCTGGATTTGGAGGAGCGGGGAATGCTCGACCGCACGTTGATCGTCGTGGCGAGCGAGTTCAGCCGCGACATGATGCAGGAAGGCAAGCCCGACAAGCCGATCCAGAACCAGGTGCCGGTGCCCGAGAGGATCGAGTCGCTCACCCACTACGGCATGCACCGCCACTTCACCGATGCCGGCTGCGTGCTGCTGTTCGGCGGCGGCATGAAGCGCGGACATCTTCATGGCGTCACCGCAGATGAGCGGCCATGCAAGACCCTGAAGGACCGCGTGGTGATCGAAGACCTCCACGCCACGATTTACCGGGCGTTGGGCATTTCGCCCAATCTGGCCTACGAGATTGAAAAGCGGCCGTTCTACGTGACCCGTGACGGTCTGGGGCAGCCCATTGCCAGACTGTTCGCGACGTCGATTTGATCGGGCCAAGGTCGGAATCGCGATCCCTCGTTCCGTTTCATGAACATCCCCATATGTGTCGTCGATGCGTTCGCAACCGAGCGGTTTCGGGGAAATCCGGCAGCGGTGTGCCTGCTGGACACGCCTGCTGACGAACAGTGGATGCAACAGGTCGCGGCCGAGTTGAATCTGTCGGAGACGGCGTTTGTGGTGCCGCGGCCCGACGGTTGGGGATTGCGGTGGTTCACGCCAACCACCGAAGTCGCCCTGTGCGGACACGCAACGCTGGCGAGCGCCCACATCCTTTGGGAGGCCGGGAAGGCGGCGCCGGCCGAGCCAGTGCGGTTTCACACGGAACAGAGCGGTGAGCTGGTCTGCGAGCGCAGAGAAGAGGGCATTCTGATGGATTTTCCGGCGCGCCCCGCTGAACCGGTGATCCCGGAGAACAATCTGGCACAGGCTTTGGGCGCCGAACCGATATGGGTGGGGCGGTCCGCCTACGACCTTCTTTGCGAACTGCGGAGCGAGGCTGAGGTTCGGAGCCTTCACCCTGACTTGGCGGCGCTCGCTGCGATGCCGGCCCGGGGTGTCATCGTGACGGCAAGGGGCGTAGCCGGCTTTGATTTCGTTTCCCGGTTCTTCGCACCGGCAGCAGGGGTGCCGGAGGATCCGGTCACTGGTTCGGCGCATTGCACGCTCGCGCCCTACTGGTCCGTGAAGCTTCGCCGTGATGCGCTGCGCGCTTGGCAGGCCAGCGCCCGCGGCGGTGAGGTTCGGTTGAAGATGGCCGGCGACCGGGTGTGGCTGGGCGGTTCCGCGGTGACCGTGTGGCGCGGACACCTGGCCTGACGCAGGCACAGAAAGCAAAAAGGCCGCTCCGGTTTTCCGGAGCGGCCCAATAGGCTGCCACCACGATGGCGGCTGGAGCCCTGCGTGCTGGACGCCGAAGCGCCCGCACAAGGTCGCCTTGCGGCGACAAAACTCACTTCTTCTTGCCGGCGGCCTTCGCCTTGGCGGCGGAGCGCTTCTCCTCGATCGCGGCCTGGGCGGCGGCGAGGCGCGCGACGGGCACACGGTAGGGCGAGCAGCTCACGTAGGTCAGGCCCACGCGATGGCAGAACTTGACGGAGTCAGGGTCGCCGCCGTGTTCGCCGCAGATGCCCAGCTTGATGCCGGGACGGGTCGCATTGCCCTTCTCGGCCGCGATTTTCACCAGCTGGCCGACGCCGGTCTGGTCGATCGAGGCGAAGGGGTTCTTCTTCACGATCTCGTTCTCGGTGTAGGCGCCGAGGAAGGAGCCGGAGTCGTCACGCGACATGCCCAAGCAGGTCTGGGTGAGGTCGTTGGTGCCGAAGCTGAAGAACTCGGCGGTCTGCGCGATCTCGTCGGCCGTTAGGGCGCCGCGCGGGATCTCGATCATGGTGCCGACGGAGTAGGCGATCTTGACCTTCTTCTCCTTCTGCACGAGGGCGGCGACTTCGTGGACGATCGCGACCTGCAGATCGAGCTCCTTCTTGAAGCCGACGAGCGGGATCATGATCTCGGGCTTGGCCTTGAAGCCTTCCTTGGTCGCATCAGCGGCGGCCTCGCGGACGGCGCGGGCCTGCATCCGGGTGATCTCGGGAAACTTGATGCCGAGACGGCAGCCGCGGAAGCCGAGCATGGGGTTGAACTCGTGC
>CAIWAH010000263.1 GCA_903910585.1 uncultured Verrucomicrobiota bacterium
CCGTCACCGAATTCGCCTTCGCCCGGAACCCGCTCTGCCGAAGCGGCGCGGGACGGTGACCAGTTGGATTTCTTCCGCACGCTCTGGTCGCCGATCGTCCGCGTGTTCCGCCCGGACAAGCCCACCAGCGACGCCGTGGCCGTTGACGAAATGGCGCTCCCGCCCGGCACCACGTCGGTGACCTACCTGCGGCATCCGCGCGCCAAACGCTACCGGCTCGCCTTCCGCCGCGACGGCACCGCCCGCTGCACCATTCCGCGGCGCGGCACGTTGGCCGAAGCCCGGCGTTTCGTGGCGGAGAACGAAACCTGGCTCATCGAACGGCTCCAGCGCCACCTCACCGCTTCGGGCGGCCCGAAGGAACTCCGACCCGGCGGCACCGTGTGGCTGGGCGGCAATGAGGTGGCGGTCGAGGTGGAACCGGACGGCGAACGCTGGCGGCTGCGGCTGGGGCCGGTGGAAGCCCAACTGGCCAGTGCGGACGGCGATCTTCGCGGTGCGGCCGAGACGGCCCTGCGGAAGTTCGCGGCGAAGACGTTGCCAGGACGGCTCAAGGAACTGGCGGGACCGGCCGGTTACACCACGGGCGTCCGGCGGGTGAGTGTGCGGAACCAGCGCACGCGCTGGGGCAGTTGCTCCCGCCGCGGCGTGATCTCGCTGAACTGGCGTCTGATCCAGACGCCCGACCACGTGCGCGACTACGTGATCCTGCACGAGCTGGCGCACCTCAAGCACATGAACCACTCCGTGCGCTTTTGGGCCGAGGTCGCGCGCATCTGTCCCGGCTACGAGACGGCGGAGGAGTGGCTGAAACGGAGCGGGAAACTGGTGCTGTGAATCATCCTGTCCGCACGGCCCCACCAAGGGGAGAAGTTTTCATCCTGTTCCCGTGAAATGGGTCTTCGTAAGTTGGCTGCTGGTCTCCGCCGGCGTGTTCACCGCCGCGCGGCTGGGACGCGCCGGGAATCAGTTCGCCCTGCGCCCTGTGGTGGCGGTGACGGGACTGCTGGCCTGCTGGGTGATCTGGCGGCTTTACCGATTGGGCTGGGATGTGGCGTCGCTGCCGCCCGTGCCGGAACGCACCCGACGGCAAGCGCGTTGGCTGCTGTGGACGTTGATCGCCGTGGGTGTCTCGGGCGGTGCCTGGGAAATCGTCCGGGCCTACCAGCGCGCGCTCGGTGGCTGACACGAGGGGGTGCCGGGAAGTAGGCTCGTGCTGATGCAGCGCAGCGTGAAGGCCGTTTTTCTGGATCGGGACGGCACCATCAATGTGGACCGCCACTACCTGTCCAAGCCAGAACAGTTCGAGCTGATTCCAGGCGTGGGGGCGGCCTTGCGACGGTTGCTGGATGCGGGCTACCGGCTGTTCATCGTCACCAACCAGTCCGGCATCGGCCGCGGCTACTACACGGAGGCCGACATGCACGCGGTCAACGCGCGGATGAACGAACTGCTCGCGCCGCTGGGGGTTCAGTTCGACCGCATCTACTTCTCCCCGGAATCACCGGAACAGCCGAGCCGCAATCGCAAGCCGTCGCCGCAGTCGCTGTTCGAGGCGCACGACGAGTTCGGCGTGGACCTCGCCCGCAGTTTCATGGTCGGCGACAAGTTCATTGATGTGGAAACCGGCTGGAATGCCGGTTGCGCGGCCAGCCTGCTGGTCCGCACCGGCTATGGCGCGGAAACCGAACGGAAGGAAGCCGCACGCCTCGGCCGTGCGAT
This sequence comes from uncultured Verrucomicrobiota bacterium, assembly GCA_903910585.1. Taxonomy (GTDB): domain Bacteria; phylum Verrucomicrobiota; class Verrucomicrobiia; order Limisphaerales; family UBA9464; genus CAIWAH01. Next base: position 1,723 of record CAIWAH010000263.1, read on the forward strand.
CGTGGTGGACGACCTCGCCGCGGCGGCCGACTGGATTCTGGCACGGGAACATCCCGTGCCGTGACGACGGGCTCGGGGCATTCCTCGGAACCGCCTCTTCAGTCAGCCAACAGAAACTTCAGGTCGTCGAGCGAGAGGCTTTGGGCGAACTTCTCCTCGCCCAGGATGTCGTTCGCGAGCTGGGATTTCTTCGCCTGCAACGCTCGGATCTTCTCCTCGATGGACTCCTTGATGAGCAGCCGGTAGGCGATGACTTTCTGGTGCTGGCCAATGCGGTGCGACCGGTCAATCGCCTGGGCCTCGACGGCCGGGTTCCACCAGGGATCGAAGAGCACCACGTAGCTGGCGGCGGTCAGGTTGAGGCCGAAGCCGCCGGCCTTGAGCGAGATCAGGAAGACCGCCGCGCCGTCGTGGGCCTGGAACTGCCGCACCAGATCGCCGCGCTTTTCCGTGCCGCCCACGAGGTAGTAGCTGGCCCAGCCGCGTTCGGTGATCGCGGTGCGGAGCAGGTCGAGCATTTCCACGAACTGCGAGAAGACGAGCACCTTCTGGCCTTCCTCCATGAGCGGTTCCAGCGTTTCGAGGAGCGCCTCGACCTTGGCCGACTCGGCCTTGGAATCGGGCTTGGCCAGGCGCGGATGACAGCAAATCTGGCGCAGGCGCAGGAGCGAGGTGAGGAAATTGAAGCGGTGCTTCGCGAGGGCGGCGGGCGTGTTCACCCGTAGGAGCATGGCCTGGGCGCGCTTCAGTTCGGCGCGATAAAGGGTCTTCTGCTCGCCTTCCAGTTCGCAGAACAGGTCCTCCTCGATGCGGTCCGGCAGATCCTTGGCGACCTGCGCCTTCGTGCGCCGAAGCAGGAACGGCCGCACCCGGGCGCCCAGACGCTGGCGGGCGAGCGGATCGGCCTTGGAATCGAACAGTTTCTGGAACTCGTTGCGGTTCCCCAGGGCGCCGGGCATGGCGAAACTCATGAGGCTCCAAAGGTCCAGCAGCTTGTTCTCGATGGGCGTTCCGGACAGCACGAGCCGGTGGCGGGCGCGCAGTGTGCGCGCGAGCTGGGCGGTGATGCTGGTGGGGTTTTTGATGTATTGGCCCTCGTCGAGGATGATGGTGTGGAATTCCATCTGGCCGAGTCCCTCGCCGACAATGCGGAGCTGGTTGTAGTTGATGATGTGCAGGTCGGCCGCACCGATGAGCGCGGGCAGCGACTTGACCTCCTCGCCGGACCAGGTGCGGACCCGCAGATGCGGCACGAACCGCGTCGCCTCGGCCCGCCAATTGTCAGTGACGGACTTCGGACAAATCACGAGGAATGGCGGCGGTCCGGAAACCGGCATGACCGCCTCGGCCACCTTCTTCTTCCCGCGGGCGGTCTTGGCGGGGGCGGTCGGAGCGGCCTCGGCGGGGACTTCGATTGCAGTCGAGTTGGCCCGACGCTCGGCGTCCAACCAGGCGAGCCAAGTCAGGGTTTGGAGGGTTTTGCCCAAGCCCATGTCGTCTGCCAAAACGCCGCCAAACCGGTTGGCCGCGAGGTAGCAGAGGAAGTGGAAGCCGTCCCGCTGATACGGCCGCAGCTCCGCATTGACCCCTCCGGGAATCTCCGGGGTGACCCGCGCCTGAAGCTCGGCGGCGCGGCGCTGGATGAGCGCGAACTTCTCGTCGCCGACGAACTGCTTGGCCGCGGAATCGGCGAGTTGCAGTGCGTGCAGGCGCTGGGGTTCGGATGAGAGCTCGTGCGGGTTGATGCCCATCTTGGCGAGCTGGGCGTCCTCCTCGGCGGACAGCTTGAACTCCAGCTTGCGCCAGCCCTTGTTGCCGAGCCGGACCCATTTGCCCCGGGCGTCGAGGAGCAGCTTGACCTCCTCCTTGGTGAGCTGCGTGTCCGTCACGTCGAGGACAACGCGAAGGTCAAACCAGTCGGTGCCGATCTCGGACTGCTGCACGTCGAGCCGGACGCGTCCCGCAACCGTCGCGTTCGTGAATGCCCCGAGCTCGCCCTTGAGCTCGAGCTGGACCGTGGGCGGCACGCTGGCCAGCCAGTTCATGAACTGGTCGGGGAACTTCGCGGTCACGCGCATGAGCCAGCGTTGACGGGCGAAGTCCCACTTGAAGCCGATGGGCTCGAGCAGCCGTGGAATCTCGGCCAACTGGGTGCGGTCGTAGGTCACGAGCGCGGAGTCGTCCGTTACCGCGGAGGTCGCCTGTCCGGTGGGGTTGAACTTGGCGTCCAACCACGCGCTGCCGTTCCAGCGCTCCACGTAGCTGCTGTTGTCGAGCGCCAGGCCGAGCGCGTCGAGGACGGCATATTCCGTGTCATTGCCGAACGCGATGGTGCGCAGTTCGCCCTGGATCACCGGCTTGAGCGGCACCAACTGCACCCGTTCCGCCAGTCGCTGGGGCAGGGGAATCTGGTGGTGCTGCAAGAAGCGGATGCCGACGGCGGATTCCAACGCAGGTGCCGGAATGGGGGTCTCGATCGCCGGGTCCACCGCGCGGTCCTCGATGGGGGCGCTGTTCCACAGTGTGTCACGGGTCAGGTAAAGCGTCGGTTTGCCGGGCAGGATGATGAGTGCTTTGGGAGCGGCGAGGCCGTCGGGCTGCACGAGGCGCAGCCGGTAATCATCGCCGTCGTCCGCCGCGGGTGCCAAATCCCAGCGGAGAGGTTCAGCGGGGCGCTTCAGCGGATCGCCGTCCGCGCCCACGACAAAGGGCTGAAGGGTGGGCAGACGCAGGAACCGATTCAGCAGCCGGCGGGTCTGCTGGTCGTGATAGACGAGGTTGATCTGGTAACCGTAACGGGCGCGTTGGGCCAACGGCTGCCACAGCAGGGCGACTTCGGGCGCGAGCTGGTCGCCGGACTTCTCGTCGAAGTCCTTGAACTTGCCCGGCTTGATCGCGGTCCAGTCGAGCGCGCCGGATTTGCGGTATTCGATGAGCGCCTCGGTCTCGGTCAGGCGCAGGCG
>CAIWAH010000264.1 GCA_903910585.1 uncultured Verrucomicrobiota bacterium
ATCCGCGTGGTTGAGCCCCTCAACATCGGGCAGCGAGGCTGGCGATTCGAGTTCGAGGCCACTCCCGAGTGGGTCGCCCGCGGAAGATCGTAGGCTCCGTGGTGGACCCTTGCGGCCGGCCTGCTGGGGACTGCCCTGATCAGCGGTGGAACACTCAGCAGTGCGCGCCGAACCCGCCAGATCGAGGCGCAGGTGGAGCGCCGAACCCGCCAACTCAACGAAGCCAACCACCAGTTGAAACAGCAGGCCACCGAAAGGCGGCAGGTTGAGGAGGCTCTCCGGCAAAGCGAACAGAAGCTGACCGAGGCGCAGCGAATCGCCCGTCTCGGACGCTGGGAGTCGGACCTGGTGGCGGGCCGCCTGACCTGGTCCGACGAAACCTATCGCATCTTCGGACTTCTTCCCGGCTCAATTTCCCCGACCATAGAGGACTTTTACGTTCGGGTTCACTCGGACGACCGGGAAATGGTCCGGGAACGCGTGCTGGCCGCCCGTCATCAGGGGACGCCATATCAGCTTGTCCACCGGATCCTGTGGCCGGACGGCACGGTGCGCCACGTGCAGGAGAACGCCGAAATTGTGCGGGAAGGCGACGGGACCGGGCGGCTCGTGGGCACGGTGCTGGACATCACCGAGCGCCGGGAGATCGAGGAGGCCCTCGCCAAGGAACGCAACCTCCTGAGAACGCTGGTGGACGCCATCCCGGACCCGATCGCCGTCAAGGACCGGGAAGGAAGGTTCCTTCTGGTCAATCGCGCCAACGGCCTTGCGCTCGGCCTGCAAAGCCCCGCGGAGGCCGTCGGCCGCGCCGACACCGACTTCCAGCCCGTCACCGAGGCGCACCGACAGGCCGCAGACGACTGCCTGGTGATCGCCTCGGGACATCCTATTCTCAGCCGGGAAGAGTATGTCGCGAACGGCGCCGCCGGCTGGTATCTCACCTCCAAGATCCCCCTCCGCAACGACCGCGATGAAATCACCGGCCTGATCAGCATCAGCCGCAACATCACCGAACGCCGGCTGATCCAGGCCGAATTGCAGCGCGAACACGCCTTTCTCCGCACGCTCATCGACACCTTGCCCGATTTTGTTTACGTCAAGGATCTCGAAGGGCGCTATCTCCTGACCAACCGCGCCAACCTGCGGCTGCTCGGCCTGCCAACCGTGGAGGCGGCGATCGGGAAGACGGTCCGGGATCTGTTCCCGCCCGAAGTGGCGGAACTTTACGACGCCGACGACCGCCGGGTCATCGCGGGCGAATCCGTGCTGAACCGGGAACATCCCGCGCGATTCCCGGACGGCACCGAAGGCTTCATCCTGACCACCAAGGTCCCCATCCGGAACGCGGACGGCCAGGTGACCGCGGTGTTCGGAATCAGTCGCGACGTCACCGACCTCCACCGGATGCAAAGGGAGCGGGAGGAGATTCACCGTCAGCTGAACCATTCGCAGAAACTTGAGAGCCTCGGTGAACTGGCCGGTGGCGTCGCCCACGATTTCAACAACATCCTCACGGTCATCCTCAACAACGCCATCCTCGCCAAGCTGCATCCGGACGAGGCGGCGCTGCGGCAGGAGTGCCTGGAGCAGATCGAGCATGCCGCCGCCCGGGCCGCCCACCTGTGCAACCAGATGCTGGCCTACTCCGGCCGGGGCCAGTTCGTGGTCGAACCGATCTGCCTGCGGGAGCTCGTGGACGATACCCTGCCGCTGGTCCGCTCTTCGGTCAGCCGGCGGGCGGAGCTTGAGGTCATTTCCGAGCCCTGCGAGGCGGTCACCCAGGCTGACGTCACCCAGATTCGCCAGATCATCCTGAACCTCGTGATCAACGCGTCGGATGCCCTGGGGAATGAACCCGGCCGGATCCGGATCGTTACCGGCCTCATGACCCCGGATTCCGGCTACCTGAAGTCGTGCGCCCTGGCTCCGGAAGGCGCCGAGGGCCCGTTCGTTTTTTTGGAGGTCAGCGACACCGGCTGCGGGATGACGCCGGAGACCATGGCGCGGATCTTCGAGCCCTTCTTCAGCACCAAGTTCACCGGTCGCGGACTCGGGCTCGCCGCGGTGCTGGGGATCGTCCGCGGTCACCGGGGGGGCAATCCGGGTCGAATCCAGGCCGGGCCAGGGCACCACGTTCCGGCTCCTGCTGCCGGCCACGTTCGGGGTGGCCGCGAAACCGCTGGTTCGGCCGGCCAAGCCGGTCGCCGTGACGGGTCCCACCGGCCGGGTCCTGGTCGTGGACGACGAGGACCGGGTCCGTTCGGTGATCTGCCGGTCCATCGCAAAGGCTGGCTACACGGCGATCCCCGCGGCCAGCGGCCAGGAAGCGCTGGAGATTTTGGGCGAACGACACCGTGATTTCGCGGTCGTGCTGCTTGATCTCACGATGCCCGGCATGGACGGCCAGCAGGTCTTTGAGGCGAGCCGGGCGCTCAACACCCGGTTGCCCGTGCTCCTGATGAGCGGGTTCAGCGAATCCGAAGCCACCGCGAAATTCGCCGGCCAAGGCCTCGCCGGGTTCATCCAGAAGCCGTTCGAGATGTCCGCGCTCGTGGAACAGCTAGCCCGGGTGGTCCACTCCGGGCGCAGCTGACAGCGATCAGTTGGCGGCCGGCGACTGCTCCTTCGCCAGCGGCTCCATCGTCAGCGGATCGCGCAGGGGCAATTCCGTGATGCCGCCACTGCTGAGCTTTTCCAGCTGGGCGTCATGGTCCGGATGACCTTTCAGGATCTCGTCCTTCTGGCCGACGACCAGCACGACGACCCTGTCGGGATGCAGCCGCTCCTTCGCCACGCGCTGCACGGTGGCCTTGTCCACCGCCTCGATGCGACCGCGCCACTTCTTCCAGAAATCCGGTTCCTTGGAGAACCGGCCGGTGAATTCGTCCCGCGCGAACTGTGACGCGACCTTGCCGCGGGTGTTGAAGTTCTCCGGGAACGTGTCGATGAACGAGCGCTTGGCCGTGTTCAGCTCCTCGTCCGAAACCGGCTTCTCGGTGATGCGCTTCATCTCCTCCAGCACGATGCTCGCGGCGTAGGCCACGGTGCGGGACTTCGAGGCGAAGCTCGCCTGGAACGGCCGGGCATATTCGATGCCGCCCGGGAACGCGCTGCCGGCGCCGTAGGCGAGGCCCTCGTCGGAGCGGACCCGGTTCATGATGCGCGAGGTGAAGCCGCCACCGCCCAGGATGTCGTTCATCACCTGAAGCGCCGGGAAGTCGGGATCATCGCGCTTCACGCCGGGCAGCATGATGATCACGCGCCCTTGGTTGACGTCCTTGTTCACGACGTAAACCCCCGGCTTGGCCATGGCGGTGTCCGTTGGGATTGGCGGCGGGGTTTCGCCCTTGAACGGCCAGTTGGCGAACAGTTCCTCCAGCTTGGCCACCATGGCGTCGCGGTCGAAGTCACCGTTCACCGCCACGGTGAAATTGCCGGGCACAAACCACTTCTGATGAAACGCCCGCAGGTCCTCCTGGGTGATCGCCTCGATGCTTTTCTGCGTGGTGTAACGGCAGGCCCAGAAGTTCGTGCCGTAGGCCAGCATCTCCCGTTCGCGCGCATCAATGGAGCTGGAGTCGTCGTTGCGCTGCTTCATCGCCTGCAGGTTTTGCTGGCGGTAAAGGTCCAGCTTGTCCTGCTGGAAGCGCGGCGCGGTGAGCACCTCGCGCAAAATGGCCAGTCCTTCGGAGAGATCCTTGGACAGCAGGTTCAGGTTCACGGAACCCGAATCGTCGCCGACCCCGGAACTGAGTCCGGCAGCGAGGAATGCCAGGCGTTCTTCCAGTTCCTCCGCCTTCTTCGACTGGGTGCCGCCGCGCGACAGCAGGTAGCCGGTGAAGTCCGCGACGCCTTCCTTGCCCTGCGGGTCGAGGTAGTTCCCGGTCCTCACGATCAGGCTGACGTTGACCAGCGGCAGCGTCTTGTCCGGCACCACGTAGGCCACCGGTCCGGCCTTGAGCTGCACCCGGAAGTCCGTCGGATTGGGCGGCTCAAAGGTCAGCGGCGGAAACGTAAGCTTTTCCGGCCGGTCCGGGATCTCGGCGGCAAAAAGCGCTGAGACTGCAATGGCCAATGGAAAGGCAATGCGCAGGAGGTTTGTCATGGGAAATTCAGGAAACAATCCGGGCAATGTCCCGGCGGTGAACCGGCAGGGTGAAGTCCAAATCCGCTTCGGTGAACACTCGCCGCAGGGCTTCCTGTTCGATGTGCAACAGGTGCCGGTCCGAGGTGACGAGCAGCGGCATGCCCGCCAGCGATGCTTCGCCCAGAATGACGCCGTCACTCCATTCCTCCGCGGGCAGCAGATCCGCCAATACAAGACGCCGGCACAGTGATTCCGCCAGAGACTCCTCGAGATCGGAAAGCGGGAACACCTGGATATCCCACTCCTCCAGTTCGCTGGCGGCTTTGCGGGCCAGGTCGCTGACCTCGCGGTCGGGATGGGTGGTCAGCAGCCGCAGTTCGGCCAAGGCGGTGGGAGGCAGAAACAAGGACCAGCCCTTCGCCCGCAGGACTTCCCAGCAAAGCACTGCCAATTCCTTCCGCGCGGCCAGGTCCAGCGGGAAGTTTGTGTCAGTGGCGAGGCGTTTCTTCGGGCTTGCTGCCATAGATCATCGCCATGCCTTCGCGGAACAGCCGCTTGCGGTCGTCTCGGGACAGTTTGCTGGACTCCCGCCGCGCCTCAGCCGCCAGCCGGCTGCCGACGGTCTCGTCGGGATACTCCGCGATCTTCTTGAGCTTTTCTTCGAGTGTCATGTGAAAGGCAGCGTAACCGGGGTGCTTGGCGAGGAAAGCCCGTTCACTTTTTCTCCAGTTCTGCGATCCGGGCGGCGACCTTTTTGGCGATGAGCTTCTGCATCTGCTGCCGCTTCGGATCACCTCCGCCGGCCTGGGCCTGCATCTGTTCGAGTGCCTGCTTGAGCTTGGCGACGTCGGTCTCGCCCTTGAGCGAATCCACGATGCGGCGGACGACCGGCTTCTGCTCGGCGCTCAGGCCGGCGAAATCCGGATCCTCGTCCTTCGCCCCCGTGCCGGGCTTGCGGGTGTAGATGCCCACGGTGCGGTTCTCCCGGACGAAATACTTCTTCGCCACCCGCTGGATGTCCTCGGCCGTGACCGCCTGAAGCTTGGGACCGTTTTCATTCACCTCGCGCCAGTCGCCGAGCCCCTCGCTGTAAAGCACCTGCATGAAGATCGGGAAGTTCGCCGACAGCTTCCGGTATTCCGCAGCCGCGAACTGGTTCTTCACCTTCTGCAGCTCCTCCGCCGGCACCAACTCGCCCTTGAGCCGCTCCAGTTCCCCATAGATGGCCTGCTCCACGTCCTCGGGTGTCTTTCCGTCGCGGGCCTCGCCGCCGATATTGAACGTGCCCGCCCATTTCTTGGAGTCCTGCTGGGCATAGGTGTCGGTGGCGACTTCCTTACCGAGCACCAGTCCCTTGTAGAGTCGGCCGGTGCGCGTGCTGAGCACCTGCTGAAGCACATCGAGCGCGTAGCCGTCGCGATGGCCGAACGGCACCGTCTTCCAGTAGATGTCCACCTGCGGATTCGTCTCCGCCTCCGCGTAGTAGCGTTTCTCGCCGAGCGAGGGAATCTCCTGCGTGGTGACCTCCGGCGGCGGCTGGATCCCCTTCGGGATGCGCCCAAAATACTTCGTCACCATCGCCTCGGCGTCGTCGGGCTTGAAGTCACCGACGAGGATCAGCGTGATGTTCTGCGGCTGGTAGTAGAGCGCGTAGAAGTCGTCGGCCTGCTGCTTGGTGATCGCCGGAATGTCGCTTGCCCAGCCGATGGTCATCCAGTGGTAGGGATGCGAATCCCACAGCATCGCGTTGAACTGCTCCTGAAACTTGCCCGTGGGCGTGCTCTCCACGCGCATCCGGCGCTCCTCGAAGACCACGTCGCGCTCCGAGTAAAACTCACGGAACACCGGCCGCAGCAGGCGCTCGCTCTCCATCCAGCACCACAGCTCCAGCTTGTTGGCCGGCACATTGATGAAGTAGCCGGTCATGTCGTCGCTCGTGAAGGCGTTCATGCCCGACGCCCCGGCGGTGGTGTAGACGCGGTCGAACTCGTTCTTCACCAGCAGCCCGCGCTGTTCGTCCACCAGTTTCTTGAACTCGCCTTCCAGCTCCTTGTAGCGGTCGGTCTTGCTCTCGGGACTGGTGATGTCGTCCACCAGTCCGCGGCGCAACGCGGCCCGCATCTTCGCCTCCTCGTCCCGCATTCCGGAGCGGACGCGCTCCTGCTCGGCGATCAGCTCGAGGTCGCGCTTCGCGTCCTTCGTGCCGAGCGTGGGCGTGCCCTTGAACATCATGTGCTCGAACAGATGCGCGATGCCGGTGATGCCCGGACGCTCGTTCGCCGAGCCGACTTTCACCACGAAGCCACCGGAAATGCTCGGCGCGTCGTGCCGCTCGACGAGCAGCAGCTTGAACCCGTTGGGCAGCGTCTTCTCGACGACGGGGATTTGCTGGGCCCAGGCGGTCGCCGTGAAGGCGATCGCGACCAGCGGCAGAAGCAGGGAGCGGTTCATGAGAAGCTGGCGCCGAAGGAAGCACCCGAATCCGGGCCGTGCAAGGCAGCTTCCGAAGGCCCCAGCCACTTCGCCCCGACCTTCGCGGGGCGAGTTGCCGGTTTCCCTTTGGCGCGCCCGCGTTACGCTCGCCCCGTGGCGAGCAAGTTCTACGTGGAAGGCGAGACGCGGGCGGCACGGGTCGAGGACCTGTTCGCCGCGATCGCCCCGCGTTACGACCTCATCAACGATCTCCAGAGCTTCGGGCTGCATCGCTGGTGGAAACGCCGTCTGCTGAAGCTCGCCGCGGTGCGCCCGGGTGAGGCTGCCCTCGACGTCTGCTGCGGCACGGGTGACGTGGCGTTCGCGCTCGCGGCGGCCGGTGCGACCGTGACGGGGTTCGATTTCAGCGAACCGATGCTCCAGGTCGCGCGACACCGGGCCGGCCGGTTTTCCGGCCGCATTACGCCGCCGGACTTTCGTCAGGGCGATGCGCTGAACCTTCCGTTCCCCGACGCCGCGTTTGACGTGGTCACCATCAGCTACGGGCTGCGCAACCTCGCCGACTTCGACCGCGGCATGCGCGAACTCGCCCGCGTGCTCCGTCCGCACGGCCGGGTGCTGGTCCTCGATTTCGGCAAACCGGACAACGCGCTCTGGCGTTGGGGTTACTTCCAATACCTGCGCTGGCTCGTGCCGGTGTTTGGCCGCGTGTTCTGCGGTGACGGCGACACCCACGGCTACATCCTCGATTCGCTGAAGAAGTATCCCGCCCAACGCGGCGTGGACGCCAAGCTGGCCGAACTCGGCTTCGCCGAACGCCGCGTGGTGAACCTCCTCGGCGGCGTCATGGGCATCAACTGGGCCCGCCGCGGCGCTGGCTGAACAGATACGCCACGAAAGAGCCGAGCCCGGAAAACCGGAAGGCCGGGTCCACGTAATGGCCGATGACGTAGAAGGCGAAGTAGTAGGCCCGGCAAAACGCCCACACGGTGATGGCGAGCAGCAGCGCCGTCCGCAGCGAGGCGGATTCCCACAGCAGCAGCGCACCGCCCCCCGTGCCCAGCAGGACGAACAGGACGCCTTTGGCACCCATCGCGGTCGGAGATTTCAGGTCGCGCACGAAGCGTTGGACTGACCGGCCTCGATTCCGTTCCGGATTTCCTCCAACCGCCGGTGCTGCCGGCCCGCGGAGTCGAAATTCTGCGGCGCCAGCCAGGCTTCAAAAGCGGCCCGCCGTAGCGGCCATTCACCGTCGAGCAGCGAATACCAGGCGGTATCGCGGTTCCGGCCCTTCACGACGATGGCCTGACGGAAGATGCCTTCAAAGGTGAAGCCCAGCCGCAGGGCCGCCCGCCGGGAAGGGGCGTTCAGGGAATCGCACTTCCACTCACAGCGCCGGTAGCCCACGGAAAACGCGTGCGACAGCAGGAGGAACAGCGCCTCGGTGGCCGCCGGGGTCCGCTGCAGGGCCGGGGAATAGGCCAGGTGACCGACCTCGATGGAACCCGCTTTGGGGTCAATGCGCAGATAGGCGACCGTGCCGACCACCCGGCCGGACGCCGCGTCCACCACTGCGAAAAACAACGGATCCTCGCCCAGCCAGTGACGCTCCATCCACGCCCGATAGAAGGCCGCGTCCTCGAACGGGCCGTAGGGCAGATACGTCCAGAGCGAACCCGTGGGTTCCGTCGCGTAACCGGCGAACAACTCGGCGGCGTGCCGGTCGGGATCCAACGGTTCAAGGCGGCAAAAACGCCCCGCGAGCACCTCCCGACCGGGCCGTTTGGGCGGCTGCCACTGCGGCAACGACGCCCCCACCGGCTGGCCGAGGGAATTGCAGTGGGTTGCCGGGGCCACGTTTACGAACCCTGTTCCGGCGAAAGCGGCAGTTCCGGGGTGCCGGCAGATTCCGCGGCCGGCGCCGGCGCCGACTCGCTCTCGGTCGGTGCCGGAGCGGTTGGCTCATCCTTCTGGATGGCGACGAGAATGCGGCGCACCGGCTGGCTCTGATACGAGTAACCCGCCGCAATGGTGCCGGCGATCTTGGCGCCGGGGGCGGGATCTTTGCCGTCCGGAGTCTGGTGGTAGCGCGGATCGAACTCGTCGCCCGGCCGGGCCTCGTGGGCCACCAGACCGAGCCGGCGCACCGTGTCGAGACAGGCCGCGCGGAACTGGCCCAACTGCTGGATCAGCGGCTGCTGGCCGCTGCGCACGGCGGCGCCGAACAGCGCAAAAATGTGGTCGAGCAGGTGCACCATCACCTGGAGGAAATCCCCTTCGCCCCGGCGCAGCTTTTCGTTCTCCAACCGCAGCGTCTGCTTCTCCTGGTCGTTGGCGCGCTGGATGAACTCGGCAAAGGCGCGCGCCTCCTGGTTCATCTTCGTGGCCAGTTCCCCGGCGCTGGCGACGGTCCGGCCGGCGACTTCCTGCACGGACTGCCATTGGCCGGTGGCTCCGGCGATCTGGTTGGCCAAGGTCGCCAGTTGGTCAATCTGCTGGGCGGCCTCGGCGAGGTTGGCCTGCTCCCACAGCTTCACGGCGGCCGCGTGTTCCCGCACGAAGGGGTTGATCGCCAGCCACGCCCCGGCAACAAAACAGCCGACGGCCAGGCCCAGCGGAATGGGCGGAATGGGCCACGGATTCGTGTGCAGGATGAAGGCGCCGGCACCGACCAGCAGGGCATCGCCCAGCAGAAACGGCCATTTGCTGATCTTGGGAGCTTCCGGAATCGGCATGGCCGCAGACTGGCCGAAGGCGCCCCCGGTCGCCAAGGGGTTTAGCGCCAGTCAGAGCAGCGCTCCCTGCAATCAGACCCTCGGTTCCCAGCCTTTGCGGTATTCGCGGCCCCAGAGCTTTTTGGCGGCCCGATTGCCAACCAACTGCAGCTTGGCCGGATCGCACTCCACGGTGCCGCCCGTGCGCCAGGCGAGATTCGCGAGATGGCAGAGCAATGTGCTCTTCTGTCCCTCGGCGATCTCGGAGTTGAGCTTTTCGCCGCCGCGGATGGCGCCGATGAAGTTCGCGAAATGACGTTGGTCGTCCCACTTTCCGGCTCCTTCCGCCACAACCTGTTTCTTCGCGTCGAACTGTTTCCAGCCGGCGTCCAGCAGGAGCAATGAGCCGGCATCGCCCTGAAACACCACGCCGAAGCCGGTGCCTTCCTGGCCGCGCGGGTTGCAACTGTGGGCCTCCCAGGTCGCGGAACAGGTCCCAAAATCGAAGGTGGCCAGCGTCGTGTCGGGCGTTTCCTGGTCGTCGTCGAAGAAGTAACGGCCACCGGCGCAGGTCACCCTCCGCGGGCAATCCACGCCCAGCCCCCAGCGGGCGAGATCGAGCGAGTGGGGACCGTTGTTGGCCATCTCACCGCCACCCCAATGCCAGCGCCAGTGCCAGTTGTAGTGGACCACATTGTCGAGGTAGGGCCGTTCTGGGGCCGGTCCTTGCCAGAGCGAATAGTCGAGCCACTCCGGCGCGGGCGCCGGTTTGCCGCGCCCAATGGTGCCGCGGTCGGCCGCATACCAAGCACGGGCCGAGCGAACCTTGCCGATCGCACCGGCATGGAGGCGCTGCATGGCTTCGATGACATGGGGCCAACTGCGGCGTTGGTTGCCCATTTGGACGAGCCGCCCGTGCTTGCGGGCGGCGGCGACCATCAGTTCGCCCTCGCGGGGATTGTGGCTGCCGGGCTTCTCGACATAGACGTGTTTGCCGGCGGCGCAGGCGAGAATCGTGGCGGGCGCGTGCCAGTGGCTCGGCGCGGCGATGGACAGGGCGTCAATCGTGCGGTCGTCGAGGATGCGCCGGAAGTCGGTCACGAGCGCGGGCCGCTTACCGGATTTTTTCTCCACCAATGCCGCCGCCTTTTCGGCCGCCCGGCGGTCCACGTCACACACGCAGGCGACTTCGGCATGGGGCGCCGCGAGGTAACCGTTCACGTGCGCCTCGCCCCGGTGAAGTCCCATGACGGCGACACGAACGCGGTTGGAGGGCGCGGCCTGGCCGAAGATCCGGGGCAGCGTGACGGCGGTGGCCGCAACCAGCGCGGTCTGCCGGACGAAGGTGCGGCGGGAAAGGGAGTGGTTCATGACGAGTGCCGGCAGCGTGCGCTGGTAGTCGGCGACCCGTAAAGCGCCCAGCTTGGGGAAGCACCGGTCAGCGCTTCTCGTTGTGCTTCGCCATCGCATATTTGGCTTCGGCCAAGTCGGCGACGCGGGACTGCAAACCGGCGGCGGGAGTCAGCATTTCCCACGATTGCACCGGGTCGGCCATCAGCGCGCATTCCCAAGCGGTCCGTTCCAGCCCGCGCGGTGTGGGCTGAACGCTGCCCTGAATGAGCAGCCCTAGCTGGTTTCGGCGTTGGGCCGCGCCGGCGAGTTTGCGGCCGTGGAACAGCAGGTCGTTCTGTTCCCAGCCGCCGCCAAAGCAACGGCCCTGCCCGGTGTGGTCACAGCAACCGGCGAGTTCCGTGACCAGTCCGCAACGGGCGAACGCCGCCTGCAACCAGGCGTGCATGTGCCGGTAGCTGTCGCGGGCGCTGCGGGCATACCAGGGATGTCCGGGCGGCACGACGACGGCATAGGTCCAGTCGGCGTCGTGGGGAACCAATCCGCCGCCGGTGGGCCGGCGGATGAGCGGCCGGAGCGGGGTGCTGGCGGCGATTTCGGCCTGCCGCTGGAAATAGCCGAAGGTCGCCGCCGGTTCGGTCCACGCGTAAAGGCGAAGGACCGGGCGGCCGAGTTGGGCCACGTGTTCCAGCAGGGCTTCGTCCCACGCCATGTTCAGCGCGGGAGGGGTCGGACCGGAGGAAAGCAGCAGCCACGGATCGGGCACGGCGGGACGTTCGACGCCCGCCGACCGGGGGCAAGGCCGTTTCTCCCCGGCCGGGGGATTGCGTCGTTGGCGTCGTCATGCCACCAATCGCGGACTCAATATGCGTTTGCTGAGCTGTCTGAGCCTTGTGCTCGCCGTGTGCTGTTGGACCGGTTGCAAGCCGTCCGGTCCGCCCGTCGAGGTCCGCTGGCGTTTTGTCGGCGGCGACACGCTCCAGCGGCAGACCAACGCCCCGGTGCTCCGCGAGGCGCTCACGCTTAAGGAGGGCGCCCCCCTGTTCGGCCTGCTGGTCACCAACGCGGCGGAAAAGCTGTGGCAGCTGACGACCGGCGAAACCAACGTGCCCGCCTCGGCCCTTCCTCACGGAGCCATCATCGCCGAGGCCCTGTTGGGCAAAATGTCGCTGGGACACGTTTACCGCGGCGCCGGCGAACGGCGCGATTGGGCGGTGGCCTTCTCGGCGGAGGCGGGGTCGGACAATCTGAAGGAGGCTTGGACGAAGTTCTTCGCCGCGGCCAATCCGGCGGCAACGCCCGCAGTCACCGCCTCCGGTCCCTGGGTGGTCGCCGTGTCCGACTCCAAGCAGTTTCCCCCGGCGGCAATCCTCACCGAACTGGCCAAGATTCCGGCCGAAGCCGGCGACGCGCTGCGGCTGGATCTGAATCCCGCCAAAGGGCCGGCAGTGACGTTGGTCGCGCAACTCAAGGACGGCGTCGTCCGGCTGAATTCCAAGCTGAAGTTCCCGGGCTCGACGGCGTTTCCAGCCAGCCTGCCGAACTGGCAGGTTCCGCGGCTGGTGCGCGATCCGCTGGTCCAGTTCGCGGCCGTGCGCTGGCCCGCGCCGCTGCTGGAACAGTTCCCGGCCCTGCGTCTGCTGACCGGCGACAGCCAGCCCACCCAGTTGTTCCTGTGGGGCAATCCGCTGGCCCCGCCGGTGGTTGACCTGCGCACCTACGTCGCGGTGGTGGGCATCGATTCGCAGAAGCGCTTCAACGAGATCGTTTCCGGGCTGGAACCGCTGTTCAACGTGGCGGAATCGAACGCGGCCTACGAAGGCCGGATCACCATCGAGCCTTCCCTGCCCCGCATCTCGCTGCACGGTCTGCCGGGCCTGACCCCGCCCACGGCGCTCGTGATCACCAACGACACCGCGCCCTACCTGCTGCTGGGCGGGGCGCGCCCCGTGCTGAGCTCCAACCGCCCTCCGGCCGAACTCATCCAGCAGTTCGACCGCTCCGGAGTCGTTTTCTACCACTGGGAGATCACCGGCGAAGCCCTGCGAAACTGGGTCACCGTGGACCAGATGCGCGACATGGTGCTGCGCGAACGGGCCCACATCCGCGCGGCGGTTTCCCGCTGGGTGCAGGCGCTGGCCGCCAAGACCGAACTCAACACCGTGACGGAAGCCTCCGTCACCGGAGACCATGAGCTCACCGTGCTGCGCAAGGCCCCGGTCGGATTGACCGCGATCGAACTGACCGCGCTGGCCCGTTGGCTGGGCGAAGACGCCCCGCTGGAGCGAACCCGCCGGACGGTTCCCGCCGCCCTGCCCCGCAAACGCTGACCCACATGCTGAAACTCGGGGTCAACATAGACCACGTCGCCACCGTGCGGCAGGCACGCTATCGCTCGAACCCGGACTCGCGTCGGCGCGTGGAACCGGACCCGGTCGAGGCCGCGCTGCTCTGCGAACGCGCCGGATGCCATGGCATCACCGCCCATCTTCGCGAAGACCGGCGCCACATCATCGACGAGGACATCGTCCGCCTCCGCCAGGCGATCACGACCCGCCTGAACTTCGAGATGGCAAACTCCGAGGAGATTATCGCCATCGCGCTCCGGGTGCGGCCCGACATTGTCTGCCTCGTGCCCGAGCATCGGCAGGAAGTCACCACGGAAGGCGGCCTCGACGTGGCCGGGCATTCCGCCTCCCTGCGCGAAACGGTTCGTCGCCTCAACGGTGCCGGTATCCTCGTCAGCCTCTTCGTCGATCCCGAACCGGCGCAAATGGAAGCCGCCGCGACGGTGGGCGCCCAGTTCGTGGAACTTCATACCGGGCGTTACGCCGACCACTTCCATCTCAAGCGGGAACGCAACGATGAGCTGCAACGCCTCATCGCGGCCGCCGAGGCTGCCCGTTCAGCCGGCCTCCAGGTGAACGCCGGGCATGGGCTGACGGTGGAGAACGTCGCCCTGATCCACCTCGTGCCGCACCTCGAGGAGCTGAACATCGGCCACAGCCTCATCAGCCGCGCAATCTTTGTCGGGCTGGAAACGGCCATCCGGGAAATGCTCGGCGCGATGGCCGGCTATGCCGCCGGCCCCAAGGCATGATCGTCGGACTGGGAATCGATGTGGTGGAGGTGGACCGCATCCGGGATTCCCTGAAGCGGTTTGGCGACCGTTTTGCGGCCAGAATCCTGACTCCCGCGGAAGCCGGCTACTGCTCGACCTGCGCCGATCCGGCACTTCACGTGGCGGCGAGGTTCGCGGCGAAGGAAGCGGCCGGCAAGGCCCTCGGAACGGGCATCGGCATTGAGCTCGCCTGGCATGACGTCGAGGTGGTGCGGCATCCGTCCGGCGTTCCGGAACTTCGGTTGCTCGGCAAAGGCCGCGAACTCGCAGACCAGCGGACCATCACGCGAATCCACCTCAGCCTGACCCATACCGCGCGGTCGGCGGCCGCCGTGGTGATTTTGGAGACCCTGGAAAAAGATTAGGCCGCAGGTCCCCAAGGAGTGGGGGAGCCAGGACCTGCGGCCACGCTGGGTTTTATCCCAGCGTTCGGGGAAAACTACATTGCCGGCTCGGCAATCGGTTTCGGGGACCAGTCTTCTTCTGCCTCTGGACTCCGAACCGCCTCAAATTGCTCAATCCGATTTCGCAATTTTGCAAGCGCTATGTTTTGCAACTGACGAATTCGTTCACGCGTGACCCCGAACTGTTTGCCGATTTCATCGAGCGTTTTTTCCTTCTGGCCGTCCAGTCCGAAGCGGCGTCGGAGGATGGTCAGTTCGCGCTCGTCCAGGATGTTGAGGAAATCGCGGACCATGCTGTGGGTGGTCTGGTGGTTGAGGTTGTCGTATGGGTTGAGCGACTGGGTGTCAGGCACGACATCGCCCAGCCGGCTGGAATCTTCATCGGCCAACGGCTCATCCAGTGAAGCGGTTTTCATCGCCGCCGACTGCCACAGCCGAACTTTTTTTGGGGTCACGCCCAGTTCCTCGGCCAATTCCTCAACCTCGGGCTCGCGGCCCAGCTCCTCCTGGAGTTTGAGCGCGACCTTCCGCATCCGGCTGATCTTGTCCACCAGGTGCACCGGCAGCCGGATCATCTTGGACTGATTGGCCAACGCCCGCTTGATGGACTGCTTGATCCACCAGGAGGCGTAGGTCGAAAGTTTGCCTCCCTTGGCCGGATCGAACCGTTCGACGCCCTTCATGAGGCCGATGTTGCCCTCGTTGATCAGGTCCAGCAGCGGGAGGCCAAAGCCGTCGTAATCGCGGGCAATCTTCACCACCAGCCGCAGGTTCGCCCGGATCATGTGCTCCCGGGCGCCGAGATCACCCCGCTTGATGCGTGCCGCCAGCTCGATCTCCTCCTCCACAGTCAGGAGAGGAACTTCGACGGCGTCGCGCATGTAAAGGGTCAGGGCGCTGCCGCCTTCCGCATAAACCGAAGGCGGAGTGACTGTCGGCGCGGTTCTGGCCGCGGATTCCGCGATGGCTGCCACTGCCACCGCCGGCGCGGGAGCTGCTTCGGAATCCGGCTTACCGTCAAGCGACCTGCGGGCCGCGGCAGACTTCACAGTGACCCGTTGGGGGCGGAGAGCTTTACTGATGCGTTTCACGAGGCGCTTCATGGGCAGGGATGAAAATGGAGTTTCGCCGAACGGGCATGTCTATCGCTTGTCTAATTAAACATGTCAAACTTTTGTCTATGTTTTGTTGTGATTGTTCTTGCTTGAAACGGCCATTTCCTCGGCAATGACTGCGTCTTTCGTAGTGATCCGTTTTCAATTGCCAGTCACAAGTTGGATCTTGTTTAAGTTTTGTCTGACATGTCAGCCGTTCGCCATCCCATCAAAGTGGTCGCTCAGCGCACCGGCCTGAGCCCGCATCTAATCCGAGTCTGGGAAAAGCGCTATGCCACCATCCGGCCGGAGCGGTCGGGCGGTAACCAGCGGCTCTACAGCGACACCGACATTGAGCGTCTGGCGTTGCTGAAGCGGGTCGTGGATGCCGGACATTCCATCCGGACCGTGGCCTCCTTGGAAACCTCGCAGCTGCGGAACTTGGCCGACTCGGTCAGCCGACCCGCGGTGATTTTCCCGTCCGGCGCGGACGCCGGCCCGGCGATGCGAACTCCATCGAAGGATCCGGCCGCGTTCATCGAAAGTGCTTTTGCCGCCGTGTCCGCCCTCGACTCCGGCGGTCTGGAAAGAGCCCTGGAGGACGCCTCCGTCGCCTTGGGACAGGTGGCGCTGCTGAACCGGGTCGTGGGCCCCCTTGTCCATCGGGTCGGAGAATCTTGGCGCACTGGAGAACTCAAAGTGGCCCACGAACACCTCGCCACGGCGGTGATCCGGACTTTCCTCGGGCACACTTCCCGCCCCATGGCTCTCCATCCGTCGGCCCCGGCGATTCTGGTCACCACACCGGCGGGACAGCTGCATGAACTGGGCGCCGTGCTGGTCGCCGCCTGCGCGGCTGCCCATGGCTGGCGGGTCATCTATCTCGGGCCTTCGCTGCCGGCCGAGGAAATTGCCGGTGCCGCCCGTCAGAGCGCAGTGCGGGCCGTTGCCCTCAGCATTGTTCATCCCGAGGATGATTTTTCGCTCGCCAACGAAATCACCCGGCTACGACGCCTTCTGCCTGCGGAGATGACCGTGCTCGCCGGCGGCCGGGCTTACTCGGCCTATCGGGCTTCATTTGAAGCGATCCACGCGATCCTGTGCGACGATCTGGATGATCTCACCGCGGCACTGGAATCCTTGCGGGCCGGGAAAAACTGAACGTTCGGCGCGGCTCGCCCCCGGCTGAAACAGAGCCGCCGGGCCGCCGCCCGACGGTGCAGGCACCGAAAAGTTGCCTCGGACAGCCAGGCAATGGCTCAATCCCTTGCGCTTCGGCCCGGAGTGGCCACTCTGCCTGCGCAGTTTCCCGCCAGTCCGGTTGTGGCAGGACTCGTCGCCCGCCTTGGCACCTAGGGGCGGCAGCCGGACTTCAGGAAGATTCCTCAATGAACCAGCCTCCGGCCACCATCCTCGTCGTGGACGACCTCCCGGCGAACCTGGGCCTGCTTTTCGACGCCCTGACCCACGCAGGTCACCGCGTCCTCGTGGCGGAATCCGGAGAAAGCGCCCTGGCCCAACTTCAGCACGAAACACCCGATCTGGTCCTCTTGGACTACATGCTGCCCGGCATGGATGGCATGGAGGTCTGCAAGCGGATCAAGGCCCGCCCCGAATGCGTGGACCTCCCGGTCCTGTTCCTCACCGCGGTCAACGAACTCGACGAAAAGGTTCGCGCACTGGACGCCGGCGCGGTGGATTACGTCACCAAACCGATCCAGACCCCTGAGGTCCTCGCCCGCGTCCGCACCCACCTGCGCATCGCCCGCCTCCAACGTGAGCTGGCCGATGAACTGGAAATGCGCCGTGAAGCCGAAGAGCAACTCCGCGATTCCCTCGACCAGGCGCTCGTCGTCGTGAATCCCGAGGGCAGAATCCTCTTCGCAACCCGGCTGGCGCAGACCCTGTTGACCCGCAGTTTTCCGTCGGCCTTGCCCGGGAACCTCCCGGCCGAACTGCGCTCACTGGCCAATGACCGAACCGCCAAACCGGGGCAGGTGGCTCCCGGCCTGAGCGCACGCCCCCTGACCGGCGGCCCCGGAGAGCCCTTGGTCATCGAGCTTCAGGCACAGACCTCGCTCGGCCCGAATGCGCTGCTCAGCCTCGGGCTCACGCCCCGTGAGGCCGAAGTTCTGTTCTGGCTCAGCGAAGGCAAAACCAACGCCGAGATCGGCCTCATCCTGAACTCCGCCCGCCGCACGGTGGAAAAGCACGTCGAGCACATCCTCGAAAAGCTCGGGGTTGAGAATCGCGCCGCCGCCATCCGGTCCGCCCTCGCGGTGCTGAAGCAGGCCGCCTGAGCCGGGAAGCACGCCGTTTCAAGCTCCGTTCACTTCAACGTCAGCACATACGCCAGCAGGTCGCTCACCTGCTGGGGTTGCAGCGCGTCGAACAGGCCTTCCGGCATCACGCTGGTGCGGAGAAACGCGGCCCGCTTCAGCTTCGACCGCAGCAGGCGCTGGTCCTCGGTGTTCGGCTGGCGCAAGGTCACGGAATCGGCGTCCTGAGCCGCGAGCAGGCCCTCGATTACGTCGCCGTCCTTGGTTTCGGCGCGGAACATCCGGTAGCCGGCCTCCATCGCCGCGTTTGGGGTGATGACGTTGCGGAGCACGGCTTCCAGGCCGTGGGCTCCCGCGCCGTCGAGCGCCGGTCCGATCTTGCCGCCCGCGCCCTTCACGGCGTGGCAGACGCCGCAGGTGGTGGTGAAGACTTGCTGTCCGCGGGCAAGGTCGCCGGGCTGCTGTCCCAGCGTGCGGAACTGCGCGAAGCGCGACTCCAGCGCCTTGGCCTCGGCCTCAGACTGCACCGGCGGAAAGTCGGCCGTCCGCTCGATCCGGGCACTGCCGTGGAGCTTGCCCCAATTCGTGCCCGAGCCGGTGAACCCGGTCGCCGTCAGGGCGAGATTTGCCCCGGCACGAATTTCATCGGCGGTGCGGCAAACCTTCCAGACGCGGAACTCGGCGAACTCCCCGGCGGTGCCGCCCGCGACGGTGGAGCGGAACGGCGTGAGCTTGTCGAAGCGGCGCGATTCCTTGACAGCACCGGTCGCGTCGAGCTCGCCGTTGAGGTAGAGGCGGAAGGTGCCGGCGGCATCACGCGAAATGCCGACATGGGTCCACGATTCCGCGGTCATGGGCTTGGTGGCGGTCACGATGTCATTCACGCCGGCGATCCAGACGCGGAACCGGCTGTCGTAGAAGTTGGCGTCGAACTGGCCGGGCGCACCGAGGACGGAATCCTGATTGCCGATGCCCGCATCGAGCTTCACCCAACATTCGACCGTGAAGGGGCTGTCGAACGTCAGTTCGGTGTCCAGCCAGTCGCCATCGTCGCCGTTCAGGCGCAGCACGGGCCGAAGTGACGAACCCAGCTCCGCGACCAGCGCCTTCACCGTGGCGTCGTCGGGCAGCACGGTGGCGAGCTTGTCGAGCGTGTAGCCGTCGAGTTCGTCCCGGGCGATGGCGCCGCTGCCCACGGCGGCGACCAACTGCTTGGCGCTGGCCGGTGAACTGGCGAGACGATCCACCGCGGTCTTGCGGAGCGCGGGCGGGAGTGCGGGCCAGAGTTCCAGCAGCGCGGGCGTGGCGGCGTCCGACTTCGCGGCAGCCAACGCGGTCACAGCCTCGCGGCGGACGACATCGTTGCCGCTGGCGGCGAACTGGCGGAGCACGTCCACGCGCGTGGAGCCGGACTCACGCAACGCCCGCAACGCAGCCAACTGGGCGTCGGACTTCGCGCCGGGCTTGGTCGCGGCGGTGATCAGCTCGTTCTCCAGGCCGGCCAACTTGAAGCCGGTCGCCAACTGGGCGAGCAGGGCGTAGTTGGCGTCGGTGGGGTCTTTGGCGATCAGGCTACGGAGCGCTTCGACCAACAGCGGAGCGAGCGCGCCTTGGTTGGCGAGCCGGGCACGGTTGTCGTAAAGCAGACGAAGATTGCCGGCATCGGCCAACGCGGCTTTCAACGGACCGGCGACTTGGGATTGATCCGCTACGCTGGCCATCAGCAGGAGTTCTTCGCCCGACAGCGGCCGCTTCAGCTCGGGCACAATGAGAGCCAACTGAGCAGCGCCTTGAGCGCCCCCCATGATCACGGACGCCAGCGCCCACGCCCGCTGAGTTTCTTCCGCGAGCCGGTTGTCAGTCGCGGCAAACCACGACTTGAGCGCCGCCGGTTGACGTTCCAACGAACGCCGGACGAGATAGTGCTCAAACGCCTCAAAGTAGCCTTGGAATTTGCTGCCGCCGGTTGGCGGTGTCGCGAGGACGGTCCGCAATAACTGGCCCACGACGGGCCAAAGAGGACGGCCAGACTCCGCGGGCCGCGCGACCACCTCGACCAAAGCCCGCAATGATTCCTGGCGCACAAGGCGGTCCCGATCGTCCAACTGCGAGCCGGTGAGGCGGGCCATGTCGGCACTGGAGAACTTGCCCGAACGCAGAGCTCGTAGCGCCTCCTTCCGCACCGCCCTATGCTCCGCCCTTGCCAGCTTCTCGACGTGGGCGAGTTCCAGCTTGCCGAGTCCTTCGATGGCCCACAGCGCATGGATGCGCACCTCAGCCGGCTGATTGTCATCCAAAAGCAGCTTCGCCAATTCCGGCGCCAGCGAGACGGCCTGTCGATCCGTGATCTGCTGCCACGCGGCGTTGACCTCCCAGGTGTTGGCGGCCTTGAGACTGGCCAGCAGTTGGGCGTCGCTGGCGGTGTAGAGGTTGGGCACTTCGGTGCGGTGGGGCTGCGATTCGTGGCGGATGCGCCAGACGCGGCCCCGGGTCTTGTCGCGCTCGGGATGCTTCCGCGGCACCTCGTTGTGCGAAATGATCTGGTTATACCAGTCCACGACGTAGAGGCAGCCGTCGGGACCAAAAGCCATCGCCACCGGCCGGAACCACGGGTCGCTGCTCAGCACGAGGTCGGGGAGGTGTTCGAGCTGCCAGCCATTCCCATAATCGTAGCCGCCGACGTGAGGAGGCGGATTGGCACCGGCAGGTTGACCGTCCGCCTCGTTACCTCGGCGGCTACCGCGATGGACCCGGCTCGCCTGCACCTTGCGCGTGATCGGGTTGTTGATGAAAAAGACGTCACGCCATTCGCCGGGGAAGCTGTCCGCGCCTTCGCTGAGCGCGAGGCCGCTCAGGCCGGTGCCGCCCATTTCCTTCTCGCCGGTCTTCGGGAACGCCGGCGCGTAGGGCCGCGGCACGTCGTCGCCGCAGAGCGGATAGGAGGCGGATTCGAGGAACGGCATCACGGGCCAGCCCTGGTCGTTGGCCTCCTGGATGAAGGCTTCGCCGTGGCGGTCGAGCACGAGTCCCCAGATGTTGCACGGCCCCCAGCCGATGGTCTCGAACTGGCTGCCGTCGGGCCGCCAGCGCGCGAGCTTCGTCTTGTTGAAGTCGGTCTGCGTGCCGTCGGTGGTTTTGACCTTCGAATAGTTGAAGGCGCCCTGGGCGAGCCAGAACCAGCCGCCTGGCGCGCGCGTGAACTGGTGCGGGAACAGATGCGAATCCTCGATGCCGAAGCCGGTCAGCACGTTGGTGAAACCGTCGGCCTTCCCGTCGCCGTTCGAGTCAAAGTAAAAGCGGACCGCGTCGCCGTATTGCACGTAGGCGCCGCCCTTGTAGGGCAGCACGCCAAGCGGCATGACGAGCCCGTCGGCGAAGGTGCGCGCGGTCTGCCGGCCGGGCAACGTGGGCGTGTCGAAGACCATCACTTTGTCCCGACCACCGCGCTCGAAGAGCGCCTTGGCCTCGGCGCCGGCCTCGTTGGCGTCGAGCGGGTATTCGAGCGCCGTCATCGTCCACATCCGGCCGGCGTGATCGAAATGTATGGCGACGAACTTCCCGCCGTCGGGTTCCGCGGCGACTAACTCGACTTTGAATCCCGGCGGCACGCTGAAGGTCGCCTGCTGTTCCTCGGGCGAGAGCGGAGAAGCCTTGGCCGGTGCCTTGGGTTCCGACGCGCCCTGAATCTTCGGCCGCACGGGCAGTTCCTCGATGGTGATGTCCTTGAACGACGCCTGCGCGGCGCCGCCGCCGTGGACCTGGAATCCGATCCGGCCGCTGCCGATGATGTCCGGATCAGGCTCAAGGTAATCCACGCCGAGCACGCCGTTGATCCACGTCGTGATGCGGTTGCCGTCGGCACGGATGACGTAATCGTTCCAGTCATTGCGCTTCAGCACCGGCTCCAACGCCTTCATGTCGGACCAGGCGAGCACGCGGTTGCGGCGTGATTCGTCGTAAATGCTGCCCCACCAGGTCGGGTCGCCAATGTCGCACTGGTAGCCGGCCATCTCGGAGCTGTTGGGCACCCGCTCGCTGCGGATCTGGATGCCGGAATTGATGAAGCCGGAGCCGCCGGTGAGCTTGAACCGGGCGCGGATGACGAAGTTGGTGAACCGCCGCGTGGTGGCGACGAACTCGTTCTGCTTGATCGTCTCCGTGAGCGAGCCGCCCACGAGGCAGCCGTCCTCAACGCGCCAGAGTTTCGGGTCCCCTTCCCAGCCGTCGAGCGTGCGGCCGTCGAAGAACGGCTTCATGCGGGCGGGATCCGGGTCGGGCGGGGCCGCGAACGCCAAACTTGCCGGCGCCAGCAGGGCTGGGAAGAGACGGAAAATCGGAAGCAGTCTCATGGTGATTGGTGCCATACTGCCGAGCGACGCTGCCCGCGGCAATTCGAGACACCCCTGACTCGGGATTTGCCGCGGTCCGGCGCCTCGTTAACCTCGCGGCCATGAAAGTCCGCAAACTGCTGCATACCCGCTACCGCCTCAACGACCTCGACCGATCGGTGAAGTTTTACAAGGACGTGCTGGGCCTGGAAGAGGTGCGCCGTCACAAGTCGCCGCGCGGTTCGGAACTGGTCTTCCTGAAAGCGCCCGAGAGCGAGGAAACCATCGAACTCTGCCACTTTCCCAATTCCGGCCCGGTCGAAGTTCAGGCCGACCTGACCCACCTCGCCTTCCAGGTGGATTCCCTGGAGGCATTCGGGCAGCACCTCGCGGCGTTGGGCCTGAAGTATTCCGACGGCCCCACCTACAAGCCCGACGGCACGGGCGGATTCGCGTTCATCGATGCCCCCGAAGGCTATGAGATTGAGCTGATCCAGCGTTCCGAGGCGGCGACGGCCGGCAACCAGACCTACTAGCGGATGCTCTGGCGCTGCCGTCAGCACGAGTTTCGTTTCCCGAGGAAAGCCTTGGTGATGGGCATCCTCAATGTCACACCGGACTCGTTTTCGGATGGCGGCAAGTTCCTGAACACCGACGCGGCCGTCGCACACGGGCGGCGCTTGATCGCGGAAGGCGCCGACCTGCTGGACATCGGCGGCGAATCCACCCGCCCGGGAGCGACCCCGGTCACGGAAGCCGAGGAACTTCAACGGGTCTTGCCGGTCATCCGGGCCCTAGCCGCTCAAGTTCAGGTGCCTCTGTCGGTGGACACGATGAAACCCGCGGTCGCCCGGGCCGCCCTCGAAGCCGGCGCCAGCATCGTCAATGACGTCGCCGCGAACCGGACTTCGCCGGAAATGTGGGAAGCGGTCGCCGTGACCGGAGCCGGCTACATCGCGATGCACATGCAGGGCACGCCCCAGACAATGCAGCACAGCCCGACCTACACCGATGTGGTGAGCGACCTTCAGGCGTTCTTCAATGAACGGCTGGACCGTCTGGAAGCAGCCGGGGTGAAGGCGGAACAGGTGGCGCTGGACCCGGGTATCGGCTTCGGAAAGACGCCGGAGCAGAATTTGGATTTGCTCGCCCGGATGGCCGAACTAAGAACCCGCGCGCGTCCGCTGCTGGTGGGCATTTCCCGCAAATCCTTCATTGGAAAGCTGCTGGGTTTGGAGCCCCATGAACGCATCGCCGCGGGACTGGCCTGCACTGTGTGGGCGGCCGGCGAGGGGGCGGAGGTTTTCCGCACCCACGACGTGGCCGCAACGGTGCAGGCGCTCCGGATGCGGGAAGCGGTGGCGAGTCGGAAACCCGGAACAAGATGAACGTGGGGCGGATCATCCAGGAAGGCTGGCGGCCCGCGGTCGAGATCGTGATTCTCGCCGTGGGGCTGTATTATGCGTTCCTGTTCATTCGCCGGACCCGGGGCGCGCCGGTGGTCACTGGCTTCCTCGCCCTGCTGCTGACGCTGACGGTGGTGACCCGCCTGCTGGACCTCACGGTGCTCAACGCCCTGTTGAACCAGTTCTTCGGCGTGCTGGCCATCGCCGTGGTGGTGATCTTCCAGCCGGAGTTGCGCCGCATCCTCGCCGAGCTGGGAAATCTGCCCCTGTTCAACCCGACGCGGGAACAGCGCGAAAACATCGAGGACATCATCCAGACCGTGGACCGGTTGGCCCCGGTGAAAATTGGCGCCCTGATCGCGATCGAGCAAAACCAGCACCTGAGCGAGGTCATCGAAGGCGGTGTGCCCATCGAATCGGAACTGACGCCCGAGATGATGGAGACGATCTTTTTTCCCAACAACGCGATCCACGATGGCGGTGTTGTGGTCCGCGACGGCCGCATCCTGCGGGCCGCGTGCATCTTCCCCCTCACGCAGCGGCAGGACCTGCCCAAATCGGTCGGCACCCGGCACCGGGCTGCGATCGGGCTGACGGAGGAATCCGACGCGGTCGTGGTGGTGGTATCGGAGGAAACGGGATCCATCGCCTATGCCTACCGCGGACAGCTAGTCCGGGGCATCACCATCGAGGAACTCCGGGCTT
Source organism: uncultured Verrucomicrobiota bacterium (assembly GCA_903910585.1). GTDB lineage: Bacteria > Verrucomicrobiota > Verrucomicrobiia > Limisphaerales > UBA9464 > CAIWAH01. The sequence continues at coordinate 23,922 of CAIWAH010000264.1, forward strand.
TCCTGACGTCGGTGCTCGTGCGGCAGGTCGAACCGCGCACCTGGTGGCAACGCGCCTGGACGCTGCTCGCCAAAAACCAACCCGGCAAGGCCGCCCACGGAGGACGCTGAGATGCTGGGACGTGACTTCTTCGTGACCAACCGCTGGCAGAAACTGTTCTCCCTGTTTCTGGCCGTGCTGATCTGGCTGGCGGTGCAAAGCGGGGTGACGTTGGCCCCCGACGCTGCTCCCGGCCACGGGCACAGTGAATTCAGGGACGTTCCTTTGCTGGTCCTGACGCCAGCTGCCGACCTTGGCCGGTATCGGACCCGCCCCGAATCCGTCCAGGTCCTCCTGCGAGGCGACCCGTCGGTGCTGAAGCTGGTGAATTCGCGGACCATCGAGGCGTTTGTCTCGCTCGCGGAAGATTCGCCGATGGGCACCCGGAAAATCCATGTCTATCCGCCCGCCGGCACGGCGGTGATCTCCGTCGAACCGGAGGAGGTGTTGGTTGAACGCCTCCCGGAGTCCACGCCTCCGAACCCCTAGTTTTCACAATGGCATCCCCGAAACGCATCTTCGGCACGGACGGCGTCCGCGGCCGCGCCAACATCGAACCGGTCACCGCCGAAACCGCACTGAAACTCGGCCGCGCCGCCGCCCATGTCTTCAAGCGCCATGTGGGCCAGGCCAAGGACCGAGTCCGCCACCGGATCGTGATCGGCAAGGACACCCGCCTCTCCGGCTACATGCTGGAGAACGCCATCTCGTCGGGCATCCTGTCCATGGGCGTGGACGTGGTGTTCATCGGTCCGCTGCCGAGTCCCGGCGTGGCTTACGTCACGCGTTCGCTGCGCGCGGATGCCGGCATCGTCATCACCGCCTCCCACAACCCCTACGACGACAACGGCATCAAGTTCTTCCGTGCCGACGGCTACAAGCTCGACGACACCATTGAGGGGGAGATCGAGGATCTCGTTTTCAGCGGAGAAATCGAAAACATCCGTCCCACGGCCGGCGAGATCGGCAAGGCCGTGCGGGTGGATGACGCCATTGGCCGCTATGTCGAGCAGGCCAAGTCCAGCTTCCCCCGTGGAATGACCCTCGAAGGCATGCGGATCGTGCTCGATTGCGGTCACGGCGCCGCCTACCGGACCTCGCCGATGGTCCTGCGGGAACTCGGGGCGGACGTCATCAGCTTCGGCACGCAGCCCAACGGCACAAACATCAATCAGGACTGCGGCTCGATGCACCCTGGTCTCATCGCCTCAAAGGTCCGGGAATACCGCGCCGACATCGGCATCGCGCATGATGGTGACGCAGATCGGGTGATCCTGTGCGACGAAAACGGCGCCCTGATCGACGGCGACGACATTTTGGCGATCGCCGGCCTCCAGATGCTGGCGGAAGGCACCCTGGCCCATAAGACCGTGGTCGCGACCGTCATGAGCAACGCCGGACTGGATGCCGCCATCACGGCGGCGGGCGGACGCGTGCTCCGGACCCAGGTCGGCGACAAGCATGTCATCGACCTGATGCTGGCGGAAGGCTACACGCTCGGGGGCGAACAGAGCGGCCACCTGATTTTCCGCGAACACAGCACGACCGGCGACGGCCTGGTGGCCGCCTTGCAGATCCTCAGCGCGATGAAGACCCGCGATCTGCCGCTTTCGGTGATGGCCAAATGCTGGCAGCGGTTTCCCCAGGTCGTGACCAACGTAAAGGTTCGCTCCAAACCGGCCTTTGAGGAACTTACGGATGTGCTCGACCTCGTGGCGCAGGCGGAAGCCGAGGTGAAACCCAAGGGTGGCCGGGTGCTGCTGCGCTACTCCGGCACCGAGCCCAAGGCCCGACTCCTCATCGAGGGGCCGGACGACGCGGTGCTCAACCAGTGGAGCGAAAAGATTTGCGGGTGCATCCGCCGCCAGATCGGGGCTTGAGACCATGACTGGCTCCGGCCGAGTTGCCCGGCAACCCACCGCTACTCCCAAGTGGCGGCGGATTCCGCGGGGTCCAGACGCTGCCTGAGCGCCTGACCGAGCGCTGAAAGGGAACCTCGGCCTGAGCCGGGCGGACGTCGCTCCAGTTCAGTTCGCCTACTTGGCGGCCTCGAACTGGATGCCCAGCGTCTCGAGCGTGGCGCCTTCGTCGCGATGCAACAGGGCGAGCGCCCGGAAATAATCGGCCACCGCCCGCAGCTCATCCGAACGGGCGGCCGTCAGGTCGCGTTGCAGCCGGAGCACCACGAAGCTGGTGCTTTTGCCGTTCTCCAGTTTCTTCTGTTCGGCATCCAGCGCCTGTTCGGCATAGCTGCGGGCCTGTTTGGTGGCCTCGACGCGCTCGAAGGCGGTCTGCGCATTCAGGATCGAGTTATCAATTGAGACCATGATGGTCTGCTCAAGCTGCTTGAGTCGGAGGAGGAGCCGTTCAGCTTCCAGTTTGCTGGCCTTGTAACGGTTGCGTTCAGCCCGGTTGCTCAGGGGGAAGGAAAGCGTTACGCCAACTCCGTAGCGGGGATTGTCGCGGTCCGCGATCTGATCGAAGAAATCTCCGGTGCCGCCGGTAGTGCCATTACCGAACCAACGGGATGACCGGCCGGACGCCCCATAGCTGCCGTCCACGTCCAATTGCGGGAAAAGCTGGTTCTTGCGGAACCGGAGCGTGATCTGCTGCTTTTCAACCTCAATCTTCGACTGGACGATGTCCGGCCGCAGTGTCAGGCCCTTGTGCCAGCTGTCCTGCCGGTTGAAAACGTAGGGCGTGGGCACCAGTTTTTCAGCCGGTTCCAACTGGTTTTCATCGGCCGCAAAATCGTCCGTGAGGAGGGCTTTGAGGGTGTTTTGCGAAATCCGGTAACTTTGCCGGGCGGAAAGCAGATCCGCCCGACTGCTGGCGACCAGCGCCTCCGCCTGCTTCTCTTCCAAGGGGGCCATTGCCCCGACTTCCACCCGTTTCCGGTTTTCCGCGAGCGAGCGTTCAGCCAGTTCCAAAGCTTTTTCCTGCACCGTCACGTTCTCGCGCGCCGCCGCGAGATTGTAGTAGGCGACCAGGACATCAGTCGCCGTCGCGATCATTTGCTGACGCAGGGACTGCTCATCCTGAGTCACCGTCTTTTTGCCCATCTGGATGGTCCAGCGCGCATTATCAATCCAGAAGTTCTTGAGCAGGGGCTGCGTCACCGAAACGGAGGCGCCGCCAAAATAGTCGAAGTAACCCCAATCACCCGGGTTGATCGCGCCACCGCTCCGGTCGCCCCGATTGCGGAGGACGTTTCCGGCCAGAGTATAGCGCGCGCCCGTGGGCAGGAGCCCGTTAAGTCCGCTGCTGAAACTGTCCTGATCCTGCTCGATGGCGGGCGAAATGATGCCGGGGGCAAGCTGGGTCCCGGCGCTGCGGTTGAAGTCATAGCCGGCTCCAAACGAAAAATTGGGATCGTAGGCCCCGTAGGCAGCCTTGAGGTTGATTCGGGTCAGGTCCGGCAGATAACGAGCGATCCGGATATCGAGATTCTTCTGCAAGGCCTGCTGGATGCAGTCATCGACGGAAACCTGCTTCACCGGGCGTTCCTGGGCAGAAGCCAGGACCGGAACCATCAGGGCGGCGGCGAGCGCGGAAAGTTGCTTCATGTTTTGTGCAGACTGCGGAATGACCCGGTCATGGGTCAAACGTGAGTTTGACGACACCGGAGACGACCCGTCGCAGACGGCTTCGGTTTCAGGGAAATTCAGCCGCGCCAGCCCCAAATTGCCTCACCGGTCACCGCCCGGGCGCATTCCAACGCGCTGGTGAAGGCGTCCTCGTGGAATCCGTAGCGGAAATAGCTGCCGGCAAAATACACGGCCTGGCCGGGCGAACGGCGATTCAGGCCCGGAAGTTCCCGCTGCGCCCGGATCGCCCCCAGGCTGAATAGCGGATGCTCGTAGGGAATCTGCCGGAGAACCCGTTCGGGACGGATGGACTCCGCCCCATTGATGGAGACGAAGCAGTTCACCCGTTCGCTGACGCCCTGAAGCTCGTTCATCCAATAGACGGTCTGTGTCTGCGGCACTGCTCCGGCCGTCTCCACCCGGTAGTTCCATGAGGACCAGGCGAGCCGATGGCGAGGCATCACCGACTCATCGGTGTGGACCGTCGCCAGATTCGGCTGATAACGGAACTCGCGGAGCAGGCGGCGCTCGGTCTCGTCCGCATCCGCCAACAGGGCCAGACTTTGGTCGGCGTGGCTGGCCAGGATGACCTTGTCGAACACCTCCCGCCGGCCGTCACGCAAGGTCACCGCCGCGCCGCCACCTGGCAGACGCGAGACCTGAGCCACCGGGCTGTTGAGCCGCACGCCGCCACCGATCAGCGGCCACAGCCGGCGCACGTATTCCTTGGCCCCGCCGTCCACGGTCCACCACGGGTGCTGCGTGTGCAGTCCGAGGAACCCGTGGTTGTGGAAGAACCGCAGCAACGTCAGCGCCGGGAACTCCAGCATCTGTTCCGCCGGCGTGCTCCACACCGCGCTGCTCATCGGCACGAGGTAAAGGTCGAGGAAGTCCCGGCCGTAGCCACGTGTCTCGACGTATTCGCCCAAGGTCATCTCCGCCCAGCGCGGTTCGTGCAGCGCCGCCACGGCGTCCTCGTTGAAGCGGTTGATGACGTAGAGCAGGTTCCAATGGCGGACCTGGAACAGATTGGCGCGCTGGGCAAACAGCCCGTTGAGGCCCGAACCGGAGAATTCAATTCCCGCCGGCAGGTGCTGGACGCTGAAGGACATCTTCGTCGGCTTGACGGGCACCTTCAGCTCGTCGAACAGCCGGCACAGATTCGGGTAGGTCACCCGGTTGAAAACCATGAAGCCGGTGTCGAAGACCACCCGCTCGCCCTGCGCCTCGAGTTCAACCGTGTTGGTGTGTCCGCCCGCGTAGTCGGCCTGCTCGAACAGCGTGAGCTCGAAGCGTTCGCGCAGGAACCAGGCGCAGCCGAGCCCGGCGATGCCGGTGCCGACGATGGCGAGACGAGGTTTGACCATGGCCGTCCAAGGTTGCCGGGTTCCGGCAAAAGGCAATCAGGACGAAATCCAACGCCACCGGGACCTACTTCAGGAACCGGATCAGCAGTTCGGGCGCGGCCCCGGTGACCAGCACGGCCAACGCCAGCAGGGCCAACAGGATGCTGACCACCCAACCGCCCGCCACCTTGCCCTGCCCTTCGGGCACGGGAGCCACCCAGACCTGTTTCAGCACCTGGAGGTAATAGAAGAGCGAAACGCAACTCGCGCCCAGCGCCAACGCCACCAGCCACCAGTAACCCAGACTGCTCCCCAGTTTCGCCGCGGCCGCAAAGGCGTAGAATTTGCCGAAGAATCCGGCCAATGGCGGCACGCCCGCCAACGACAGGACGAACACACTCAGGGCGACCGAAAGCAAAAAGGAACGTTCACGCAACCCGGCCAGCCCGGCGATGTCCTCGTTGCCGGTGCGGTTCTCCACCACCGCCACCACTCCGAAAATGCCCACCGATGTCACCGCGTAGGTGATCGCGTAATAGAGCAAGGCCGGCTGCGAACCGCCGATGATGGCCAGCAACGCGTAACCGGCATGCGCGATCGCCGAATAAGCGAGGAGCCGGCGGAGGCTGGACTGCGCCAGCGCCGCGAGGTTGCCGAAGATCATCGAGGCGGTCGCCAAGATGGCGACGACAGCCAGCCAACCAGGCGAGAATGCCTTCCACGCGCCGCTGCCGCCGACTCCGGGGAGTCCGACTGAGAGAAGTTTTCCGAGGACAAAGAAGCTCGCCACCTTGGAGCCGGACGCGATGAACGCCGCCGCGGGAGCCGGAGCGCCTTCGTAGGCATCCGGCGCCCAGAGGTGGAAAGGCACCGCCGCGATCTTGAAACCGAAGCCCGCCACGACAAGGACGATGGCCACCAGCGTCAGGGGATCACCGGCGTGCCAGGAAATCTTTGCCGCGATGGTTGGCAGGTGGATTGAGCCGGTCAGACCGTAAAGGAAACTGAAACCGAACAGCGTGAAGGCCGCCGCCATGCCGCCGAACAGGAAGTATTTGAGCGCCGCTTCCGCCGAACGCGGACTGCGTTTGTTGAACGCCGTCATCACGTAGAGCGACAGGCTGACGAGTTCCAACGCGACGAAGACCATCAGGAGGTTCTCCGTGCTCACCAGGAACATCATGCCGGCGGTTGCTAAGGCGATGAGCGCGACGAATTCCCCGACATGTTTCGTGAATTCGCCTTCGGTGCAAAGCCACGCCGTGACAATGGCCAGGCCCAGCAAGGCCAGCTTCACGTATTGGGACGTGGGCGAAAGCACCAGCGTCCCGCCGAGCAGATCGGCCGTCACCGCCCGCTTCCAGATCAGCAGTCCCGCTGCGGCCGCGAAGCCGAGGCTCAGGATCGAGGCGGCACCGGCGCTGCGCCACGCCACCGAGCGGTTGCGCCAGAACTGCAGGTCCGCGAACAGGATGGCCAGCACCGTGCCGACCACCGTCCACTCCGGCGCCAGGAGCTTCAGCAGTTGATAATAGTCGCCGTTGGTCACAGCAGGCCTCCTTTCCGCAGGCCGTCAAAGAGGGGCGAGGCGAAACTCGGCACGATCCAGTCGAGCAGCAGCTTCGGGTAGAGGCCGATCAGGACCGTCGTCGCGATCAGCACGACCGCGCCGATCTTCTCGGGCAGAGTGATGGCGGATTCGCCGTGCGCGTGTCCGCCGTGGACCGCGCCGGGAACATCCTCCTGGTCGCCGCTGAAAAACGCCTTCTGCACCGCCCGCAGAGTGTAAGCCACGCCCAGCACGATGCCCACGCCGGCGATGACGGCGAGTTTTGGGAACGTCTGCCAGGCGCCGATGAGCACCTTGAGTTCCGCCACGAAACCGCTGAAGCCCGGCAACCCCATCGAGGCGAGGCCGGCGACCACAAATGTCACCGCCGCGAAGGGCATCGTGCGGCTGAGGCGACGGCCCTGGAGTTCGTCGAGGTCGCGGGTGTGCTCGCGGTCATAGACCATCCGGCCGACGACACCGAACAGCAGTCCCGCAATCACGCCGTGGGAGAACATCTGCAGCACCGCGCCACTCAGGCCGATGGTCGAGAGCGTCATCAGGCCCAGCAGCACGAAGCCCATGTGGCTCACGCTCGAGTAGCCGATCACGAACTTGAAGTCCCGCTGCGTGAGCGACACCAGCGCGCCATAGACGATTCCCACGACCGCGAGCGCCGCGATGGCGTTCCGCCACGTTGCCAAGCCTTCCGGGAACAGGGTCATCGCCACGCGCAGGCAGCCATAGGCGCCAAGCTTCATCACCACGCCCGCGAGCAGCATCGAGGCGGCGGTCGGCGCGGCCGAATGACCGGTGGGCGCCCACGTGTGGAACGGCCACAGGCCCGCGAGGATCGCAAAGCCGACGAAGACCAGCGGGAACGCCCAGTTTTGGAACGACGCCGGGAACGGATACTTCGCCAGTTCGACCAGGTTGAATGTCTGCGCGCCGCTGACGACATAGGCCGCCACCAACCCGGCCAGCACCATCGCGCTGCCGATGAACGAGTAGAGCGCCAGCTTCATCGCCGCGTATTCGCGCCGGGTCGAGCCCCAGATCGCGATGAGGAAGTATTTCGGCACGATGGCGATCTCGTAGAAAACAAACAGCAGCAGCAGGTCAAAGCTCAGGAAGACGCCATACACGCCGCCAATCAGCGCGAGGTAGAAGGCGAAGAACTCGCGGGTCCGCAGCTCAACGTTCCATGAGAACAGGATTCCGACGACCGCGGCCAAGCCGGTGAGAATCACCAACGTCAGGCTGATGCCGTCCGCCGCCAGGTAATACTCGGCCCCGACGGTCGGCACCCACGGATACTTCTGGATCGTCACTAGGCCGCCGCCCGCATGCTGAAGGGCACCGGCCAGGCCCACCGCGAGTCCGGCCAACGCGGCCACCAACGCCAGCACGCGCGCGCCCTGCCGGCTGTCCGGCTTGAGCAGGAACATCGCCGCGGCGGCAGCGAAGGAAATATAGATGGTCCAGGCGAGCATGGTCAGATTCCGAGGCGGTTCACCGCCTCGATGACGGTCGGATTAATCAGTCGCACGACGAGCTGCGGCGCGACGCCGAGCACGAACATCAACGCCACGGCGGGGGCGAACACAAGCAGTTCACCGCGGGTGAGGTCGGGGAAGTTTTTCCAGCGTTCATTCAGCGGGCCGGCGAAGACGCGCTGGATCAGCGTGAGCAGGAAGATGGCGGTCAGCAGCAGGCCCAGCGTCGAGAGGGCGGCGGCGAACGGCGCGAGCGGGAAAGCGCCCTTGAAGATCAGGAACTCGCCGATGAAGCCGTTCAGCCCGGGCAATCCCAGCGAAGCGAAGAGCGAGATGCCCATGAGGCCGGCAAAGACGGGCGCGACCTTGCGGAGTCCGCCAAAGTCGTCGAGGCCGCGCAGACCGCCGGAGCGGCGTTCCAACAGGGCCACGAAGCCGAACAGTGCGGCGGCGGTGAGACCGTGGTTGAACATCTGGAGCAGCACGCCGTTAAGCGCGGCGACCTTCTCGGTCTGCCACGTCGCCGTGTTCGCGGTCGGCTGCATGGCGGCAAACAGGCCGAGCAGGCACAGGCCGAGGTGGTTGATCGAGGAGTAGGCGAGCATCCGCTTGAGATCCTTCTGCGCGAAGGCGGCGAAGGCGGACGCCACGATCGTCAGCACCGCCAGCGCCATCAGCGGGCCGAGCAGATCGCGCAGTGGGCCGGGGAAGATCGGGGCGAGGATGCGCAGGAAGCCATAGACGCCCATCTTCGACATCGCGCCGGTGAGCAGCATGGTGACGCTCGATGGCGCCTCGGCGTAGGTCGCGGGCAGCCAGGTGTGGAAGGGCATCAGCGGCACCTTCACGGCGAAGCCGAGGAACACGCCCACGAACAGCACCGTGCCCAGCGCGGACGCGGACAGGCCGGTCCAGTTCAACTTGGTTTCCAGCCCGCGCGCGAGTTCGCCGGAGCGGGCCAGTTCGGCGAGCTTGGGCAGGTCGAACGTGCCGGTCGCGAGGAACACCGCCTGCATCGCCAGCAGCATCGCGACGCTGCCGACGAAGGTGTAGATGAAGAACTGCGTGGCCGCCGAGCGCCGGGCGGGGCCGCCCCAGAGCTTGATGAGGAAGTAGGCCGGGACGAGGGAGATTTCCCAGAAAATGAACCAGTGAAAGAAATTCAGCGCAGTGAAGGCGCCGAACAGCCCGGCCTGCAGCAAGAGCATCAGCGCGTAGAACGTCCGGGGCCGGTCGCTCACGCCACCGCTCACCGCCACCGCGAAGGGCACCAGCAGCGCCGACAGGAGCACGAGCAGGATGCTCAGGCCGTCCACCGCGACGAAATACTCGACGCCCAGCGAGGGAATCCACGCGTGCCGTTCCACGAACTGGAGCGAGGCAGACTTGCCGTCGAAGCCGGTGACCAGCAGCAGCGCCTCCAACAGGGCCAGGAAGCCGAAGCCGAGCGCGACGCCCTTGGCGGGACGCTCGCCACGGTCACCGGTGAGGGCGAGCAGCAAGGCTCCGACCAGCGGGGTCAGCGTCAGCAGGGTGATGAGCGGGAGATTGTTCATCGGCTAGTTTTTGCCCATCCACGCGAGCGCCACGATCAGCACCACCACGCCGGTGCCGAGGATGCGGAGGTAGCATTGGGTCTGGCCGTTCTGGAGCTTGGACGCCAGCCAGCCGGCGCCGCGGGTGGTCTGACAGCCGGCGTCGAACCCGAAGTTGATACCCTGCTCGTCCACGCTGCGGCTCACAAAGGCCAATCCCTTCGCAATCAGCGCGGTGAGTTCCACCACGGAACCCCAGACGAAGCGGTCAAACCAGTCGCTCAGCGTGGCCACCGCGGCATTCAGGCGGAACACGGTGGCGGCGTAGAACTCGTCCACATGCAGGCGGCCTTCGAGGGCCATGAAGAGTTTCGGAATGCGGCTGCCCAGGGCGTCCGTCGCGGTCGAACTGCGGCTGTAGAGCCGCCAGGAGACACCCACGCCAACCGCGACGGCGACGACGGAAAACAGCATGGTAAGCAAGGCGGCGGAGTCCGCGCTCCAGCCGACGTGCAGGTGATCCAGATGGCCGCCCAGATACGCGTGGAACCACGGCCACACCGGCGTCGCAAACAGGCTGAGCAGCACGGTCGCCACCGCGAGAATCGCCAAGGGCATCGTCATCACGCGGGGGCTTTCGTGGGGCTCATGGCCATGTCCTTGGGCGTGAGGATCGTCGTGGTGCGCGGCCGGTTCCGCGTGTTCCGCTTCCGCCCGCGGCGCGAAGAACACATACCACATCTGCCGGGTCATGTAGAACGAGGTCAGCACCGCGCCGAACAGCGCCAGCAGGAAGGGAAGCTTGGACGGCGACCAGATCATCGCGGCGTGCAGCACCTCGTCCTTGCTCCAGAAGCCGGAGAACACGAGCGGGAAGCCCGCCAGCGCCATCATGCCGACCGCGTAGGTCGCGAAGGTCAGCGGCATCAGCTTCCGCAGGCCGCCCATGTGGCGGATGTCCTGTTCGTGGTGGCAGCCGTGGATGACCGAGCCGGCGCCGAGGAACAGCAGCGCCTTGAAGAACGCATGCGCCAGCAGGTGGAACATGCCGACCGCCGGGCCGCCAACGCCGAGCCCCAGCATCATGTAGCCGAGCTGCGACACCGTGGAGTAGGCGAGGATGCGCTTGATGTCGTTTTGCGCGACCGCGATGAGCGCGGCAAAGACGGCCGTGATCGCGCCCACCCAGGTCACCACGGTCAGGGCCATCGTGTGGGGCGCGTGGGTGTCCGCGCCGAGGTCGGCGGTCAGATTGCCCATCAGCGGGAACACCCGCGCCACGAGGAACACACCCGCCGCCACCATCGTGGCGGCGTGGATCAGCGCGCTGACCGGCGTGGGGCCCTCCATCGCATCGGGCAACCAGACGTGGAGCGGCACCTGGCCGGACTTGCCGACCGCGCCGCAGAACAGCAGCAGCGAGATCGCCGTGCTGACCGCCATACCACCCACCGTGGTCTGGGCAACCAGCTTGGCGATGGCGCCCTGCTCGAGACAGCCGGCGCCGTTGTCGTAGAAGAGCAGCGTGCCCGTCTCGTGGTAGAGCCAGACGATGCCGAGGAAGAACCCGAGGTCACCGATGCGCGTGGTGATGAACGCCTTCTTGGCCGCCGCCGCGGCGCTCGGCTTGTGGAACCAGAAGCCGATGAGGAGATACGACGCCAGGCCGACCAGTTCCCAGCACATGAAGAGGAACAGCAGGTTGTTGGCGATCAGCAGGCCGAGCATCGCGGCGGCGAACAGGGCGAGGAACCCGAAGAAGCGGGTGAAGTTCTCGTCGTCCGCCATGTAGCCGGTGCTGAAGATGAAGATCAGCGAGCCGACGAACGTGACCATGACGAGCATTCCGGCCGTGAGCGGGTCCAGCAGCCAGCCGAGCCGGAGCGCGGAACCGCCCAGGTCGAACCACACGAAATTGTGCGTCAGTTGGACCGCCCCCTTCCCCGTCTCCGGTTGCAAGGTGGCCACGAACGCCACGCAGGAGACCAGGAACGCCAACGCCATCGAACCGATGGCCAAGGCCGCGGCCGGCTTGCGCTGCGGCCGCTTCATCAGCGCGATGAGTCCCGCCGCCAGCAGCGGCAGCGCGGGGATGAGCCAGAGTTGGTTGACGATTCCTTTCATTCCTAGCCCTTCATCGTGGCCGCCTCGTCCACGTTGCTGCTGCGGTAGTGCCGGTAGATGGCGATGACCAGCGCCAGGCCCACCGCAGCCTCGGCGGCGGCGACCGCGATAGCGAAGAGGACAAACATCACGCCGGTGAGCGCCTCGGGGTTCGGGCCGTAGCGCCAGAAGGCGAGGAAGTTCAGGTTGGCCGCGTTGAGCATCAGCTCCACGCCCACCAGCACGAGGATGGCGTTCCGGCGGGTCAGCGCGCCGGCCAGCCCGACCGCGAACAGCAGGGCGCTGACAAAAAGATAGCCGTGGAGCGGGGTCATGCGGGAAAGCAGGTGGGCAGGTGAGAAAGTGAGCAGGTGGGAACTCTCGCTTTCCCACTTTCCCACTTTCTCACCTGCGTTGATTGAAGCGACTGCATGGTGTCGGAGTTATCCTTTCGTCTCCTCAGGGCGCTCGCGCATCGCGATGACGACGGCGCCGAGCATGGCGGCGGTGAGCAGCAGGGCGATCACCTGCAGCGGGAGCACGAAGTCGCCCACCAGCTTGTCGCCGACTTCCTTCACCGGCAGCGCGGGGGCCACGGAATCTTTGGCCAGGGACTTGAGGGCGGAACTGCCGCCGACGGCCCATGCCAGGGAACCGAAAACCGCGAGGGCCACGCCCAGACCAGTCCAAAGCCCGTAGCTGACCCGGCCGGCCGGGGCTTCGCCGCTGCGAGTCAGCAGGACCGCGAAGACGATCAGGATCGCGACCGCACCGACATAGACGAGCATCTGGACGAACGCGGCGAATTCCGCGCCGAGGTTCAGGTAAAGCAGCGCCAGGCCGACGAGGGAAACCGTCACGCAGAGCGAGCAGTGGACGAGGTTCCGCAACGTCATCGCCGCGACGGCGGC
>CAIWAH010000265.1 GCA_903910585.1 uncultured Verrucomicrobiota bacterium
AGGCGCTGCTGAAATGAACGCCGCTGTCTTCAGCCTCAACGAGGCGCCACAGGCCAGCCCAGGGCAACGCCCTGGGTTTGGCCGGAGAGAGCGGCCAGCCCTGAAAGGGCGGCATAACGCGGGGCGACCTTTCCCACGAATTGTTTCGCCCCTTCAGGGCTGGGGATTTTTCATGTCCGATGCCCAGGGCGTTGCCCTGGGCTGGAATGAAGCCGGGGCTTTGCCCCTCGCCCTCGACGCCGAGAGCGCCGAGGTGCTGGAGAACATCAAGGCGCTGCTGAAATGAAGAAGGGGTGGACAACGAAGCGCATCGGCGAGATTGCGATAATCAAGCCGCCGAAGAGTGAAGCCCGCGAACGCGTGGCTGCCGATGCACTGGTCTCATTCCTCCCGATGGAAGACCTCGGGATTGCCATCAAGTATCCCGAGCCAAAACAGACCAAGCGGCTGTCCGATGTCGTCGGTAGTTACACCTACTTCGCCGAGGGCGATGTCCTTCTCGCCAAGATCACGCCCTGCTTCGAGAACGGCAAACTGGGCATCGCCAAAGGGCTGAAGAACGGCATCGGGTTTGGTTCGAGCGAGTTCATCGTCATCCGGCCCGACGGCAGCGTGAGCAACGAATGGCTTTTCCATTTTCTGTCCCGCGAGGATTTTCGGAATGCAGGCGCGCAGCGGATGGGCGGCGCGGTCGGTCAACAGCGAGTGCCCAGGGAGTATGTTGAAGGCTACGAGATTCCCGTCCCCCCGCTGGCGGAGCAGCAGCGGATCGTGGGGGTGCTGGACGAAGCGTTTGCCGGGCTGGCCACCGCCCAAGCCCACGCCGCCCAGAACCTCCAAAACGCCCGCGCCCTCTTTGAAAGCCACCTCCAATCCGTCTTCACCCACCGCGGCAAAGGCTGGAAGCCAACAACGCTCGGAGAGGAAATCGACCTGCTTGCCGGGTTCGCCTTCAAGAGCGCGCAATACACGACGAAGGAAAAGGACATTCGCCTTCTCCGCGGCGACAACATCATTCCGGGCTCCCTCCGCTGGGACGATGTGAAACGGTGGCCCGCCAACGATACCAAGGAGTATGAGCGTTACTGGCTACGCGAGGGTGATGTCGTGCTGGCGATGGATCGTCCGTGGGTCAAGGCCGGTATGAAGCACGCGATGATTGCGAGCGAGGACTTGCCGTGTTTGCTCGTTCAGCGAACGGCCCGCCTTCGCGGTGGAGCCAATTTGGGCAATCGCTTTTTGAAGCTGCTCATCGGTAGTTCAGCCTTCACCAGCCACATCCTTGGAGTGCAAACAGGCATTGGCGTTCCACACATCAGCGGACAGCAAATCAAAGACTTTGAATTCGCACGCCCGCCTATCGCTGAACAACAACGCATCGCGGACAATCTCGACGCCCTCGCCGCCGAAACCCAACGGCTGACGCGGCTCTACGAGCAAAAGCAGGCGGCGCTGGCGGCGTTGAAAAAGTCGCTCCTGCACCAAGCCTTCACCGGAGCACTTTAACCCAGGAAAACCATGACCATTCAAACCGGCGGCAGACAGATTCTCATTCACGGACTGGCCCTCATTCTGGCCGGGCTGGTTTTTGGCTTTGCCCCGCCCCTGACGCCGTATCCGCGGCTCGCCCTCGGAGCGCACATTCAGTTTGTCACGAACGGCCTGTTGTTTGTGGCGCTGGCGGTCGTCGTGCTCAAAGTGCCCCACCGCGCCGGCCCCAGATCGGTCCGGGTGATGGTCGTGTCGGCGTGGCTGACGTGGTTCATGGCCTTGTCCGAGGCGGCGAATGCGTGGTGGGGTGCCAACCAGATGCTCCCGATCGCGGCCAAGCAAGCCGGCGCGGCCGGGGCGGCGGCCTGGCAGGAAGCCGTGGTGAAACTCTGTCACCTGCCAGCGGCCCTGGGCCTGATCCTCTCGGTGGTGCTGCTGATCATCGGCATCGTCAAACACCGGGCAGCGACGGAATCGGAAGCCGCGCCATGAGCCAGGCGAAAGCGCAACGGCTGACGCTGCTGCAAAAGCAGGCGGCGCTGGCGGCGTTGCAAAAGTCGCTCCTGCACCAGGCCTTCACCGGAGAACTTTGAGCCATGTTCGCTTCCCGTTCCGCCCCGGTGGTGGTCGGCATTGATGTCGGCGGCCCCAAGAAGGGGTTTCACGCCGTGGCGCTGGCAGGGGGCCGGTATTGGGACAGGTTGCCCACCGGCGACGTCGCCAAACTGGTGGCGTGGTGTGTCGAGAACATGGCGGCCACGGTCATCGCCGTGGATGCGCCCTGCCGCTGGGCCAAGTCGGGAGAAGGGCGGTTGGCGGAACGCGAGCTCATGCAGGCCGGCATCTGGTGTTTCTCCACGCCGACCGTGGACACGGCCCACCAGCCGCATCCGACCGGCTACTACGACTGGATGCTGCTCGGCGAGGATCTCTACCGGGCGCTCCAGCCGACGCATCCCGTGTGCGGTGAGTGGCCGATCCGGCGGCCGCGCTGCTGCTTCGAGACTTTTCCCCATGCCATTACCTGGCACCTGCGGGGCGGCAACGCGGACGCGAAGCAGAAGCGGCCGCAGCGGCGGCAGTTGCTGGAACAGCAGGGCATCGCCCTCGACCCACTGACGAACATCGACTGGGTGGACGCGGCACTGTGCGCGCTCACCGCACATCTGGCCGTGACCGGGCGCAAGATGAAGGCTTTCGGTGAATCGCAGTCCGGTTTAATCATCGTGCCCGCCCAGCCATGAACGAAGCCGAGACGCGAGCCGAGCACATCGACCCCGCCCTGAAGGCGGCGGGCTGGGGCGTGGTCGAGGGCAGCCGCATCCGGCGCGAGTATCGCATCACCGAGGGGCGCATCGAGGGCCGGAAGCGGCGCGGCAAGGCGGACATCGCCGACTACGTGCTGGAGTTCCGCAACACCAAGCTGGCCGTGGTCGAGGCCAAGGCGTGGGGTGAGGAGCTGACCGAGGGAGTGGGGCAGGCCAAGAGCTACGCCGGCAAGCTGGCCATCCGGTTTACCTATTCGGCCAACGGCCGCGGCATCTACGGCATCGACATGCAGAGCGCCGCGGAGGGGAAGTTGGCGGCGTTCCCGTCGCCGCAGGAACTGTGGGACCGCACCTTCCCTGCACCGGACGCCTGGCGCGACCGTTTCGCCGCCGTGCCCTACGAGGACAAGGGCGGGTCGCATCCCGGGCGCTATTACCAGGACATCGCCGTGGAGCGGGTGCTGGCGGCCATCGCCGCCGGCCGCGACCGCATCCTGCTCACGCTGGCGACGGGCACGGGGAAGACGTTCATCGCCTTCCAGATCGCCTGGCGGCTCTTCCAGGCCCGCTGGAACCGGGGCGGTGAGCCTTCCCGGCGGCCGCGCATCCTCTTCCTCGCGGACCGGAACATCCTCGCGAACCAGGCGTTCAATGCCTTCTCCGCGTTCCCCGAGGACGCGCTGGTGCGGATCAAGCCGGAGGACATCCGCAAGAAGGGCAAGGTGCCGAAGAACGGGAGCCTGTTCTTCACGATCTTCCAGACGTTCATGAGCGGGCCGGTGCGGGAGGACGGATCGCCCTCGCCCTACTTCGGCGAGTATCCACCCGACTTCTTCGACTTCGTGATCATTGACGAATGCCACCGGGGCGGGGCGAACGACGAAAGCACGTGGCGGGACATCCTGAACTACTTCAAGCCGGCGGTGCAGCTCGGCCTGACGGCCACGCCCAAGCGGACGGACAACGTGGATACCTACGCCTACTTCGGCGAACCGGTGTTCATCTACTCGCTCAAGGAAGGCATCAACGACGGTTTCCTGACGCCGTTCCGGGTGAAGCAGATCCAGACGACGCTGGACACCTACCGCTACACGCCGGACGACTCGGTGGAGGAGGGTGAGATCGAGACGGGGAAGCTCTACGAGGAAGGGGATTTCAACCGGAAGATCGAGATCCGCGAACGCGAGCAGAAGCGGGTGGAGCTCTTCCTGGCCCAGATCGACCCGATGCAGAAGACGCTCGTGTTCTGCGCGAACCAAGCCCACGCCCTGCTGGTCCGTGACCTCATCAACCAGCTCAAGGCGAGCAAAGACCCGAACTACTGCCATCGCGTAACTGCCAACGACGGCGCGCTCGGGGAACAGTGGCTGCGGGATTTCCAGGACAACGAGAAGACGATTCCCACGATCCTCACGACCTCACAGAAGCTCTCGACCGGTGTGGACGCCCGCAATGTGCGGAACATCGTGCTACTGCGGCCGGTGAACTCGATGATCGAGTTCAAGCAGATCATCGGGCGCGGCACCCGGCTCTTCGAGGGCAAGGACTACTTCACGATCTACGACTTCGTGAAGGCGCACCAGCACTTCAGCGACCCGGAGTGGGATGGCGAGCCGGTGGCGCCGGAAGCGTGTGCCGAGTGCGGGAAGTATCCCTGCGAATGCGCCGAAACGCCGCCGGAGCCGTGTGCCGATTGCGGCCAGAGTCCCTGCATTTGCCCGGAGGAACCCTGCGAGGTTTGCGGTCAGGCGCCCTGCGTCTGCGAGCGGCGACGGCGGGTGAAGGTGAAGCTGGCGGGCGGCAAGGCCCGAAGCATCCAGCACATGCTGATGACCACCTTCTGGCATCCGGACGGAACACCGATGTCCGCCCAGCAGTTCATGGAGCTGCTTTTCGGCAAGCTGCCTGACTTCTTCCAGAGCGAGGCGGAACTGCGGGCGCTGTGGAGCGCGCCGGAAACCCGGTCCAAACTGCTCCAAGGTCTGGCGGAAAAGGGCTTTGGCCCGGACCAACTGGCAGAGATGCAGAAGCTGATCGACGCGGAAAAGAGCGACCTCTTCGACGTTCTGGCCCATGTCGCCTTTGCCCTCCCGCCTTTGACCCGGGAAGCACGGGCGGACCATGCCCGGGTGCATCTGAACTCCGGCTTTTCGGCGAAGCAGCGCGCCTTTCTGGAGTTCGTGCTCGGGCACTATGTGGCGGTGGGCGGTGAGGAGCTCGAAACGTCAAAGCTGACTCAGCTCCTGCGCCTCAAATACGGCGCAATTCAGGACGCAGTCGCCGAACTCGGCAGTCCGGAAGACATTGGGAGGGTTTTCACCGGATTTCAGCGACACCTTTACACTGAAGTTCCGTGACCCTGCCGCCGCGGCGACTCCTTGGCGTTCGGATCAGGCGAAAGGTTCCGACCATTGGCGTCCACCCGGCGACCAGCGACAGGCACGCGTGATTCCCCGTTTTCGCGGCGGTCAAAGGCAGTTAGTGTCCCGCCATGCCGCTTTACGAATACGAGCTCTGTGACGGCAACTGCGCCGCCTGTAGTGGCAAGTTCACGCTGCGGCGGCCGGTTTCGGCGCCGGAACTGACCGCGTGTCCCGCCTGCCGGAAGCCCGTGCGCAAACTCATCTCCGGTTTCAACACGCCGTCCATCATGAAGCCGCTGTCCATCACGGACGCCAAAAAAGCCGGCTTCACCGTCCTGAAGCGGGTCAACAAGGGCGAATACGAGCGCCAATGAACAACGGCCGGAATTCGCTTTCCAACCAACCGTCCGCCCAACAAGTTGCCCACGTTATGGACCCCCTCTCGACCATTCGGCAGGCCGCCCGCCAGACCGCCCTCCGCCAGCGAAGGCTGCGCGGTTGGGAGGGCCTGTGGCGGGGTGGCATGGTGGGCGCCGTGCTATTCCTGGCGGTGCTGTCGGTCTGGAAACTCGCCCCGATCCCGTTTGTGACCGTGAAGGCGGCCGGAGCCTTGGCCGGTGTTGCGCCGCTGATTGGCTGGCTGGTCGCCTACTGGCCGCGGCTCACGGACGAGCAGGCCGCCCGGTGGCTGGACCAAAAACAGGGCCTCAAGGAACGCCTCTCGACGG
>CAIWAH010000266.1 GCA_903910585.1 uncultured Verrucomicrobiota bacterium
AGCCATGTTTCCAACGATCGGGCCGGGTTCAGTGTGATCGCCCTGTCGTCGGATCTTCAGGGCATCGAGCTGGGTTTTTGGGGCGGCGAGGTCTGGGCGCAGAACTCCGGCTTCACGCACGGCGAAGGTTCGACCGGCTTCAATCCGTCCGGCTCGTTCGTAAGCTACAATCTGACGATCCAGGGCAGCACCTACACGCTGAAAGCCAATGACTCGACGGTTCTCACCGGGGCGCTGCGAACCTACTCCGGTTCCCCCTATGACACGCCGAACTTCATTTTCTTCGGCGACAACACCTTCTCGGCTCAGGCCGCGGTGGATTTGGGAGCCGTGAGCTACAATCCGGTGCCCGAGCCTGCGGAATGGTCCGCGCTCGCGGGCGCGGCGCTCATCGGCTTCGCCGCGTGGCGCCGCCAGCGGGGAGCGATGACCCTACAATGAAACTGATCCGTCCATTATTCCTGACACTGCTGCTGGCCGGTTTAACAACGACTGCCGGCTGGGCTCAGAACTTCAAGCTGGAGGGCAATCAACTGGTGTTGCCCGGGCCCATCGTGTTCAAGGCCGGCACGGCCGACCTCGATGAAACCGCCAGCAAGGACTCGCTGATTCACCTCAAGGAGTTTCTGGTGGCGAAGACCTACATCTCGAAGCTGCGGGTCGAAGGGCATACCGACAACGCGGGCGACGCCGCGGCCAACCAGAAGCTGTCCGAACAGCGCGCCCTCGCGGTGTGCAAATGGCTCAAGGCGGAGGGGGTGGACTGCAAACGGCTCATCGCGGTCGGTTTCGGCGACACCAAGCCGGTTGCGCTCAATTCCACCGCCGAGGGACGCGCCCAAAACCGCCGGATCACCGCGGTGAATGCGGAACTGCGCGGCCGCGCCATCGGCGGGCTGCCGGCGGACGGGGGCGGGCGCCCCGCGGGAGATCCCTGCGAATAGCCGGTCCGGCCAACGCCAGCGCCGGTTCAGGAGACGCGCTGGAACGACTCCGCCAAGGCCACGGCCTTCCGCATGGCCTTGGACTTGTTGACGGTTTCCTCGAATTCCGCGGTCGGCACCGAATCGTTCACCCAGCCGCCGCCGGCTTGGACGTAGGCCACTCCGTCCTTCACCAACGCGGTCCGGATGGTGATGCAGTGGTCGGAATTGCCATTGAAGGCGAAATAGCCCACGCACCCGCCGTAGGGGCCGCGGGTGGCGCCCTCAAGCTGGGAGATCAGCTGCATCGCCCTGATCTTGGGCGCACCGCTGAGCGTGCCGGCCGGGAATGTCGTGCGCATCAGGTCGAACGCCGTGTGCCGGGCATCCAACTGCCCGTTCACCTGGGACACGATGTGCATCACGTGGCTGTAGCGCTCCACGACCATGAGGTCCTTGACCTGCACACTGCCGTAGTCGCACACCCGGCCGATGTCGTTGCGGGCGAGATCCACCAGCATGACATGCTCGGCGCGCTCCTTGGGATCGGCCAGCAGCTCCTCCGAGAGCGCCTGATCTTCCGCCGGCGTCTTGCCCCGCCGCCGGGTGCCCGCAATCGGCCGGATCTCAACCTGACGATCCACGCAGCGGACGTGCAGTTCCGGCGACGCGCCGACCAACGCCATGCCCTCCAGCTCCAGCAGGAACATGTAGGGCGAGGGATTCACCGTTCGCACGGCACGGTAAAGATCAAGCGGACTGGCCTTGATCGGGGCACTGAAGCGCTGCGAGCCGACGATCTGGATGATGTCGCCGGCGGTGATGTATTTTTTGGCCTCCAGCACGTTGGCCTCGAACTGCGCCTGGGTCGTATTGGATACAAACTCCACAAACGGCGGCTCCGCCGGCAATTCGACGGGCTCGGCTGCCAGCGGCTGCCGGAGCAGTTCAACGATGCGGTCGATCTCCGCCACCGCATCCTCGTAGGCATCCTCGGCCTTCTGGCCGGCTTCGACGACGGCATTGACCAGGACGGTGAGGGTCTGGCTCACCCGGTCGAAAACTAGCAACTCGTCGGCGATGAGCATGTAGAGCGTGGGTGTGCCCAACTCATCCTTTGGCGGACGCGGGACGACCGGTTCCACATCGTGAATGAACTCGTAGCCGAGGAAGCCGACGGCTCCGCCGGTAAAACGGGGCAATCCGGGAACTTCGACCGGATGAAACCGGGCGAGCACGTTCTGGACGACCTCCAGGCCGTCCTTCACGACCTTTTCCCCTGATTGGCCGGCATCGCCGCCGACCCGATACTGATCCACGACGCGGCCGCCTTCGATGACTTCGACGCGATTCGCCTTCTGCCGGATGACGGCACGGGGATTGCAGCCGACGAACGAATACCGGCCGAGGTGTTCACCGCCTTCCACGGATTCAAAAAGGAACGACTCACCCTGTCCGCGGAGCTTCCAGTAGGCCGACAACGGGGTCTCGAAGTCGGCCAGCAGCCGGCGGGTGACGGGAATCAGATTCCCCCGCTCGGCCAGTTTCAGGAACTCGGGCAATGACGGTGCGTCCATAGCAGCGAAGGCGGGACGCTAACGAAGCACCGCGGGTGAAGCCAGCCGCGAAAACTACTTCAGCCGCTGGCGCGCCAGGACGGCGCCGCCGGTGATGCCGGCGAGGTCGCCGAGCTTGCTGGCAACGATTTCGATGCCGTTGGTCGTGCCAGCCATCGCATAGTCGAACGCAGTCTCAACAATGATCGCCAGCATCTCTTCCTCCAGGGCGTCAATGACGCCGCCGCCGAGGACAACCACCTCGGGATTGAGGATGTTGATGAGGTTCGCCACCGCGATGCCGGTGTATTCGGCGGCGTTCTCGACGATCTTCTCGACCAGCTTGTCGCCCCGCTTGATCGCCTTCCGCAAATCGCCGCTCTTCATGCCGTCGAGGTCTTCGCCGAGCATGTCGGTCAGCACGGTTTTCCCGCCGTCACGGATTGCCTGCTGAATTTGGCGGAAGATCGCGGTCCGGCTGGCCAATGCCTCGAAACAGCCCTTGTTCCCGCAACCGCATTCGGGGCCGCCCACTTCAATCACCATGTGCCCGACCTCGCCGGCGGTGCGGTTGAAACCGCCGTAGAGTTTGCCGTCGAGGATCAGGCCGCCGCCGATACCGGTGCCCAGGAAGATTCCCAGCATGTGCCGCGGTTTGCCCTTCAGCTCGACCTCGTGGACACCGAGGGCGCAAAGGTTGGTGTCGTTTTCGGCGAACACCGGCACGCCCAGGAGTTTCTCGAGCTCCTTTTTCAACGGCGCATCCTTCCACTCGAGGTTGGGCGCGAAAATCACCTCGCCGGTCTCGGTATCCACGGCACCCGGCGCACCGATGCCCAATGCCTTCACCTGCTTGAGCGACAGGTCGGCCTCATCCACGGCGTCCTGCACGCAGCGGGCGATGCGCTCGATTACCGCGTCGAATCCCCGCGTGGCCTTGGTGGAAAGTTTGGCGGTTTGCAGCAGCTTGAGCTGGGGATTGAACACTCCGGCGAGGATCTTGGTGCCACCAAGATCCACGCCAACGATGAGATCCGATTTCGGGCTGTCTGCCATGAGGTGCGGAAGTGTGCTTCCGTCAGGGTTTCGTCACGCCGCGACGCCGCAAAGCAAAAAAGCCGGTTCGTCCAAAACTTTACGGACGGCCCGCCTTGCCGGAGGCGGGCTGGGCGATGCGGGGCACCACGTTGCCCACGCCATCGAAGGCCGAGTAAAGCGGGAGCGCGACGCCGCCGACCCGCATGGGCAGGGGCTGGTCCACCGTCGGCCCGGGCACGACCAGCGCGCGGGTTTGGGCACCGCGAACCTCCGTGGCAATGGTCTGATAGGGCGTGGTGTTGAAGGAGGATTCGCCGATGATGAACACGGCCGACGAATCGCGGATCCGGAACATCGGGTCGGCCTTCCACACGCCGCTCGAATTGCAAAGGCCGCCCAGCAGTTCGGTTTTTCCGCCGCCGGTGGTTTCAATCAACGTGCCCCCGAGGGCGGTTTTCAAGCCGAACAGCCAGGCCTCGCCGCCGTCGTTGACGAGCTTCGGTCCCTCGAAGGAATTGGCCCAGCTGCGCGCCCAAAGCTTCTGTCCCGATGACATCCGGAGCGGCCCCGCCGACTGCACTTCCTCGAGAAACAGTTCGCCGGGACCGGGCCAGGTAACATTGGCGCCGAGACAGCTCGCGACCACCAGCGGCCGGTTCACCTCGTGCTGGATCAGGACCTTGTTGGCCGGTTCGACCTCCAGCCGCTCGATGACCAACGGCTGATTGGTCGGCCCCATCACCTTCAGCGCCGGCCCGCCCTGCAGGCCGCCGAGGAACACCTTGGCCTCGCAACCGAGGAAGCGCCGGACATTGCCGCGGATTTCGACCGGAGCGTTGATCACCCAGGTCCCGTTGGGCAGATAAACGGTGGAGGCCCCGGAATCGATCGCCGCCTGGATCGCCGCCGAATCGTCCCGGGTGTCGTCCGGACGGCCGCCAAACTGGAGCGGACTCGCCCAGCGGTTCAACGGATCCCAAGGAACCTCCGGGGTCTCCTTGACCGCCAGGCGGAGCGTATGGAACGGCGCCGGGAACATGTTGAACGGCCGGTGGGAAAAATACTCGTCCACCAGCGCCGCGCTGAGCTGCTGCCCCGTGCCGGCGTCATTCTCAATGAGGTTGGTGACGCTCAGGTTGGTGCAGCCGATAGTGGACAGATCCCGCACGAACAGGAGCCCGCGGTTCTGCAAGGCCGCCTCCGGGCGCTTCGCCGGCAAGCCGGCGATCTCCGAATCGAGCAGGGAAATCATGCCGGTGGCATCAGTGTTGAGCACCGTGGGGACCGCGTTGGTGCTGCGGACGTGCCGCAGATTGACGATTTGTCCGCGGTTCCGGACCGCGGCAGCGCCCTGCCCCACGAACTCCGCCGACTCCACGTTGACCGAATACACCGAGAACGCGGTCCGCAAGCCGACGTCGAAGCCCTCGACGCGGATGTTCTTCAGGAACACGGGCCCGTTGTAGTCCACCTGCCCCAAATCAATGCCGGTAACGCCGTCCCGTTTGCCGCCGGCCACCACCGCGACGTCCCGGATGCTGCCCTGCTCGTTGCACTTGAACTGGATGCCGATGGCGCCGGGATTGCCCACGCCCGTATGGAGCGTGAGGTTGCGAACGGAATTGCGGAAATGGCGCTGGTGTTCGCCGCCGGTCCACAGCATCGGGCGGGGCCGGCCCGGATTGTTGAAGCCGGGAGAGTAATCCATCAGTTCCAACCGGGTGCCTTCACGGCTCTGGCCCTGAAGGATGGTCGCGCGCTGGGAGGTTTCATTTTCGCCGTTGGGCCAGCGCAACGTGGTGGACAGGCGGTAAACGCCGTTCGGCAGGTAGATGATCTTGTTGCCGTTGCCATGCTCCAGCAGCGCCTGCTGGATGGCCTCGGCCGCGTCCGTGCGACCGTCACCTTTTGCCGAGTAAGGCGGCTTGGTGACGTCAATGACGCCCGCGTCGTCGGGGAAGACGATGTTCTCGGCGGCGAGGCGGCCCAAACCGGCCAACACCAGCCACGTCACGCAGATGTAAGGGAACCGGCAATGCATGCGGCGGCGAATACGCGGCGAACATAGGCATGAAGCTGGTCGAGGCGAGCCGTTTCCGCGGAAAATCCCGGCCCCGGGGCCGGATTGGAGTTCCCCCGGGCCCGGGCTTCGATTATCCCCGCGGGCGCATTGAGCGACTCACGGTCCACCTTCTTTCGTCAGGGCGGCTGGATGACTCTCGCCACCGTGGCAAGCGGAGCCGCGATGACATTGGTCCATTCCTTCGCCGCCAAGCCGTTGGGTCCGGAGGAATACGCGACGGTTGGCACCCTGTTGCGCGTGCTCCTGTTCCTCGCCATCCCGGGAGCCGGACTGCAGGTGCTCTTCGCCCAGCAGGCCGCGGCAACCGGACGGGAAGCACTCGGCACCGTCGCCAAGACCGCCCGGGCCACGCTTCTCATGATCACCGCCGGCTGGCTCGCGGTGGCACTGGCCACTTGGTTCGGCCACGGGTGGATCCAGCAGACGCTCAAGCTGCACGACGCCGCCATTCTCTGGCCCACCCTCGGCGCCGCCTGGGCCTCCCTCGCCCTGCCGCTGTTCAGCGGGCTGGTGCAAGGACGGGAACACTTCGGAACCTTGGGTGCGGTGGCGCTGGCCAATGGATTCGGCCGGCTGTTTGCCATCGTCGGACTGGTGGTGGTCGCCCACGGAAAGGCAACCGCGGCCATGTGGGCCGCGTTCGCGGGATTGGCCGC
Organism: uncultured Verrucomicrobiota bacterium; assembly: GCA_903910585.1. GTDB lineage: Bacteria > Verrucomicrobiota > Verrucomicrobiia > Limisphaerales > UBA9464 > CAIWAH01. Next base: position 6,257 of record CAIWAH010000266.1, read on the forward strand.
GGCCGCCGCCGTGGCGGCTTGGGGCTCCCGCGACGTGTGGCGAACCGCCGGGAGCGCCGCGGCCATCGGGCCCGCCCTGCAGCGCCTCGGACCGTTCGTCCTCAGCGCGGGCTGCCTGCTGGTCCTGTCGCAGAGTGACGTGATTTTTCTCACGGCCGTTTTGCCGGCGGCTTCCGCGGAGCATTTCCGGCTCGGCACCCACTATCTGCCTGCCTCGACCATCGGCTTCGCCATGACCCAGTTCACGGTGCCCTTGGCGGTCGTGATGTTTCCCAAGATCGCCCGCAGCTTTGCCCGCGCCGAATCATCGGACGCGCTGCAACTCGCCCTGCTGGGCACGGCAGTCGTGGGCGGAGCCGCCGCGCTCGCCGCCACGCTGCTGCCCCGGTTGCCGCTGCAGATCCTCTACTTCCGGTCCCCGGACAATTGGGCCGCCGCGCCGCTCGTGCCGTGGTGCGCGTGGGCCATGTTGTCGTTCGCCCTCGCCAACGTGATCGTCGGCGACCGGATGGCCCGGGCGGATTTCCGCTTTCTGCCTTGGGCGGTCGCGCTGACGGCCGGGTTTCTCGGCACGCTTGCGTGGCTCGCACCGCGACTCACCAGCTGGGAAGCGGCGACCGCCTACCGCACCGTGATCGGCACGATTGGCGGCTTCAATCTCGCCCTGCTGGCGGCGGTGCACTTCTCCACCCGCCGCCCCAAGCCCGCCCCAGCCGGTCAGGGCTTGCGGTAGATCGGCTTTTTCACGACCTCCGCCGCGAATCGCCGACCGCGGATCTCGATCTCGATCCGGGTCCCGGGTGCGGCGAATTCCGGCGGGACGTAGCCCAGCCCGATGCCGACGTTGAGCGACGGGCTCTGGGTTCCGCTGACCACATCGCCGGCCTTGGCGCCGTTCGCAAAGATCGCGTAGCCAGGCCGCGGCGGCGCCGACTTGTCGGTCATGCGAAACGCCACGGAGTTTTTCCGGGTCCCATTGGTCTTCTGCCCGACCAGCACGGCCCGGCCCACGAATTCGCCCTTGTCCAAGGCCACAAAGAAGCCCAGCCCGGCCTCGATCGGTGACGTGTTCTCGTCGAGCTCGTGACCGTAGAGGGGATAGCAGACTTCCGTGCGCAGGGTGTCGCGCGCACCGAGTCCGCACGGCTGGATGCAACCGACGTGGCCCACGGCCAAAGTCCGGTTCCAGATGTCCTCGATCTGCTCGGCCGGAGCCACCACCTCGTATCCGTCCTCGCCGGTGTATCCGGTGCGGGCGACCCAGATCCGCTGCCCGTTCCAGTTCCAGGCGCCGATCTGGTTCTTCTTGAGATCGGTAGCCGCTGCGACCGCAGTGCCCGCCAACGACGGACCGGCAAAGAGCTGGTTCACGAAGTCCGCCACGCGCGGCCCCTGGATCGCGATGGCGCCCAGACGCCCGGAAGCATTCTCGAAAATCACCCCTGACCGGTGGGCTGACGCGCACAGTCGGTCCTGCAACCAGGCGACATCCACCTCGATGCGGCTGGCGTTGATGATCAGCAGATACTCCGCCGGTGCGAGGCGATAGACGTAGAGGTCGTCCACCGTGCCGCCTCGTTCGTTGCACATCTGGGAATACTGCCCGCCGCCGACCGCCAGCTTCCGCACGTCGTTGGTGAGGGTCTCGTTCAGGAACGCCTCCGCGCCGGGACCGGTCACGAGGGCTTCCCCCATGTGGCAGATGTCGAAGACCCCAGCGGCGCGGCGGACACAGTGGTGTTCGTCCACGATGGACGAGTATTGCACCGGCATTTCCCAGCCGCCGAATTCGATGAGTTTGCCGCCCAGCCGCTGGTGCGCGGCCAACAGCGGGGTGCGCTTGAGCGCGGAAGTCGCTTCCATGTCGGCCGGATGCTTAACTCCGAACCCGGGGCTTTCCAAACCGTAATCGGGTGATGCGCCTCAGCACTTCTGCGGACCGGTATGCCGGAGCCGAACCTTCACCAGCCGGGCAACCGCCGCCGGCGGCAACTGCGCGGCCCGGCGGAAGCGGATGCAGCTTTTGCCGCAGTCTAAGTCCTTGAGCAGGTCCGCGCATTCCGCATGGGTTTCCTCCGAAATGTAGAAGGAAACATAGTTCTTCTGCGAATTGAGCGCGCACAGGATCTCGCCTCCGAACCGCCAGGTCGGCATCCGGTATTCCATGGATTCGACGGCCTTCGGCGCGGCTTCGCGAATGGCCTCGACCAACGGCTGGAGAATGGCCCGCCGGTCGGCCGGCAGTTGTTCCAGGTATTCGGGGACGGACTTGGCTTCGGAGGTCATACGCGGCGGGTTCAATGCGGACGCCCGACCTGATACACGACCGCGAGGTAGTTTCCAATGTCCTCGGCGCCGCTCACGAAACGGCGCTGCCCGTGCTCCTGGATCCGAGCACCGGCCACAGTGCCGGGAGCCGCTTCGCCCAGCACCAGCACCGGACAGCTCTGGTTCGCCTCGCCGACCAGCGCCACCACTTCCGGCCGCGGCCGCGGGTAATCCACATAGCGCACGTCAACCACATGGCGGAGTTGGGGATAGTAGTGCAGCACACCGTTGATCAGGGCGCACTCGGGGCAATAGAAGGGTTGCTCGGGACCATCGGAAAAGTCGTGCTTCAGCAGGAAGAGGGTGTCTTTCACGCGACGCAACATTACCGACCGATCCCGGCAACGCCATCGGAAGTCATTGCCACATTCCTGCGGTCACGAATCGCGGTCGGCCGCGGCCACTGTTGACCGGGAAACACCCACAGCCGCCCGCGACCACAGGCTTGCCCGGGTGGCAGCCGCAGGCAGTATCGCCGCCATGTTCCCGGTTCCCCTGATGCCCGCCGTGGCCGCACCGTCGCGGCCGGAGGGAACGCGTTTTTCCCCATCCCTGTTCTGACCGACCATGACCAAACCACGCCTGTCTTTCTGGCAAATCTGGAACCTCAGCTTCGGGTTCCTGGGCATCCAGTTCGGCTGGGGCCTGCAAATGGCCAACATGAGCCCGATCTACGAGATGCTCGGCGCCAAGGAGAGCGAATTGGCCAAGCTGTGGATCGCCGCCCCGCTGACCGGGCTGCTGGTCCAGCCCATTGTCGGGCACCTGAGCGATCGCACGTGGAACTCCCTCGGCCGCCGCAAGCCTTACTTCCTGATCGGGGCCCTGCTTTCGACCTTGGCGCTGATCGCCATGCCGAACTGCGGGGCGCTGTGGATGGCCGTGGGCCTGCTCTGGGTGCTGGATGCCTCCATCAATGTCACGATGGAGCCTTTCCGTGCCTTCGTCGCCGACCTGCTGCCGGAAGAACAGCGGCCGTTCGGATTCTCCGTCCAAACCCTGCTGATCGGAATCGGCGCGGTCGTTTCCTCCTCCCTGCCCTGGATGCTGACGAATTGGTTCGGCGTCGCGCCCGAAACCGGGGGCGTCGGGAAGATTCCCCAGTCCGTCCGGCTCGCCTTCTACATCGGCGCCGCGGTCCTGCTCGTGTGCGTGCTCTTTACGATTTTCACCACCAAGGAATACCCGCCGGAAGACCTGGCGGCCTTCGAGCAGGAAAAGAAATCCCGGTCGGGAATCGGCGCCGCCGTGGCGGAAATCGTCGAGACGGTGTCCGCGATGCCCGCCCGGATGCGCCAACTCGCGTGGGTTCAGCTGTTCACGTGGGGCGGACTTTTCTGCATGTGGACCTACTTCAGTCCCGCAGTTGCCCGCAGCGTGTTCGGCGCAACCGACGCCGGCAGCCAGGTTTATCGGGACGGAACGGCGTGGGCCGGGGTCTGCTTCTCGGTCTACAACGGGGTGGCGCTGGCGATGGCCTTCGGACTCATCGCCCTGACCCGCCGGGTCTCGCCCAAGACCATTCACTTCCTCGGCCTGCTGTGCGGCGCGCTCGGTTTGCTCTCGGTGGTGGTCATCCGGGACAAACAGCTGCTGTTTGCCTCGATGGTCGGCGTGGGGATCGCCTGGGCGTGCATCCTCGCCATGCCCTACGCGATGTTGGCCGGATGCCTGCCGGATGCCAAAATGGGAACCTACATGGGCGTGTTCAACTTCTTCATCGTGATCCCGCAGGTGGTGGTCGCCCTCGGGTCCGGCCCGCTGGTCGAGCACGTCTTCGGCGGAAAGTCCGTCTATGCGGTGGCTCTGGGCGGAGCCCTGATGGCCATCGCGGCCGTGCTGGTCCAGCGGGTTGATTACCGACCTCCGGCCACCGCCGGCGAAGTTTAGCCCAGCGGCCGGACCTCAGAGCCCTAGCCGCTTCGCCACCTCCTCGGCCAGCACCTCGTAGGCGGCCGAGCCGGCACTGTAGGCATCGTAGTGGATGATCGGCTTGCCGAAGCTGGGAGCTTCCGCCAGCCGCGTCGTCCGTGGGATGACAGTCTCGAAGACCTTGTCTCCGAAATGCTGGCGCACCTCGGCCACGACGTTTTGGGACAGCTTCGTGCGGCCGTCGAACATCGTCATCACCACTCCCAGCAGCTCCAGTCCAGGATTGATGCCGGTGTCACGGACCTGCGCGAGGATGCGGGAGATCATCGCCACGCCTTCGAGCGCGTAATACTCGCATTGCAGCGGCACCATCAGGCGGTCGGCGGCGGAGAAGGCGTTCAGCGTCAGAATGCTCAGCGAGGGCGGGCAATCGAGGACGATCAGGTCGAACCGCCCGGAATCCCGGACCGGTTGCAGAATGCCCTTCAGCCGGTTCAGGTAGTCCTCCGACCGGGCCATCTCCACTTCCGCCCCGCACAGATCCAGTTCACTGGGCAGGATCGACAGATTCGAATAGGCGGTTTCCTTGATGCGCTCCTCCGCGGTGCCGTCGCCGAGCAGCGGGCGATAGACGCTGCCGCCCTCGAGCTTCTCCAAGCCGAGTCCGCTGGTGGCGTTGGCCTGGGAATCGAGATCCACCAGCAGCACGCGGCGGCCTTGGGCGGCGAGGCAGGCCGAGAGGTTGACCGAAGTGGTCGTCTTGCCGACGCCACCCTTCTGGTTCGCGATGGCGAGCACTTTGGTAGGCACGGACCGAGGTTCGCGATTCCGCGGCGGAACTTCAAAGCGCAAAGTCGAGAACGCTGAAACGCCCACGACTCACTGTGGCACCTGACCGTTGCCTTCGGGACGTTTGAACGGATTCCGCTCCGGCGCGTCGGCATGGGGCACCGCCTCCACCATGCCGCGCACGAGCAGGTTCATGACGGGCAAACGGTGCCGCAGCCACACCTGCATTTTCTCCGGTCGGGCCCCGAGAGCCGCCTTCGGCTCCAGGGCAGTTCTGCCCAGGGACAGCCTCCGGCAGCGCCACGCGATGGCGTCCGCGATGGTGTGGTGCAACAGGCGCAGGTAGAGCGGCACCCCGTCCGCGGCGGCATCGCGGTCGAAACCAAGATAGTAGCCAATCGCCGTGTCGCCGTCCCGCAACGTCGAAATGAATCCGAGCACGTCGTCACCCCGGCGGATGATGGTGCAGCGGAAATCGTCACCCGCCGCCTCGGCCAAAGCCGGCAGAAAGGACTCGGGCAACGACACGAGTTTGACCGCAGCTTTGGACTGCACCGATCTGTAGAGGCGGTGCAGCACGGGCGCATGCGTTCGGAGGTCAGAAAGCGGTTCCAGCACACAACCCGCCGCAGCCAGCTTTTTGAGCTGGTCACGGGAATTGCGGCGATACTTGGCGTCCAGCGCCGCGAGGTAGTCATCGTAGGACCGCCATGCCGGGTCGATCGAAAGCACCATGTTCGGCTCCGTTTCCAGCGGGCGATAGCTGAAATCCCGGAGCGCCTCCGCGTGGGCTTCCTCCCGGGTCAGGTCCTTAACGAGGATGAGGTCCGCGTTTCCAGCGAGCTTTTCGGCGCGGCGAATCCTGTAAAGTGCCTCCGCAACCCCGGGCCATGCCTCAACCGGATCGATGCCCGCCGCGAATGCCACTCCGTTGAAGCCCCACGACATGAGGTTGCCCGCCACAAGGACACGCTGCTCGAGTCCGGAGACCAACTTGCGCGCCACTGACCGACCGACCGATCGATCCGAAGCTGCGGGCGGGACCTCCGGGTTTCCCCAAACATTCCTGCCCACCACATCCACCATCTGGGCCGCCACCACGGCCATCGGAGCGTCGTCGCGATAAACCAGCGCATACCGGGGCGAGAGGTTTTCCGGGCTGTTGCGCTCAATCGCGGTCAGGACCGGACGCCGCAGGAACAAGGTGCCTCCGGAGACCACTGCATCCCAGTGAGCCGGATTGACGAATCCGATCCGGTCCGCGTGGGCAAAGCTGAAACCCGAGGGGCGATGTCTCCTTCGATGGCGTTCACGGACGGCCGCAAGTTTGGTGAAAGCGCGCTTGATCGGATTGGTGGGGGACACCGGCTCTGAATGCCCGAACTGGCCGACCATTGGCAACCGGCAATCAGAAACGGGGCGGCCGCCATTCGCCTAACGGTCACGCTCACAGTCCGAAGTGAGCTCCCGCAATAGAACCGGTGTGCCGTCCCGACCTCCCATCGCCCCGGCTTTCAGCGCTCCAGTCGGATTGCCAACCTCGATTCAGCCCTTGGCTTTGGCCGTGAGGTTTTTCAGCAGTTCGCCGACGCACAGCTCGGCGAAGGCGGGGTCGTTGATGTTGCCGTCGTATTCGATCACCGGAATGCCGGGACGGAGATGGCGCTTCCACTCGCCGAAGAGCGCGGCGTCGGCTTCGGGCCAGTGAAACGGCTGGCCGGGCGCGCTGAT
>CAIWAH010000267.1 GCA_903910585.1 uncultured Verrucomicrobiota bacterium
CCTCAACGCCATCGACGCCCTGTGCACCGGGGCCGCGGACGGCATGAAACTTTCCCTCAACGTGATCGCGATGCTGATCGCCTTCACCGCGGTCGTGGCCACCGCGAACTGGCTGCTCGGCGCCCTGCTGGGACTGGCCGGACTCAGCGTGGCCCAACCGCTCCAGACCGGGCTCGGCTACCTCAACGCCCCGTTCGCCTGGCTGATGGGCATTCCGGGCAAGGACTGTGTCGCCATCGGCCAGGTGCTGGGCGAACGCATCGTGCTCAACGAATTCGTCGGCTACCTGAGCCTCACCGGCATGAAGGACCGGATCGACGAACGCAGCTTCACGCTCGCGACCTACGCGCTGTGCGGCTTTGCCAACCTGGCCTCCGTCGGAATCCAGATCGGCGGCATCAGCGGGCTCGTCCCGGATCGCCGCGGCGACCTCGCCCGGCTGGGCTTCAAGGCCATGATCGGCGGACTCGCCGCGTGCTACCTGACCGCCTGCGTGTGCGGCGTGCTCCTTTGAGTCCGCTCACTTCGGTTCGCCCAGGTGGCGGCGGAAGAACTCCACCGTCCGCACCCAGCGCTGCTCCGCCATCGCCGGTTCCGGCACCATGTGCGTGAAGCCGCCCAGCGGCACGAACTCGAACGGCTTGCCAGCTCGCGTCAGCGCATCCGCCAGTTTCAGGCTGTGGCGGAAGAAGACGTTGTCGTCGGCCGTGCCGTGGATCAGGAGCAGCGGACGCGACAGCCCGGCGGCGTCCTTCAGCAGGGAATTGGCCGGATACACCGGGTCACCTTCGCCCGGCACGCCGAGGTAACGCTCGGTGTAATGCGTGTCGTAATCGAACCAATCCGTCACCGGCGCGCCGGCCACCCCGGCCTTGAACACATCCGCACGCCGCAGCACGCCGAGGGCGCCCATGTAGCCGCCGAACGACCAACCGGTGATGCCCACGCGGTCGAGGTCCAATTCGGGGTGCTTCGCGCCCAGGGCCCGCAGCGCGGCCACCTGATCCTCGACCGGCACGGAACCGAACTGGCCGAAAATCTCCCGTTCCCATTCGCGGCCCCTGCCCGGCGTGCCGCGGTTGTCGGCCGCCACCACGATGAAGCCCTGGTCGGCCAGCCACTGCGGCAGGAGCCAGCCGCGTTGCGCCGCCTGCACGACCTGCGCGTGCGGCCCGCCATACACATCGACCAGCACGGGATATTTCCGGGCCGGATCAAAGTTCCGCGGCCGGGTGATCCGCACCTGGAAACCCGCACGCGGACCGACCTTGGCCAGTTCGGTCCGCGTCGCCAGGGACGGCGCTTCGGCAACCGACGGCAGCTCGCCCAGCCGCGTTCCGTCGGCCCGGTGAATGGTCGTTTGGGCCAGCGCCGCGGGCGTGTCCTGCGTCAGCGCGTAAACCGCCGGTTTGCCGCCGAACACCGCGCTCACGACGCCCAGTTCCCGCGTCAGGGGCGTGACGGAACCGTCCGGATTTCGCCGGCAAAGCTGGCGTTCCACCGGCGTGGGTTGGGCCAGGAAGTGGATCGTCTTCGCGTCGTCGCTGGCGTGGACCAGGCTGTGCCAGTGGGCTTCCTTCGCCACCAGCGTTTCGCGGAACGCCCCGTCGGCACCGCGCAGTTCCAGTTCCCAGCCCCCGTTGCGTTCGGTCGTCCACAGGAAGCCGGAACCGTCCTGAAGCCATTGCGGGAACTTCTGGTCGAGATTCACCCACACCGGGTCGCGTTCCGTCAGCAGCGGCGTGGTGACGCCTGTTTTCGGATTCACGCGCAGCAAGACGACTTCGCGTTGGTCGCGCGTCTGCACCGTGACGGTCAGACCGCCCGCGGCATGCCAGTCCGCATGGGTGAAGTAGGGATGCTTGGCCGCCTCCCAACTGAGCCAGCGGGTGCGGCCGCCCTTCGCGGAAATGATGCCCAGCCGGACCTTTACGTTGGCCTTGCCCGGACGCGGATAAAACTGCGGCGACGGCGTGCGGTCGGGCTTGAAGGGATCCGCCAGATGCCACACTTCGACCTCGCGGGCGTCGCTTTCCTGATACAGCAGCGACTTGGAATCCGGCGACCACCAGTAGCCCGCGAACCGGCCCATCTCCTCCTGCGCCACGAACTCCGCCAAGCCGTGGGACACGGCCTCGCTGCCGCCTTTTGTGAGCCGGCGCTCGCGGTTGGTCGCGAGGTCGAAAGTCCACAGGTCGAAGTCGCGAACAAACGCGAGCTGGCGGCCGTCGGGCGAGAACCGCGGATCGAGCACAGTGCCGGCGAGCGGCAGTTCGCGGGCCTTGGCGGTCGCACGTTCGATCAGGAACAGCCGCCCGGCCAGCGGCGCGAGGATCTGCGTGCCGTCCTTCGACAATTGCAGCGACGTGAAGCCGCCCACGCTGATGCGCGCCCGCTCCCGCCGCGCCTTCTCCTCCGGCGAAAGCTGCTCGTCACCCGCGCCCAGCACCTGTTCGGCGGTCAGCAGTTCGCGCGTCCGCCCCGAGGCCACGTCGAACTCGAACACGCTCTGCTTCGCCGTGCGTGGACCCGCCGCCCGCAGGAACAGCACGCTTTGCCCGTCGGGCGTGATCTGCGGCGCCACGGGACGGCCCAGTTGGAAACCCCGGGTCTCCGAGTAGTCGCTGATGAAGGAGGTGTCGGCGGCGAAGCCGGCAGAGACAGTAGCCATAGCGTGAAACAGCAAACTCAGGAACCAACCCCGAGGCCGTCCCGGGAAACGCAAGGCAGGCTTAAGTTGCATGGACGTAATTTTGGGCGCGCCGCAGACAGAATTGAATCCCCAATCGTGCGATAGTGACGCCTCCCCACTTGCGGGTGACATCCATCTGTCGCCAAATCCGTCCAGATCACGCATTCAGCCACATGGCCTTCCCCAATCAATTCTACCGTTGTGGTGCCACCCTCGACGATAGCGCTATTTCCGGCTTCTCGTTTGGCCTCCGAATTCCCAAATACAAATGCAATGAATGCGGCAACGATTGGGGGGCATTTCACCTTGGATACCCGCACCTTGATCCAACCCCAAAGCTGACCAAACACGACCTGCTGATCCTGAAGGGAAAAGGAAACCCTTCAGCCGATGATGTGAAGGCGCTGATTTGCAAGCTAGAGTCTGTCATGGAAGTCCCTGTCTCTGGGTCAACTTACTTTCTTCCCATCGCTCCAAAGGTCACCGCGAAACCCAAATTCGACGTTGAGATACTCCCATTTTGTTTCGATGCGTTTGTCCGTCGAAAGGCCGCGGAGGCGCTCCGGGCCGCCGGCATTCTGCTGAACACGGTTGAGTGTCCGGCGACAGGAAAACACGCAGCCTTGGCAGACTTCGTGCAAGTGTTGATCCCGTTGGTTGGCAGAGGAACACTCCCTCCCGGCAGTCGTTATTGTGATTCGTGTCATCGGAGTTCCGGGCCGAAGACCGCTCCTGATTATGAGCCAGCCTTGATCGAATCACCGGAGATTCTCGGCACCGATATGTTCAAGTTGCGCAATAGCGGCTGGTTGATTGTCTCCGAACGCCTTGTTTCAACCGTCCGAAAGCTCGGCGTCACAGGACTTGAGGGTGGGTTTGGGATAAAGGGCATCATCCATCCGATCCAAGTCGTCCCTAAACCGTGAACCAACATGTTTCCTTCTCCGGGTGATTGGGCCCAAGAAACCGGTTGGTGCCACTTGTGGTTGTCCTTAGCCCTATTCCACGTCCTGTGAGTTCTCGGCAGACCTCGCCCGGCAGGATTTCCTCCCCTCCAGCTTCACTCTCCGGCGTTTGAATTCCTCACCATGAAATACTCCTACGAAGAACTCGCGAAGATGATTGATCACTCCCTGCTGCATCCGACGATGACGGATCAGGAGCTGGAGGACGGCTGCCGGCTCGCCGCGAAATACGGGGTCGCGTCCGTGTGCATCAAGCCCTGCG
>CAIWAH010000268.1 GCA_903910585.1 uncultured Verrucomicrobiota bacterium
CAGCGAGAAGCTGCTGACCTACGCGCTCGGTCGCGGGCTCGATCCCGGCGACGCCGTGACGGTGGACCACATCGCCAACCGCGTGGCGCAGGACGGCGGCAAGTTCTCCACGCTGCTCCTGGCGGTGGTGGACAGTCCGCCGTTCCAGATGCGGCGCGGCGACGACGGCCTCGTGAAGACGCCGCCACGGTCGTTCGTGCCCGAAGCGCCGCCGCCCGAGCAGCGCAAGGGACGGCGCCGAAACCGTCCGCAGAATCCGGAACTGGTGCAGAAGGCGCAGTCGGCGACAAACGCGGTCGTGTCGCCGCCAGTTCAAACTCCCGTTGAAAAGTGAGCTTGGAACAATAGTTAGCCACATGAACACGGTAGCCATCGTTGCCGCAGGGATCGCACTAGCAGGTGCTTGGTATTGGGATTCGCGCTCTTGGCGACGCAAGCCACGCGAGGAATTGGTGCGCATCTTACAAAGCGATGATTGGCGATTCCACAAGGCCGCCATCAAGGAGCTTAGACGAAGGGGCGAAGAAGTGGCGTCGTATCTGCCCCGCATCGTGGCTTTACTTGCTGCAGAATCGAAGGTCGAGCGCGCAGCCGCCCAAGTGACCCTCAAAGATTGTTTCCCTGAATTGGCGCGTGACATTCACGGTTACTCGCCATCAGCGGATTTGGAGACGTGCCGCGCAAAAGCTTCACCTTTACTGTCCAGATTTCCGATTAATTCATGACCGAATTTCTAACCGTGCTGCTTCACGAACCGAATCGCTGCGTCTTGGGCGTTCAACCTCCCTCGCTAGGATAACCCTATGATCCACCTCCCTTCGCGCTCGTTCAGTCGCCGCGGCTTCCTCCGCGGCGCGGGCCTCTGTCTGGCGCTGCCCGTGCTCGAATCACTGCCCGGCTCCAAGTCGCTGGCCGCTACGCTGCCCAAAGCAGCCACCACCGCCAGCGGAATGCCGCTGCGCATGGGCTTCATCGCCTTCGCCAACGGCTCGAACTACGAGCGCTGGCTGCCCAAGGGCGATGGCCGCGACTACGAGCTGAACGAGACCTTCGCCCCAATGACGGAACTGAAGGACAAGTTCCAGATCGTCACCAACCTCGCCCACGACGCCGCCAACAACTGGGGCGACGGTCCCGGCGACCATGCGCGGTCCGGGGCGACGTTCCTCACCGGCTGCCACGCCTGGAAGACGCTCGGCTCGCGGCTGCATCTCGGCATTTCCGTGGATCAGATCGCCGCCCGCCAGGTCGGTCATCTCACCCGGCTGGATTCGCTCCAGCTCGGCGTCGAGGGCGCACGCATGTATGGCTCGTGCGACACCGGCTATCCGTGCGCCTACCAATACAACATTTCGTGGGCGTCCGAGTCGCTGCCGCTTGCGCCCGAGGCCAACCCTCGGCTCGTCTTTGAAAAGCTGTTCGGCGGTGGCGACGGTGCGGAACGCCTCGCCAACCTCCGTCAGCGGCTGGCCCGCCGGAAGAGCGTGCTCGATTTCGTGCTCGAAGACGTTCACAGCCTGAACCGCGACCTGGGCCGCAACGACCGCCAGAAACTCGACGAATACCTCGCCGGCATCCGCAAGATCGAGACGCAGATCGAGAAGGCCGAGCGCTTCCGCCTGCCCAATCCGTCCATCGGCGAGCCGGCTGGTCCTCCCGAGGACCATTTGGCCCACGTGGACCTCATGTATGACCTGATGGCGCTGGCCTTCCAGACCGACTCGACGCGCGTCGTCAGCTTCTGCGTCGCGCCCGAAGGCAGCAACCGGCCGTTCCCCACGCTCGGCATCTCGGAGGGCCACCACTTCCTCACGCACCACATGGGCAACAAGGACAAGATCCTCAAGGTCGCCCAGATCGAGCGCTGGTATATGGAGCGCTTCGCGAGATTCCTCCGCACGCTCGACACGATGAAGGACGCTGACGGCACGTCCGTCCTGCACAATTCGATGATCGTGTATGGCTGCGCGATCGGCGACGGCAACAGGCACAACCACGACGAATTGCCGGTCGTCCTCGCCGGCAACGGCGGTGGCTCGCTCCAAGCCGGACGCCACCTCAAGCTCGCCCAGCCCACGCCCATGACCAACCTCTATACCTCGATGCTCGACCGCATGGGCGTGCAGGCCGAGAAGGTCGGTGACAGCACGGGCCGGATGGCGAGCATTTGAGCCGGAGGAATTGCCGCGGCTTTGGGCTGGGGGAATCAGCCTCGAACATATGCCTCACCAGGCCAGCCTCACCGTCCGCTTCGCGATCCTCACGGCCGGGACCACGATTACCTGGCCGATCTGGCTGAGCAACAGGCCTGCCGGCTTCGCCCAAGTTCAAACCGCAGACTGGCGCCGCTCGAGGGAATGTCTCATCTTGTCTCCATGTTGAACGAAGCCATCGAAACACGCGGGCACACCGGCCCCGATGGCGAGCTGAAGCTAAGCCTCGCCACCGGATTGCCGGACGCAGATGTCGCCGTGGTTGTGCGGATCGTGCCCCTCCCGCCCGCAGTTGCGGTGGACGGCAATGGCTGGCCAGTTGGTTTCTTCGACCGGGTCGTCGGTTCGATGCCCAACTTGGAACGTCCTCCTCAGGGCCAGCTTGAGGAACGGCTGCCCATGGCATGATGATTCTGCCCGACACCAACGCGTGCATCGCGCTGCTGCGCGGACGCAACCCCCGGTTGGCAGAGCGTTGGCGAAAGGTGAGGGCCACTGACATCGTGCTCTGTTCCGTGGTGGTTTACGAACTGAGGCATGGCGCGGAACGGAGCGGCAATCCGGCCGCTGAACATGCCAAGCTGGATGTCTTTCTCCGACCGTTTGTCTCGCTTCCCTTTGACGACGCCTGTGCCCGCCGCTGCGCCGAAATCCGCCGGGAACTGGAGCGGACCGGCGAGCCGATTGGTCCGCACGACCTCCAAATTGCGGCAGTTGCACTGCACCACGGACTCACTCTCGTGACCCACAACACCCGGGAGTTCGGTCGAATCCACGGGCTGAAACTGGACGATTGGGAGGCTTGAGCCGCGTTCACTCACGGCGACGCCCACGACTTTTTGGCCTATGTGGCTGGCCGACTCACCGCTGGAGAAATTCTTCTTCGAGAGCAAACTTATCGACTGAGAGGTGCATCTGGATCGCTTGGATGTGGCACCTTTCTTCCGCCTGCAAAATCTTCTGGATGGCGGACCGCTTCTTTCGATCTACCAAGGCTCCGAAGCGGATTGATTCGATGGCGTCCCATTGAAGGTTCAAAAAATAGCCAGGCTCGGAGCGTGGCTTGTTGGGCGATCGCGGCAGCGGTCTGCTTCCACTGGTCAGGTCGCCGGTAGCCATCACGACTCGCCATTCCTTTTCGTATTTCCAAGCCTTTGCCTTCCGAAGCGCGAGCTCATTGGGGGTTTGGATGATCAAGTGAAAGTCGTTCATCGCGATAGTCGACCTTCCATCGGAGCGCTAACCGCGGTGATAGCCTCATCTGCGGAGGGCGCATTCCAACGCACATCCCAGTGTGGTAACCGGCATAGTGTGACCACATCAGAATGCTGTCCTTCGTCTCGGAAAAGCAGGCGACTCGGAAGTGTTTAGAGAACCTCTTGAGGAATCGTCTTTGCTCAACACGACAATGACGACGAACAATGTTGTCGCGTTGATTCTGAGTGCCCTTCAGAAATGACGTCCGGCTACCCGTGACCGAAGAGTCGGTCCAGTAGGCTTCTTCCCTAGCTTGATCGAGTAATCGTCCTAACCTGATGCCCCAGTGTTTGAAGTTGGGCATCAGATCAAACGGATCGTTGAACCGTGACGGGTCCGAAAACCACAACCGCCCAGTCCGAATCAGGTCGATGGCATCCGGCCGTAGCGGCTGGTAGCGGTAGATAACGCTTGGCGACTTAGTCGGCATTGGCTCAAGCCAGCTTCACCGCCTTCTTCAGCTTCGCGCTCTTCACGGCGGCGTCCACGATCTCCTGGCCGATGCGGCTGATGGGCAGGCTCACCGGGCCTTCCAGTGGCACGCCCTTGTCCAAGCAGTGCAGGAGGTATTGCACCGGGTTCTGGTGCGGGGCCTTGGGCGCGGGGGCGGGCACTTGGTGCGGCACAGGCTTCTTCCGCGTCTGGACGGTCACGTAGTCGTCGTAGTCGTAGCTGCTCACGGTGCCGTCGGTGCCGAGGATGATGAAGCCGCACTTCGGCTGCGGCTGGATGATCCACGGGTCGGTGAAGGTGCCCCAGCGCGTCTCGAACTTCGACAGGCCGTGCGCGTAGCGGGCGACGACGATGCTGTGCTCATCCACCTCCAGGCCGGCGGGTTCATCCACCGTGGCGGTGACCTCGAGCGGGCGGCGTCCGCCCTGATACCAGGTGCCGAGCGTGGTGCCGTAACCGAGGTAATCGAGCAGCGAGCCGCCACCCTGCGCCTTTTTGTAGAACCAGGAATGCGGCTTCTCCTTGGCGACCTGTTCGCGGGTCTTCTCGTCCTTGTCGGCACCATGGAACAGCGGCCCGCGGTTGCCGCCGATGTGCCAGACGTTGAGCACCTCGCCGATGACGCCCTTGGAGATCAGCTCGTGCGACTTGCGGTGCGAGCCGACCCACTGGAGCGGCCAGTTGATCATCAGGCGCTGGTCCTTGCCCATGGCCTTGACCATCGCGTCGGCTTCCTTGAGCGAGGCGGCGAAGGGCTTCTCGACCATGATGTGCGGCCCGTAGGGCGCGACCTTCTTCACCCATTCGCCGTGCTTCGAGGCGGCGGGGCACAGGATGACGACGTCCGGCTTGGTCTTCTCCAGGCACTCGCGGTAGTCGGTGAACACGCGGTCGCGGGTGACCAGGCCCTTCTTCACCGCCTCCTCCATGCGGGCCGGCTGTTCGTCGCTGATGCCGACGATCTCCGCATTGGGATGCTCGTGCGTGTAGCGGAGCAGGTCGCCCATGTGGAAGTGGTCGAAGTTGATGCCGGCGATTTTCCAGGTGCGTTTCTTCATGGCGGAAATTGCCCGCAAGCGTGGCGGGGGCGTCCCGCGATGCGAAGGCGAAAATCGCCGGGAAGGTGTTCGGTTGGAGGCCACTCCAAGCCGGGAAGCAGGGTTCTCCCGGGGCAACGGGCATGGAACACCGATCACCGGTCTCAGGTGCCTTCCCACCCCCCGGACGGTCAGGTCAGCACCGCTTGCAACCGCAGCCTACTCAAGAATCGGGATTGCGTTCCCGCAATGTTTGGGCAGCTTCGACCGGGAATATCCAATTTTGGGTAACACAAGGAGCTTTATGGGACACGTTTCTACCAATGTTCGGCTGCGTTCGGCTGGGCTGATTGCCGCGAGCCTGATTCCGGCATTGGCCACCTTTGGCCAATCCACCATTACGGGCATCACCACCTTTGATTTCAACACCGGTTCCACCACGACCCGCAATGATTTGCCGGGGTTCTCGAATGTGGGCACAGGGACACCTTACGAAATCACTTACAACGGCATCGAACGGCAAATCACCTCCATCACGACTGCCACCGCCACGTATGCCCCGGCCGGAACCGGCTTGGCTTACATGCGCCGCAGCGGGGCAGCCGAGGATTTCCCGAATACGAATCCTAATCAGACCTCCGCTTGGAACGCGCTGCTCTCCGGCAACAACAGCACAAGTGCTCACACCGTTTCCGGCCAATACATCAATACGATGGAGGCCCTGTTCACCGGGCAAAACCTGCTGACCGGAACGGAGAACCTGTTCGTCAATTCGGGCGATGCGAACAACGTTTCCGGAAACATTGAGCGGGTGGATTACATTTTCCCGGGCGGCTTCGCGGTGACCGCGCAGGACGCCTTCTCAATTTTTGAACGCGGACGCGGCCTCGGTGACCTTTTCTCGGGCGGCGCGAACGGGGGATTCAAGGTGGTCGCCATCACCGGGATCGACGGGTCCAATATCCCGACCGCCTTCGGTTCGACCATCATTTCCATCGGGGACGACTCCTACAGCAACGGCGGGGTGGGCATCGGCGTCACCCCTTTCCGGTATGACGTCTTCCGTTATGGCACTGCGGGCGGACCGGAACTCGACGCCCTGGGAAATGTGGACATCGGGCCGCAGGGCATCTCCGGGGTCTTGATTGAGGCCCAGGAATTGGCTGCGCTGGACGAAATCATCTACGGTTACTCCATCCTGCCGGAGGATGTGAATCTTTCGGGCAATCTGCTGAATTGGGCGGACAATTCCGTTTATCCGCAGAATTCTGGCACCTCGGTGGACATTGACCTTGTCGCCGGCGGGGCCGCGCGCTTCACCAACACCGAAGTCCCAGAAGCCTCCACCACGGCCGCGATGGTCGCCTTGGGGGGCGATGGTTGGCGGAGCGTTCCTGCGCCGCCGGATGGACCGCAAGTAGGCACACTTTCGTCCAAGGTTTGCGCAACGGGCTCCTTTACCGGAGCCCGTTTTCGTTTTCCGATGGGGCTTCCGTGACACGCACCGCCGTTCTCAACGTTGTCGGACTCACCCGCGGGCTCATTGGGGAGCACACACCCCGCCTGCGCGAGTTCTTCCAGCGCAACCGCCATGCCGTCATCGATCCGGCCCTGCCGGCGGTCACCTGCACCGCCCAGTCCGATTACCTCACCGGCCAGCGCCCGGAGTCTCACGGCATCGTCGCCAACGGCTGGTTCAACCGCGAGCTCAGCGAAGTCCACTTCTGGAAGCAGTCCAACCACCTGGTGACCGCGCCCAAGCTGTGGGATGACCTCTCCGCCGAACGGCCGGACTTCACCTGCGCCCAGATGTTCTGGTGGTTCAACATGTATTCCCGGGCCACCTGGTCGGTGACACCCCGGCCGATGTATCCCGCCGACGGACGGAAGTTCTTCGACATCTATTCCTGGCCGGAAGATCTGCGACCGTCGCTCAAAGCCGACTTGGGAGACTTCCCCTTCGCCACGTTCTGGGGACCGGCCGCCGGGGTGAACTCACCGCAAGGGGAACCCGAAGCCGCCAGCCGCTGGATCGCCAACGCTGCGAAGTGGGTTGAGGAGCGGCATAGGCCGACGCTGAACCTCGTTTACCTGCCGCATCTGGACTACAACCTGCAGCGGTTGGGGCCCGGGCATCCGGCCATCGCCGACGATCTTCGGCGCATCGACACAATCGTCGGCGACCTGCTGGACTTTTTCGGCTCCCGCGGCGTGCAGGTCATCGTGCTCAGCGAGTATGGCATCACGCCGGTGGACCGGCCCATCCACCTCAACCGCGTGTTCCGCGAACGCGGCTGGATCACGGTGCGGGAGGAACTCGGTCTGGAACTGCCGGATACCGGCAATTCCAAGTGTTTCGCCGTGGCGGATCACCAGGTCGCCCATGTCTACGTCAACGAGCCCAAGCTGCTTAACGAGGTCCGCGAAGCCCTCGAAGCCACCCCGGGCGTCGCCGAAGTGTGGGATTTCGCCGACCAGGTGGAACGCGGCCTCGCCCACCCCCGCTCAGGCAGCCTGGTGGCCGTGTCGGAGGAGAACGCCTGGTTCACCTACTACTACTGGCTCGACGACGCCAAGGCTCCCGACTTCGCCCGCTGCGTGGATATCCACCGCAAGCCCGGATATGACCCGGTGGAACTGTTCCTCGATCCGGCCATCCCGGCGGTGAAGCTCAAGATCGCGTGGCGCCTGCTCCAGAAGAAGCTCGGCTTCCGGATGCTGATGGACGTCATCCCCTTGGACGCGTCGCTGGTGAAGGGCTCGCACGGCTGCCGTCCCAAGAGCCGCGAAGACTGGCCGATCATTATCACCCCGGGCCCCCTGCCCGATGACGAACTCATTTCGACCGGCGTCTATGGAGTGCTTCGCGACGCGGTGCTCCGCTGACGCGAACGCATCGAGTCCGACACAATTTCTCTCAGGCTTCCCCGAGCTCCGCAGCAGCCAGGGCCAGCGCGCCGACAGGAACGGAATCTTCGCCGAGGCCGGGCAAAAGAATCTGCGGCCCCGGCCGAAAGGAATCCATGACGTAACCCGGCAAGGCCGCGGCGACCGCCGCCCGCAACGGTTCGCCCACCAACGAAAGCCCGCCGCCCATCACCACGGCCTGCGGATGGAACAGTTGCACGGCGTGGGAAAGGGCAAACGCCAGGTCATCCGCGACTTCGGCAACGATGCGTTTCGCGAGCCCGTCGCCCGCGGTCAGTGCGGCCGCCAGATGCCGGGCCTCGCCGCCGGGCTGGTCCTGTTTTGCGACCAGATCTCCGAGCACGGAGGGACCGGCCGATTCCTTGACTCGGGCCGCGATCCGGCGATCCACCGCCCAACCTGAACAGCGGTCCTCAACGGTGGTTCCCTGGCGGTCCAGACGCAGGTGACCAAACTCCGCTTCGCCGGGAATTGCGCCGTGATAAAGCCGCCCGCCGGTGACCAGTCCGCCGCCGACGCCGCTGCCCATGTTGATCCAGAAGACGGGATCAAAGCCCCGCCCGGCACCTCGCAGCGCCTCGCCGAGTGCGGCCACGTTGGCGTCGTTCTCGACGCTGACCGGCAGGCCGGTGAGTTCCCGCAGCCAGCTACCCAACTCGAAGTCATGCCAACCGGCAATCTGGTGGGAGCAGCAGATTCTTCCCGTGCGAAAATCCACGGGCCCGCCAAAGCCGACTCCCACGGCGGCCGGGTGGTGCGCCCGAATGAGTTCGGGCAACGTCGCGGCGATCTGCTGGCGGATGCCCACCCCGCCGGCTGTTCGGTCCACGGCCAGACGGCGGCGATCAAGGATGTGCCCGGAGGCATCACCTACGACCAGTTGCAGTTTCGTGCCGCCGATTTCGATTCCGAGGCAGGTCATTGGAAAAATGGGGACTCAGGTGTGCGCGAAATAGTCCGGCTCGTTGCCCGGCCGCCACTTGATGTTGCAACCGATGCTGGGGATCTGGCGTTCCGCCGGGGCCACCCCGGCCAACACCGCGTTCACCGCCGCCCGAAGATCGGCGCCGGTCACCGGTTTGCCATTGCCGGGACGCGACTCGTCGAACTGGCCGCGATACGCCAGCCGCCGGTCGCGGCCGAAGACGAAGAAATCCGGCGTGCAGGCCGCCCGATAGGCCCGGGCGACCGACTGATCTGCATCGAACAGATACGGAAACTGCCAACCGGCAGCGGCCGCCTCCTCCACCATCCGCTCAGGCGCATCCGCCGGATACCTCACCGGGTCGTTGGAGTTGATGGCGATCATCACCGCCCCGTTTTCACCGACGTCCCGCGCGAAGGCGGCCAAGGCGCCGCGCAGGTGCTTCACGTAGGGACAGTGATTGCAGATGAACGCGACGACGAGGGCCGGCGCCATCGGAAAATCCTCGAGTCCGATCAGGCGACCGGAGGAAGGCTCGGGAAGCCGGAAGGCCGGCGCCGGCGTGCCCAGCGGCAGCATTGTGGAAGGGGTCAGTGCCATGGGCAAAGTGTTGGCGCGGGGCGGCGCTTTTGCCAGCGCGGGCCGGCGAGGAGGGCGGGCCACCGTTTCATGCAAGTCGCCCGCACAGACGGCGGAACCGGCCGCGGGCCTCCGCCCACTCGCCTGCCGAGCCGGGCCTTGGCTCAAACCGCGTCACCTCGCCCGAAGCGCTGACCGCAGCCCGCAATTCCGTCAGCGAACCGAGTTCGCCGAGCGCACGCGCCTGCATCAGGATGTTGCCCATCACGGTTGCCTCCGCCGGCCCGGCCAACACCGGACGCTGGCAGGCATCCGCAGTGAGCTGATTGAGCAGCGCGTTTTTCGAACCGCCGCCGACCACATGCACGGCCCCGATGGCTTCGCCGCCCAACTCGGCGACCTCGTCCAGCACCTCGGCATATTTCAGCGCGAGGCTTTCGAGCGCACAGCGCACCAGCGCTCCTTCGTCGTCCGGAACCGGCTGCCCCGTTTCGCGGCAATACGCCCGGATCTCGGCGGGCATGTCGGCCGGATTGAGAAAACGCGGATCGTCGGGGTTCACCCAGGATCGGAGCGACGGAGCGGCGGCGGCGAGTTCGGCCAGGCGGGCGTAATCCACCGTTCCGCCACGGTCCACAAACGCCTGGCGGCAGCGTTGCACCAGCCAAAGTCCCATGACGTTCTTGAGCACGCGCCAGGTCCCGTCCACGCCCCCCTCATTGGTGACGTTCAGCTCCAGCGCCCGGGGCGACAGCAAAGGCTCGCGTGTTTCGATGCCCACCAACGACCAAGTGCCGGAGCTGATGTAGGCCCAGTTCGCCCGGCCCGTGTGCCCGACCGGCACCGCCGCGACCGCGGACCCCGTATCATGGGTGGCAGGCGCCACGACCGGGACCGGCACAAGCCCGGTCACCTCGCGCACGGAATCTCGCAGCCGGGCCAGCTCTGTGCCGGGAGGAACCAGTTCCGGCAGGCAATGCGTGGGCAGTCCGAGCCGTTGCAGCAGTTCCACCGACCAAGCCCGCCGCACCGGATTGCAAAACTGCGTCGTCGTCGCGTCGGTGAATTCGGCCGCCCGGCGGCCGCAGAGACACCAGTTCAGCCAGTCCGGCATCATCAGGAAGGTGTCCGCCGTGTGAAACACCTCTGGACTGGCGGCAAAATGGGCCCGCCACTGGTAGAGGGTGTTGATCTCGAGGAACTGGGCGCCGGTCGCCGCGAAGATGTCGGCCCGCGGAACTTTTCGCAGCGTTTCCGCCAGCAGACCGCGAGTCCGGCGGTCGCGATAACAGAAAGGCAGCCCCAGCAGTTCACCGGACTTGGACAACAGCACGTAGTCGAGTCCCCATGTGTCCACGCCGACCGAGACGACGCGCGGACCGAACCGCCGCGCCGCCACGGCCAGACCGTTTTGGATCTCCTGCCAAAGCCGGGGAGCATCCCAACGCAGCGTGCCGGCCAGCTGCACGGGGCCGTTGGGAAACCGGTGCAACTCCTCCAGCATGAGCCGGCCACCGGCCCAACGCCCGGCCATCACCCGTCCGCTCTCGGCGCCGAGATCAATGCCCAGATAAATCTGCTCTGCCATGGAAGTGCGGCGAACGCTGCGCCACCGCAAGTCCGGCGTGAATCCGGAAAATGAATCCCCGTCCTCACGCCCCCACGCCGAACGGACGCACATCCGGAGACCGCAACCATCAATGCCGAATGGCTCGCACCGCTTTCAACAACGCGTCTGCTTCGGCGTCCGTGCCAACAGTGATGCGCAGATAGGCGTTCACCTCGGGTGTGCTGAACCAGCGGACGATGATCTTCCGTGCGCGGAGTTCCTCCAGCCATTGCTTCGCGGGCAAGCCCGGCGGGCGGCAGAGCAGGAAGTTCGTCGCTGAAGGCAGGACTTCGAAGCCGAGTCCGGTCAACTCGCGGCGCAGGCGCTCGCGGGTGGCGATAATGCGTTTGAAGTTCCGCCGGTAGTAGCCGAGGTCGTTCAGCGTCGCGAGCGCGGCCACCTGGCCGAGGCCATTGACGTTGTAGCTGTCGCGCACCTTGTCCAGGGCGGCGATCAGCTCGGGATGCCCGACGAAGTAGCCCACGCGCTGGAAGCACAGCGAGTAGGCCTTGGAGAAGGTCCGCGAGATCAGGACGTGCGGGTGCTTCAGCGCGAGGGCGAGGGCGTTTTCCGGGGCGAAGTCCACGTAGGCCTCGTCGAGCACCGTCACGCCCTTCATCGCGGTGCAGAGCGCATCGAGTTCGGCCGTGCCGAAGCCGCGGCCACTCGGCGCGTTGGGCGTGGTGACGAACGTGAGCGCGGCGCGGAAGTCCCATTGTTGGCCCCGCTTCAATTCCGCGACCGACGGCAGGCTGAAGTCGGCCTTGAGCGGCACGGCGTTGGTCTCGGCACCGTGCGTCTCGGCCAGGACGGGATAGAGCGAATAGCTGGGCCAGAAGTATTGGACGCGGGTCCGGGATTCATCGACCAGCACGTATTCGTTCTCGTGCAGGTCGGCCGCCCGGTAGGAATCCTTCGGCTCCGCAAACGCCCGCACCGCCAGCGCCAGCAGTTCGTCGGAGCCGTTGCCCACAATGATGTTTTCCGGGCTGCAGCCGTGCAGCTCCGCCAGCTTCTCCCGCAACGCCTGCGCCGTCGGGTTAGGATACAGCCGCAGGCGGCCGTCCACCGCGGCGCGGGTCGCGGCGAGCACCTTGGGCGACGGTGGGTAGGGATTCTCGTTGGTGTTGAGCTTGATAAGGCCCTTTACCTTCGGCTGCTCGCCCGGCACGTAGGCGTGCAGCGCGTGAACGAGCGGGCGGATCAGCTTCTTCGGACTGGAGGAACGGGAAGTGCGTGTGGCCATGATCGTGACGAGCGAAGTTATGGCAGAATCGGCCCGAGTCGAAGCCCGCGTTGGAGCGCAGGGCTCCAGCCCTGTATGGCGTGGAGTCGTTGCCGCTGGGCATCGCGATCCATCTGCGCGGTAAACTGACCAGAATGGTGCAGGCTGGGGGGACGAAATTAATGGGACCTCCTCGCGGAGCGAGGCCGCGATGGCTCACCTCCCGAATTGCGTGGCAAACCTGCCGCGCCGCCAGCCCAGGCAATCCGCGCAGGGCTGGAGCCCTGCGCTCCGCACTACCTCAACCCCTTCGCCGCGATATCCCGCCGATACTGGATGCCCTCGAAGCAGATCACGTTCGCGGCGGCGTAGGCCTGGTCACGGGCTGCGCGAAGTGTCGGCGCCCACGCGGTCACACCGAGCACCCGGCCGCCGCTGGTGACGGTCTGGCCGTCCTTCGTCGCCGTGCCGGCGTGGAACACCTTCACGCCCGGCAACGCGTTCGCCTGGTCGAGACCGTGGATGACCTTGCCCTTCGCGTAGCTGCCCGGGTAGCCACCGCTGGCCAGCACCACGCACACACAGGCGCTGGGCGACCACTCCAGTTCCACGTCGGCCAACCGGCCTTCGGCGCTGGCGAGCAGCAGTTCGACGAGGTCGTTTTCCAGCCGGGGAAGATAGACCTGCGTCTCGGGATCGCCGAAGCGCGCGTTGAACTCGATCACCTTCGGGCCGGATTTCGTGAGCATGACGCCCGGATACAGCAGGCCACGGAAATCAATGCCGTCGGCCGCGCAGCCAGCGAGCCACGGATTCAGGATTTGCCGGCCCACATCGGCGAGTTCGGCGTCGGTCAGGAACGGCGCGGGTGAATACGTGCCCATGCCGCCGGTGTTCAGGCCTTGGTCACCGTCGAGTGCGCGTTTGTGGTCCTGCGAGGTGGGAAACAGCTTCGCCATCTTGCCGTCGCAGAGCGCGTGCAGGGAAATTTCCATGCCTTCGAGGAACTCCTGCACGACCACGCGTGCGCCGGCGGTGCCGAAGGCCTTGTCCACCATGATCTCGTCCACGGCGCGTTCCGCCTCGTCCACGTTGCCGGCGAGCAGCACGCCCTTGCCGAGCGCGAGACCGTCGGCCTTCACCGCGCACCGTCCGCCGAGCGTCGCGCAGAAGCGCTTCGCCGCCACCGGATCGGCGAAGGTGCCCGACTTCGCGGTGGGGATGCCGTGACGCTCCATGAAGTCCTGGGAGAAGACCTTGGACGCCTCGAACTGCGCGGCGCGCTGGTTCGGTCCCCAGATCTTGAAGCCGGCGGCCTGGAACGCGTCCACCACACCCGCGCCGAGCGCGCCGTCGGGGCCGACCACGGTGAAATCAGGCCGATTCGCCTGCGCCCACGCGACGAGCGCTGGAATGTCCTCGGCGCCAATGGCCACGTTTTGCACCGGAGCGCCGTTGGCGGCGAGGCATTCGGCGGCGGTGCCTGCATTGCCGGGCGCGACGAACATCTGCGTGACGTGGCGCGACTGTGCGAGTTTCCAGACCAGGGCGTGTTCACGGCCGCCCGAACCGAGGACCAGCAGCTTCATTGAAGGCCGTAGGGGAACGGGCCGGCGCGCCAAGTGCAAAGCGGAAAGCTCCGCGTCGGTCCGCCCTTCTGCTCAATCGAGGAGCCAAGCGAGGGCTGGCTCACGGTCGGAAAACACCTTCACCCACAGTCCGCGGTTGCGGCAGGCGGTCTCCCAGAACGTCACCTTTTCCGCCAATCCCGGCGCCGCCGGCATCAGGACGGCCTCCTTGTAGCGGACGACTTCCCGATGGCCGGCAAGATCGGCGACCATCGCATACAGGTCGAAAAGACTGTGCCCGCCCTGCATGCCGACGCAGTCGGTCAGCACCAGAAACGTGTCCAATTCCTGCGCGACCCGGAGTCCTTCCGCAAAGGCGGTGCGCAGTTCCACAGGGGTAACTTCGCCCGAGTATCGGACTTCCAGAAATCGCCGGGATGAATCGGGCAAAACTTGAAAGGGCATTTGAGAGCAGCAGCAGCCAAGCCGGCCACGGTCGCCCGGTTTCAGGCGGTGGCCCGCAGTGAACTGATACGCCCGGCATGTGCCGCCCGCAACGTGTCAATTGCCCGCGCCACGATCACCGCGTCCATTTCATGGACCTCAACCCCTTCTCCGATCTCGCGCAGCAGGGTGATGGTGAGCTCCCCGCCCAAGTGTTCGCGGAACTCTTCCAGGCCGGCGACGACCAGCAGTTGGCCTTGTTCATCGGTGTGGAGCAGCTCGCTGGCGAACAGCTCGAAGCCGAGGCGTTCGAGCAGCTCCAGAATCCGTCCGGCGGAGGCCGCGGACAGCATTCCCCGGAGGCGCGCGTAGGTGACGTCCAGCGCAATGCCGATGGCGACCGCTTCGCCGTGCCGAAGCCGGTATTCGGAAAGCTGCTCCAGCTTGTGCGCCGCCCAGTGGCCAAAATCGAGCGGGCGCGCGCTGCCCATCTCGAACGGATCGCCGCCGGTGGCAATGTGGTTGAGGTGCAGTTCCGCGCTGCGGTGGATCAGACGCTGGGTCGGTTCCGGCGCGAACGCCGCCAACTCGGCCGCGTGCTGCTCGATCCAGTCGAAGAAGGCGGCGTCCCGGATGCAGGCGACCTTCACGGCCTCGACGAATCCGGCCCGCTTGTCCCGCGGACTGAGCGTGGCCAGGAGGCTGAAGTCATTGATGACGGCGAAGGGCGGGGCAAACGTGCCGATGAAGTTCTTCTTCCCGAAGGCGTTGATGCCGTTCTTCACGCCGACGCCGGAATCATCCTGCGCCAGCGTCGTGGTGGGAACGCGTATGAGCCGCACCCCGCGGTGGGCCGTGGCGGCGGCCAGTCCGACCATGTCCAGCAGGGCACCGCCCCCGACCACGACCACGTAGTTGTGGCGGTCAATGTGGTAGCGATCAATCAGCGCGTGGATTTCGGAGACCCGGAAGTAGGCGTTCTTGACCGCCTCGCCGCCGATGAGCGTGACCGGCGGACAGACGAGTTCCAGGCGGTCGGCGTGGATGGAAAAGTAGGCGCTGATGCGGCTAATCAGCCCGGCTTCGGCCTGTGCCAGCGCTTCGTCCACCACCACCAGCACCTTGGCCCGGCGCGCCTTGGACCCGGGTTCGTCCGGGCACAGCACCGAGAGCAGCACCATGTTGTCCGCACCGAAGACGCCTTCGGTGAAATGGACCTGGTGCCGCCATTGCACGGTGATGGTGCGCTCAATGATGGGCATGCGTATCAAATCGACGGTGGCAGTCCGACGCAGGGCGGCGAGAATTATTTGAACGGACGTGGTGAGCGGGCGCGGGAAAGGCCGCCGCCGCCCCGCGGAGCCCCCGCGGCTCAGCGCATCGCGGAGAACTTGCGGATCACCGCCATCATCGCCTCGCCGTCCGGGGCGGTGTCGAGGTCCTTGAGGAACTCGTCCTTGCGGAGAACCTTGGCGATGCCGGCCAGCGTGTGCAGGTGCTTCTGGAACTGTCCCTGGGGAACCAGAAACAGCGTGACCAAGTGGACCGGCTGGTTGTCCAGCGCATCGAAGTTCACTCCGCCACGGGACCGGCCGAAGGCCGCGATGACCTCGGTGATGAGGTCCGTGGACGCATGGGGAATCCCGATGCCGAAACCGATGCCGGTGCTCATCGAGGTCTCGCGCTTCTTGACCACGGCGGTCACGGAATCCCGATGCTCGGGCGAGATCTTGCCGCTGGAGACCAGCACCCCGATGAGCTCGTCAATGGCCTCCCACCGGTTGGTGGCCTTGAGCTCCGGGACGATCTGCGGTGTGGAGAGGATGTCGCCGAGATTCATGCAACGCGATTGTGCTAACACTTCGCCGGAACGAATCCGATGGTTCAAGCCGGGACTTTGGATTCCGGCAGAATGTTCGCCGCGGTTTTTGCCCTCCCGCGGATCAGCGGGATTCGCCAGCCCGTGCCCACGGACAATTTCGTCCCAGCAAAACGCCCGGCCGAAGCCGGGCGTTTTCGGGACGAGTTGAGCTCAGCTCACTTCAGCGGCTTGATCCGGATGTTCCGGAAGCCAACCGCACCGTGGTCGCCCTGCAGCAGAATCGGGCCGGGTTGATCCACGTTGTCGTCGAGCTGGCCGCCGGTGCCGCGCGGGCACTCGACTTCGTCCTGAACCTTCACGCCGTTGAGGATCACGGAAATCTTCTGTCCGACAATCTTCACCTCGGCCTGCTGCCACTGGCCGGGCTTGCGGGACGCGAAGAAGGTGGCGGGCCGGACGTTGTAGATCGCCCCGTTGCCGCCCATTTCCGGTTTGCCGGCCTTGAAATCGTCGAACACCTGGATCTCGTGCCGGCCGCGCAGGTAGAAGCCGGAATTGGAGCCCGGCGGCACCTGGAATTCGTAGCGCACGACGAAGTCCCGGAACTTCTCCTCGGTCAGCAGATCGGTGCCGTGCTCGTTCTTGCCGAGCGTGTTCACCAGCATGCCGTTTTGCGCGCTCCAGGTGCGCTTGCCGGAGTCGTTGCGGTATTTCCAGCCGTTCAGGGTCTTGCCGTCGAAGAGCAGCTTGAAGCCGTCCTTCTTCTCGGCGTCTGAGAGCGCGTTGGCGGTGTCGGTCGGCTTGCCGCTGCCTTTTTCGAGGCCGAGCGCCCATTTGATGCCGCCGAGGATGTGCTGCTGGTAGAGGGCGCTGGTCCAGACGTCCTCGCGGTGACCGAGCGAGGTGTAGAAGACCTTGCCCTTGCCGATGTCCTTGGACCACGCCACCGGGAAATCCCCGGGAGCCAGGCTGTGCGGGTGTTTGTCGAGGGTCAGCAGGCCATGAACCTTGGCCCGTTCGAACGACTTGAACTCATAGATCTCGTCGAAAACGGTGTAGATGGATCCCAGATGCTTCGTGGACGGATGGGTCGGATCCTGATTGTAGGCATCCACCTGCACCTGCGGTCCGTGCGTCAGGAACTCCCCGCCCAGCATCTCGATGAATGGCCGGTAGCCGTGAAAGGTGTCCGAGCACGAGTGCATGCCGATGAGCGCATGGCCGCTCTCGACCCACTTCATGAAGCCGTCCTTGTCGGGAATCGCCAGGTCGCCGGTCGTGTTGGCGAAGATCACGGCATCCACCTGGTTGAGCTTCTCCAGCGTCATCTTCGCGGCCACCTCGGCGGTGTCCTTGCCGTCTTTGCCGCCACGGACGACGTCCACCACGGTAAAGGCTCCGGTCGTCTCGCCCAGCGTGGTGATGACGTTCTCAGCCAGCGGAATCGAGCTGTGGCGGAAGCCGGCGGTGGCGGTGACGACCAGCACCTTCTTGGGGGCGGCCTCGGCGGTGACGACACCCGCCGCGACAAGGGCGGCGGTCAGGAGACGAAGTTTCATGATGTTGCGCTAGGTGCGTGAACTGGATGAACGCGCCGAGTGACGGACCGGCGCGGGAACCCATTCATTGGGACGCCGGAAAGGCCGATCCGGCAAGCCGGGAATCGGCCCACCCGGATCCCGTCGCTCGCGGGCGCTACTTCTTGAACAGGTTGTTCAGCCCCTTCGAGGCGTCCTTGAGCGTGCCGGACGCCTTGTCGAGCGCGCCTTTGGCGGCGTCGGTGGCGCCCATGGTCAGATTGCCCACCTGCGCGGTGACGGCCGGGATGACATTGTTCACGACCTCGGTGATCACCCGCTGCGAAAGTTCGCCGGGCGTGATGCCGTCGCTGCCGGAACCGAGGTTGGTGAGGCGGATGTCCGGCAGCGTGAGCGGCGGGATTGCCGTTCCAACGCCGGGGATGCTGAGCTTCACGTTGACCTTGGTGCCACTGAGCACGAACTCATCCACCTGCAGCTTCTTCTTCGCGCCGGTCTCTTCGGCGGGCTTGGACTTTTCCGCGGCGGTGAAGCTGTTGAGGTTGGCGAGCAGCTTCTTGAGGTTGTTGTCCGTTAATCCGCCCTCGATGGTCACCTCCGGATTCACGACCCGGACAGATTTCACCACGATCTTGTCGGTCATGATCGAGGCGGGGTCCACGGCGAGGCTTGCTTCCCCGAGACGGATGGCGAACGGCTCAGTGTAGGGCGCTGGATTGCCCACGACCAGGCCCTTGACGGAACCGGAGCCCGAACTGGGCGACAGGTCCACCGACTCCACGGTCACGGTCGTCTGGGTGAACTTCGGTGCAAAGGTCTCGATGCCCGCCTTCACGAGCTTGCCGAGATTGGTGCCCAGCAAAACCACCGCGGCCACCAGGGCCAACACCAGCACCACCGCTCCGATCAGAATCGCCTTCTTCATGACCCGAGAGTGCCCGCACGGCCCACTCGATTCAAGCCAGCGGACCGGAAGAGATCGGGTCAAATTGAAGGCTCGCCCGGTTCTTCCGTCCTTGGAAAACTGACGTCATGAAACCCCGGTTCCTTTCCCTGTCCGCTGCCGGCTGCCTTGGCCTCGCCGCTTTGCCGCTCTGCCTGAAGGGCGCCGCAGTGGATTTCGCCAAGGACATCCAGCCGCTGCTGGCAGACCGCTGCTTTTCCTGCCACGGAGAGAAAAAGCAGGAATCCGGCCTCCGGCTCGACCGCAAGGCGGATGCCCTCAAGGGCGGCGATCACGGTCCGGCCGTCGTTCCCGGCAAGACGGCCGAATCGGTGTTGCTCCAAGCCGTCGCCGGCACCCACGCGGACGTCGCCAAGATGCCGAAAAGGGGCGAACCGCTCACCGACACGCAGATCGGTATGTTGCGGGGCTGGATTGAGCAGGGCGCCCCATGGCCGGCCCAGGCCGAGACAACCTCGGCGAAGTCCACGACGGCGCATTGGGCCTTTCAGCCGGTCAAACGGCCGGAACCGCCCAAGCTGGGTGGCAAACACCGACGGCAGGCACGCAATCCCATCGACCAGTTCGTCTTTCACCGGCTGGAGCAGGAAAAGCTCCTCCCGACCGCCGAAGCGGACCGCATCACCCTCCTCCGGCGCGTCTCGCTGGACCTGACCGGCCTGCCACCCACGCCAGCCGAGGTCGATGCCTTCGCCGCGGACCGCTCCGCCGACGCCTACACCAAGGTGGTCGAACGCCTGCTGGATTCGCCGCACTACGGTGAAAAGTGGGCGCGGCACTGGCTCGACGCCGCCCGTTACGCCGACTCGAACGGCTTCGAGAAGGACCGCACCCGATCCATCTGGCCGTGGCGCGACTGGGTCATCCATGCCTTCAACGCGGACAAGCCCTTCGACCGGTTCACGATCGAGCAGCTGGCCGGGGATCTGGTCGCCAAGGCCGAGTCCAGTCCGGCTGCCACGGACCTCCGGGTGGCCACCGGCTTCCTGCGCAACTCGATGGTGAACATGGAGGGCGGCATCGAGCCGGAGAAGTTCCGCGTCGAGACGATCATCGACCGCGTGGACGCCGTGGGCCGCACCTGGCTGGGTCTTACCATCGGCTGCGCGCAGTGCCACTCGCACAAATATGACCCCGTCTCGCAGAAGGAATACTACCAGTTCTACGACTTCCTGAACCAGGACGTGGAACCAAAGCTCGACGTGCCCGCCGCGGAGACGCAGGCGAAGCGCGACGCCATCGCGGCGGCGGCGAAGTCGGTTGAAGACCGTCTGCTGGCCGATTCCGCCGTCGGGGAGCGGTTTGGCAACTGGCTTAAGTCTGTCACGGCAGTTCCCGTCGGCTGGCAGCCGATTGATGCGAAGGAATGGCATTCCACCCCGATGAAGTTCGAGAAGCAGGAGGACCTGTCCCTGCTCGGCGGCGGCGACGTTTACAACAGCTCCATCATCCGCATCTGGGTGGACCTGCCGGAGACCAATGTCACCGGCTTTCGCCTGGAGGCGCTCAACCATGGAAACCTGCCCCACAACGGCCCCGGCCTCGACGGCAACGGCGACTGGCTGGTGTCGGAGTTCGGCGTGGAGCTGACCCCACTGAAGGAACTCGCGGCCCCCAACGCTGGCGCGACCAATTTCACCGCCACCACCAACCGGGTGAAGTTCATCCGCGCCGTCGCCGACGCGGAACCCGCCAGCCTGACCGCGGGAATGATGATCGATGGCGTGGTTACCAACGGCGGCTGGGGCGCGGCCTTTACCAAGGGTCGCCGGAACCAGGAACGCCGTGCGGTCTTCCTGGCCGAGCAGCCCGTCGGATTCGAGGGCGGCTCGCGGCTGCTGATCACAGTCAATTCCAAGCCCGGCGGCGGCCTGAACAATTCCAGCGACAAGGTCTCCAGCTTCGTGCTGGGCCGGTTGCGGCTGAGCTTCACCACCAACTCCGGAGCCCTGACGGTGGACCCGCTGAGCGAAAGGCAGCGGGGGTTGCTGGCCGCCGCGCAGGCCGGTGACGCGCCGGCCCGCCAGGAGCTTTTCCGGGTCTTCCTGTTCCAGGACCCCGCGCTCACCGCAGCGGCGAAGGAATGGGATGACGCCTGGAAGGACTGGCCCGCCGCGGAAAACACAACGCTCGCGCTCGCGCTTCGCGAACCGCGCCGCGACACGAAGATCTTCAAGCGCGGCGACTGGCAGAAGCCGACGACATCCGTAACCGCCGGTGTGCCGGCCATCCTCAATCCGTTGCCCAATGGCGCGCCTCGCAATCGGCTGGGTCTCGCCCAATGGCTGGTCAGCCGCGAAAACCCGCTCACCGCCCGCGTGATCGTGAACCGCGTCTGGACGCACTACTTCGGCACGGGACTCGTGGTGACCCCGGAGGACTTCGGCGTGCGCAGCGATCCGCCGTCGCACCCGGAACTGCTGGACTGGCTGGCCAGCGAGTTCATGGAACCGCAGCTCCGGGACCCGGGAACCAAGGCGAAGGCTCCCGCCTGGTCGCTGAA
>CAIWAH010000269.1 GCA_903910585.1 uncultured Verrucomicrobiota bacterium
CATCCAAACGGTCCCTCGGGCGGACAGCTTGAATGATTCCCGGCCGATCCATGAGCGGTTTTTGAGTTCGATCCCGGGCTTTTTCCTTGCTGGTCGGGGGCTGCGGGCAGACCAAATATCCCCGTGCTGAACGGCTACCGGGCGGAAAATTTCTTCGATGAGATGGTGGATGTGCAGGATCAGGTGCGCCCTCACTATCGACGATTCCAGCAACTCTTCTGCGACCTGAAGCCCGAGGATTTTGACCGCTACCGGCAGTCCGTGGACCTCGCGTTCCTCCGGCAAGGCATCACGTTCAATGTTTATGGAGACGCTCAGGGCACGGAGAAGATTTTCCCGTTCGACCTGATTCCCCGGATCATCAGCGCCAAGGAGTGGGAACAGCTTGAGGCCGGCCTCGTGCAACGAATCACGGCGCTCAACCTTTTCCTCCACGACATTTACCACGAACAGAAAATCGTGAAGGACGGGGTCGTTCCACCCTACTACGTGCTGTCGGGCAAACACTTCCGCCGCGAGTTTTCCGGCTTCAATGTCCCGAAGGACATCTACATTCACGTCTGCGGAACGGACCTGATCCGCGGTGCCGACGGCGGCTGGATGGTGCTGGAAGACAACGGCCGTTGCCCATCCGGCGTCAGCTACGTTTTGGAAAACCGCCGGGCGATGAAACGAACCTTTCCGGGGATGTTCGAGGAAATCGGTGTTCGGCCAGTGGAGCATTATCCGCAGGAGTTGCTGAAAATGCTCCAGCATATCGCCCCCCCCGGCGTGGCCGACCCGACGGTGGTTTTGCTGACGCCTGGCGCCTACAACAGCGCCTATTTCGAGCACACCTATCTGGCACGGCAGATGGGCATCGAAATCGTCGAAGGACGCGACCTGGTCGTGCGGGACGCCCGCGTGTTCATGCGCACCACCAAGGGATTGCAGCCGGTGCACGTGATTTATCGTCGAATCGATGACGACTTCCTCGACCCCACCGTGTTCCGGCGGGACTCGATGCTGGGCGTCCCTGGAATCGTCCGTGCCTACCGGGCAGGCAATGTCTCCCTCGCCAATTCAATCGGCACCGGAATCGCGGACGACAAGGTGATGTATGCGTTCGTTCCGAAGATCATCAAATACTACCTGGACCAGGACCCCATCATCCCGAACGTCCCCACCTATCTCGCAAACGAGGAATCGGACAAACGATACATCCTCGAAAATCTGGACCAACTGGTGGTGAATGCCGCCAACGAATCCGGCGGCTACGGCATGCTGGTCGGACCGAAATCCACCAAGGATGAAATCGAGAAGTTCCGGGCGGCGGTGGAGGCGGATCCCCGCAACTACATCGCACAGCCGATGATTTCGCTGTCCCGGCATCCGACCCACATCGGCGGCGCCCAGTTTGAAGGACGTCACATCGATCTCCGCCCCTATGTCATTTACGGCGAGAAAATCACCATCGTGCCGGGCGGATTGACCCGGGTGGCTCTCCGCAAGGGATCGATTGTGGTCAACTCGTCACAGGGCGGAGGCAGCAAAGACACCTGGGTGCTCTACGGAGATGAGTGAATCGCTCCGCCTCCACCGTCACTTACCCCTCATTTTCCAATGCTGAGCCGCGTCGCCAACTGCCTCTACTGGATGTCCCGCTACATCGAGCGCGCCGAGAACATCGCGCGTCTGGTGGACACCAACCTGCAACTGCTCCTCGATTTCCGAAAACTCGACGAGCAGCGGCTCGCAGAGCACTGGCTGCCCGTCGTCCAGGCGACCGGCGACGAGGCGGAATTTTTCAAGCTACATCCGGTGGCCACCGCGGAAGCCGTCACCGAGTTCATGGTGTTCCAACTGGAAAACCCGAATTCCATCATGCAGTCGATCTGTCAGGCCCGGGAGAACGCCCGCATGGTCCGCGACCAGATCACCGGTGAACTCTGGGAGGAGTTGAACCGCCTTTACCTCTTCATCCGGTCGAAGGATGCCCGCAGTCTGTGGGATCAGAGCCCCAGCGAGTTCTTCGAGAAGATCAAGGCCAGCTCGCTGCATATCGTCGGCATAACCTTCGCCACGCTCATCCACAATGAGGGTTGGCAGTTCAACCAGGTCGGCAAGTTCATCGAGCGTGCGGACAAGACGTCGCGCATCCTCGACGTCCGCTACCAGACCCTGCCCGATCGCGGCGCTCCGAAGTCCATCAGCCAGACGGAATCCCTGGAATGGTCCGCGATTCTCCGGTCCTGCAGCGCATGGGACTCCTACAAGTCCATCTACGGCGCCGACGTGCATCCCAAGCTCGTGGCCGAATTCCTCCTCCTCAACGAGGAGTTGCCCCGGTCGGTGCGGTTCTGTGTCACCGAGCTCAACACCGCCCTGCGCCGGATTTCCGGCGTGCCCGAAGGCCGTTTCGTCAACGATGCCGAAAAGCTCGCCGGACGGCTGCTCGCCGAACTGCAGTTCAGCACGGTGGACGAGATCTTCGACCGGGGCCTGCACCGCTATCTCGACGAGCTTCAGCTCAAGCTGAACTCCATCGGCGACGCCCTCTTCGAGGCCTATTTCTTCCTGTCATTCGCCACCTTCGACGAGGAGGTGTTCGTCCAACAGGAGGAGCAGCAGCAGCAGCAGACTCGGTTCACACCCCTTCCAGTCCGCGTGCGGCGCAGACCCGTTGTCGCACGCTAGGCGAGGCCCCTCCTCATCCCTGTCAGGTTTCGGTTCAGTCCGCGGTCTATTCCGTAACGCCATGGCCATCCACGTCGCCCTCCACCACAAGACCCATTACACCTATGACAAGCCGGTCGGCCACGGCCCGCACGTCGTGCGCCTGCGGCCAGCGCCGCATTGCCGGACCAAGATCCTCAGCTACTCGCAGAAGATCACGGGCGGCGAACACTTCATCAACTGGCAGCAAGATCCCTTCGCCAACTGGAACGCGCGCCTTGTCTTCCCAGACCGGATGAAGGAGTTCTGTGTGGAAGTCGAAGTCGTCGCCGAGATGTCGGTGCTGAACCCGTTCGACTTCTTCATCGAAGATACCGCGACGAATTTCCCATTCACCTACGACGCGACGGCCAAGAAGGATCTCACGCCGTTTCTCGAACCCTGCGCGCTGTCCCCGAATCTCGCCGCCTACATCGCGGCCTTGAAGCGCGACATCCTCGGCCATCCCGAAGCACTTTCCCACGCGCCCACCTCGGCGTCGCTCCATCGCACCGACGTCCGTCATGAAGGCGGACACATCGCGGTCGAAGGCGCCGCAGCTACCGCCAAACCTGCGGCCAGCGCTCCGGCGAAAGAGCTTCGCACCATCGATTTCCTCGTCGCGATCAACCAGCGGCTCCAGCACGACATCAAGTATCTCATCCGACTCGAACCCGGCGTGCAGACGCCCGAGGAAACGCTGACCAAACTCAGCGGTTCGTGCCGCGATTCCGGCTGGCTGCTCGTGCAACTGCTGCGGCACTTCGGCCTCGCCGCCCGTTTCGTCAGCGGTTACCTCATCCAGCTCACGCCCGATGTGAAGTCGCTCGACGGCCCGAGCGGCACCGAAGTTGACTTCACCGATCTCCACGCTTGGTGCGAAGTCTATCTTCCCGGCGCCGGCTGGATCGGACTCGATCCCACCAGCGGCTTGCTCGCTGGTGAGGGGCACATCCCGCTCAGCTGCACGCCCGAGCCGAGCAGCGCCGCGCCCGTTAGCGGCGCGATCGACAAGTGCGAATCGAAGCTGCATCACGAGATGAAGGTGACGCGCATCTACGAATCGCCGCGCGTCACGAAGCCTTACACCGAAGCGCAGTGGACCGCGATCGAGAAGCTCGGCCACGCCATCGACGCCGATCTCAAGAAGGGCGACGTGCGCCTCACGATGGGCGGCGAGCCGACGTTCATCTCCATCGACGACCCCGATGGACCGGAGTGGAACTTCACCGCCGTCTCGCACAAAAAACGCGTCCTATCCGGCGAACTCATCAAGCGTCTCCGCTCCAAGTGGGCTCCCGGCGCGCTGCTGCACTACGGCCAGGGCAAATGGTATCCGGGCGAACAATTGCCGCGCTGGGCGCTCGCCTGTTACTGGCGCAAGGACGGTGTCCCGATCTGGAAGAATGATTCGCTCATCGCCGACGAATCGAAGGATTACGGTTACGCGGCGAAAGACGCGAAGGCGTTGCTTGAACGCATCTCGCGCGTCGTCGGTGCAGATCCGAAATACATGATTCCCGGCTACGAGGACGCCTTCTACTACACGTGGAAGGAGCGCCGTCTGCCGTCGAACGTCACGCCGGAGAAATCCAATCTGAAGGACAAGCTCGAACGCGATCGCATCGCGCGCATCTTCCAGAAAGGTCTGGGCGAAGTCGTCGGCTACGCGTTGCCGATCAAGCGCGCGATGTATGGAAACCAGCCGGGCTGGATGTCCGGCGCGTGGTTCCTGCGCGACGACGATACGCTCTGGCTCATCCCGGGCGATTCCGCGATGGGCCTGCGCCTGCCGCTCGATTCCATTCCGTGGGTCGCGGAAAAAGATTTCCCGTGGGTGCACGGGCAGGACCCGTCGCAGAAGTTCCCCGAGCTGCCGAAGGAATTTCCCTACAAAGTTCGCAAGCCCGAGGAGACCGGCCAGCGCTTCATTCGTCGCGGCGGTGGTGCGCCAATGCCCGCGGGCTACGGCCCCGGCCAACGCGCGCAGGAACTCGGCGAGTTGGAAGAGCAACGCATCGAACTGCCGCCGCTCCCGC
This sequence comes from uncultured Verrucomicrobiota bacterium, assembly GCA_903910585.1. GTDB lineage: Bacteria > Verrucomicrobiota > Verrucomicrobiia > Limisphaerales > UBA9464 > CAIWAH01. The sequence continues at coordinate 4,734 of CAIWAH010000269.1, forward strand.
CGGACTTCGATCCGAATCGCCGTCCCGTGCAGGGCGAAAGCGCGCCGTGGATCGTGCGCACCGCGCTGTGCGTCGAGCCGCGCGATGGACGACTGCACGTCTTCATGCCGCCGGTTGCCGCCACCGAAGATTATCTCGATCTCATTGCCGGCATCGAAACCGCCGTCACCGAACTCGGGCTGCCCGTCATCATCGAGGGCGAAACCCCGCCGCGCGATCCGCGCCTGAACAAACTCGCCGTCACGCCCGACCCCGGCGTCATCGAGGTGAACCTGCATCCGAGTCATTCGTGGGACGACCTCGTCGAGCGCACCACTGTGCTCTACGAGGAAGCGCGCCAGACGCGGCTCGGCACCGAGAAGTTCATGATCGACGGCCGCCACACCGGCACCGGCGGCGGCAACCACATCATCATCGGCGGCGAAACCACAAGCGATTCGCCCATCCTCCGCCGGCCCGATCTCCTCCGCTCACTCATCAGCTACTGGCAGAATCATCCGTCGCTGAGCTGGCTCTTCAGCGGGCTTTTCATCGGCCCGACCTCGCAGGCACCGCGCATCGACGAGGCCCGCAACGATTCGCTCTACGAACTCGAAGTCGCGTTCAAGGAACTTGATCGCAACATCGGCCTGTTTGGTTACACGCCGCCGTGGCTCTGCGATCGCCTCTTCCGCAACCTTCTCATCGACGCCAGCGGCAACACGCATCGCTCTGAGTTCAGCATCGACAAGCTATTCGCGCCCGAGAGCGCGAGCGGCCGGCTCGGCCTCGTCGAGATGCGCGCCTTTGAAATGCCGCCGCACGCGCGCATGAGCCTCGCGCAACATCTCCTCCTGCGCGGCCTCGTCGCGAAGTTCTGGAACGAGCCCTACAAGAACGACCTCGTCCGCTGGGGCACCGATATCCATGACCGCTGGATGCTGCCGCACTTCTGCGAGACCGATTTCAAGGACGTCGTCCGCGACCTGCGCGACGCCGGTTATCCGTTCGAGTTCGACTGGTTCGCGCCGCACTTCGAGTTCCGCTTTCCGCGCATCGGTGACTTCGCTCAACGCGACGTCGAGGTGGAACTCCGCACCGCGCTCGAGCCGTGGCACGTCCTGGGCGAAGAACCCGGCGCGGGCGGCACCGTGCGTTTCGTGGACAGCTCGGTGGAACGGCTCCAGGTGAAAGCCCGCGGCCTCATCGGCGACCGCTTCGCGCTCACGGTGAATGGCCGTCGGCTCCCGCTGAATGCCACCGGAACCAACGGCGAAGCCGTGGCCGGCGTGCGATATCGCGCGTGGCAACCGCCCGAATGCCTGCAACCGACCATCGGTGTCCACACGCCGTTGACCTTCGACCTCTACGACACGTGGAACGGTCGTTCGCTCGGCGGCTGCCAGTATCACGTCGCGCATCCCGGCGGCCGCAGCTACGACACGTTTCCGGTGAACAGCTACGAAGCCGAGTCCCGCCGACTCGCGCGCTTCTTCACCCACGGCCATGGCCAGGGCAAATTCACCGCGCCGCCTCCGGTCGAAAACCGGGAATTTCCCTTCACGCTCGACCTTCGGAACCAGTCCTGAGCTGCGGCGACCGCTTGCGTCGGTCGCTGCCGGTTCTCACACTCCGGGCATGAAGAAGGACGTGTTGCCCGTTCAGATCCGGGGTCTGCTGCCGGCGAACAACGGCGTGGCCCTGTTCGTCGGCAATGACGAGAAGGTCTTTGTGATCCAGGTGGAGCACAACATGGGCGCCATTATCGGCATGGCCCTGCGGGGCACGCAGCACGAGCGGCCGCTTACCCACGACCTGATCGGCAATATTTTCCAAGGCTTCGGCATCACCGTCGAACGGGTTGTCATCACCGAACTCCGCAATTCCACCTATTTCGCCCGCCTGATCCTGCGCCAGGAAAACGAGCTGGGATCCAAGCTGGTGGAACTCGACGCCCGCCCGAGCGACTGCCTCGCGCTCGCCGCCGCCCAGAAGAAGCCGATCTTTGTCACCACGCAACTCTTCCAGTCCGTGGAGGACATGACCGAGGTTCTGACCCGGATCGGTGAGGAGAAGCAGGGTGAAGCCGGCGACGATTCGGAGCCATCCTGATGGCCAAGGCTGCTTCCAGTTCTGCGCCGCTCCTGATGGTCTGCGGTGACGACGATTTCAGCGTCAAACAGCGCGCCAAGGCCCTCTTCGAGCAGTGGAGCGCCGAGCTAGGCGGCATGGACCACGAAATCGTCGAGGCCTCCGCCAACAACGCCGGCGAAGCCCTCAACCGCCTCGGGCGGCTCCGCGAGGCGCTCAATACCTTGCCCTTCTTCGGCGGTGCCAAGGCCGTCTGGTTCCGGGACTGCACGTTCCTGGGCGACGACCGCACCTCCGCCAGCGCGGCGGTCACGGAAGAGCTGGGACGGTTGGCCGACGAACTGAAAGCCTTTCGCTGGGACAATGTCCGCCTGCTCATTTCCGGCGCCAAGCCCGACAAACGCCGGACGTTTTACAAGACGGTCGAAAAACTCGGCACCGTCGAGGCTTTCAATGCCCTTTCTGCGGACGACAAGGACTGGGCCGGCAAAGCCGAATCCGAGGCCCTTCGCCTCTTCCGGGCCGCCGGCAAGGACATCGCGGACAATGCGCTCGCCGAGCTCGTCACCCGGGTTGGCCCCAATCTCCGCTCGCTCGCCAACGAGGTCGAAAAGCTGGTCCTTTATCTCGGCGACCGGGACGAAGTCTCCCTCGCCGATGTCCAGACGATGACGCCCGCCCAGAAGCTGGCGAAGGCATTTGCCCTCGGCGAAGCGCTCGGTGAACGGGATCTCGTCAAGCTGCTGCGCGTCCTCGACCACGAACTTTGGGAAATCCGCAACGGCGTGGACAAAAAGAAGTCCGAAATTGGACTGCTCTACGGGCTTATCTCCAAAGTCCGCGCGCTGCTCATGCTCCGGGAACTGCGCGACCAGGGACTCCTGAAACCGGCGCGCGACTACAACGCGTTCAAGGCCCAGTTGGACCGCCTGCCGACCACCTCGCTGCCGGACGACAAACGCTTCAATCCCCTGGCCGGCCATCCGTTCGTGCTCTTCCAGGCGGCCAAGCAGGCGGAGAACTACTCCGTGGCCGAACTGATCAAGGCCATGGATGTGCTGCTCGACGCCAACGTGAAGCTGGTGAGCAGCGGCCTCGACGAGGCGATGGTGCTCCAGCAGGCGCTGGTCGAAATCGTCGGCCTAAACCGGAAACCTCCGGGCCGCTGATCGGCATCAGTCGCCGCGGTAAACGCAGCGGGCGGTGCAGGTTTCGGCCACCACCACTTCGGAAAGCTGCGGCAGCACCGGCTTCAGTTCGCGCCAGATCCAGACGGCGAGGTTCTCGCTCGTGGGATTCTCCAGGCCGGGAAGTTCGTTCAGATAATGGTGGTCCAATCGCTCGTAAATCGGCCGGAAGGCGGCCTTGATGTCGGCGTAATCCATCACCCAGCCGAGCTGCGGATCGAGCGGCCCACGGACCACGATCTCCGCCACAAAACTATGACCGTGCAACCGGGCGCACTTGTGGCCGGCCGGGACGTGGGGGAGGCGATGTGCGGCCTCGAACTGAAAGCTTTTGCGAAGTTCCATCATGGCAGTTTCCAAAGGGTCAAAGTTCCAGATCGGTCCAGGTGACCAGTTCGCCGAGCGCGGGCCGGCCGTCGTGGCGCCAGGTCACGGGCGGCTCCTGCATCCGGCCCAGGCGGCAAACGCGGGTCACGCCCCAGGCGGCGAGTTCCACCGCCAGTTCGGGCATTTTTGATTCCAGCGCCGCGACCCCGACGGTGCTCACCTGTCCGCGCACGGGATCGGCCAACCGCAGCGCCTCCGCGAGATCGCGCACCGGTTTCACGTAGGCGAAGCGGTTCAGGCAGGATGGATGGAACCGTGGGTCTTCCTCATACACGACGGTCCATGCGGTGGAGCCTTCGCTGGTCCACAGGCGGGTGCCGGCGGTCGGCGGCTCGAAGAAGGCGCCCCGCGGCACGGTGACGGCTTCGCCGCGTTGCACGAGGTGCCGGGCCGCCCGCAGTTCGTGCAGGTAGCGGCGGTCATTGATCAGCGCAGCTTCCGCCACGGGCAGTTCGCCGCGCGGCTCGGCGGACTCCCGCTCGGCCATGGCGCCGGCGAGCAATTCCGCGAAGGCCTCCGCGGAGACCGCCCCGCGATCCTCCACGTAGAAGACATGCGGCGACAGGCAGCCCAGCTGGTTCCAGGCGCTCACATCCGCGGCGGCCTTTTCGGCTACTTTGCGGGCCGAATAGCTGCTCAGCAGATCGCCGCTGATGAAGCCAAAACTCAGCCGATGCCCATGAGCCACCAGGCGAACCCCTGCCGGCAGCCGGCTGCGGACATCGGCCACGGTTTCGTCACTGCCCTGCACGGTGACGCAGGTGGTTTCGCCAAACAGGGCCGCTTCCAGTTCGACCGCACCGCCCGGCCAAACAGCGAATTCGAGACAGCCGCCGAGCTTCGGTTCCAGTTCCGCGAGCGAATGGGCGAACAGCCGCGGCAACAGAGCGCCGCCGCGGGCTAGCTTCATGAACTGCGCGGACTTGGTGAGCAACCCCAGCACCAGCGACACCAGGGCGGAATTCGGCAGAGTGCCGGCCGCCAGATGGACGACCAGTTCGTGTCCGCGCGCCAGCGCCAGGCGTCCGTGCCGGAGCTCGCCCGCAGGCGCGGAGAATTCGTCGAGCCGCCGCACATCCCCGAGGTCCTGGTTCAGCAGCACGTGCAACTGGTCCACGGTGAGGAGCCGGAACATCGAATCGAGGCCGCGCGCGAGGGTCGCCGCCCCGAATCCCGTCTCCGCCGGTCCCAACTGGAGTGCGAGCCGACGAAAGCCGTTGTCCGGCTGCTGCCACCGCTCGGCCGCGTAAGCCACGAGCTCGACGAGTTCCTGGGTCTTGCGCTGGGCCAGCCACTGGGCGCGGTTGCGCTTCACCGCGATGCACGCGTCGCGCACGAGCGCCGGCGTCAGCACCGCTTCAGGAGGCAAATCGGCGAGGAAAATCTGGGGGAGGTTCATGCGGCAGGATTCTTCAGGCGGTCATGCGGGAGCAACCGCGCGGTTCGGCGGCCGGAACGCGGCCGAGCAATTCGAAGGCATCGCCCCGCCGCACCGCGAGGTCTTCGGTTTGGAGCGCGCAGACGGACCAGACATTGGCAAGGTCGAGAATACGCAGCACCCCGGCCGCACCTTCGGTAACTTCCCAGCCCGTCTCCGGCGATACGACCTGCGCCCGCGCCCAGACCGGAAACCGGAACCATTGCCGGCCATCTCCTGCGCCCGGAAACGCGTAGGCCTGCGAACCCAGTTCGCTCATCCCGTATTCGGTTACAACGTGGTCGGCAGCGACACCCAGCGTCGCGACCAAAGCGGAGTGAAACTCGCTCCGGGAAAGTTCGCGGGAGCGGCCCTTGTAGCCGCCCGTTTCGAGCACCACCGAACCGGCCGGCAGCCGCAGTCGTGTTCCGGACGCCGCCAAGGCGTCCAGCAGGTGAACCCAATTGAAGGCGGTTCCGAGCAGCAACAGCGGCTCGCTTCGGGCGATGGCGGGACCGACGAGTCCTTGGAGGATTTCGAGGTCCACTTCCCAGGCGCCATCCGCGCCCACCGTTCCGGCGAACGCGTTGGCGTGATCGCAACCAAGGCGCCGTGAAATCTCGCCGAACATGTGCGCTAACGAGGAGTTGGGAGCAGAGGCAGGTGAGGGAGTCAGAGCCACCGGACGCAGCAACGGTCGCCCGGCCAGCACCTGAGAGCAGAACCACGCCCAGATCGACTCCTCATACAGCGCCACGGACTCGCCACTGTGGAAGTGCCGGCTGCGCACTTCGCCGGTCGTGCCAGAGGACCAAAAGGACATCGTCCGGTCCATTGGGGCGAGCGCAGTCAATTCCAGCTCCTTGAACGCCCGGGACGGCACGGCCGGAATCTGCCGCCAATGGGTGACGGACTCCGCAGCCACCCCACGCGCCATGCAGATCGCCCGATAGGCAGCGTTCTGCGCCATCTGCGCCCGGAACAATGACAACGCTAGCGCGTCGAAGCCGCTTTCGGAGACCGCGGGGGACGATTCCGCCGGGGAAGGACGGATCAATGCGCGCACCTGCGCAGCCAAACTGGACAGCTCGTGATTCATCGGCGGTTTTGTTCGTGCAGACGGGCGCGACGCCCGGCTTCGGCTGGTTTTCCGCAACAGCCGGCGGTGGGTGTAACGGTCCGCCGCCAGACCCGCAAGCGTCGCTTGGCCGCCGCGCCAGCTTCTGCCACGTTCTTCGGCATCGTTCCATCCGCACAAAACCCGTTCTCCGTCATGAACCGCCGCGAATTTCTCCAAGCCGCCTCGGCCGCCGCCCTGTCCACGTCGGCCCTCGGAGCGGATGCCAAATACGTTCCGCCGGTGCTGACCCCGCCATTGGTCGGATCGCAGCTCTACGGCTGGGGGCAATACTACCAGCGCGCGGGGAAGAATCTGGACGAGCACCTGGACGAGGTGCTCTCCGCGTTGCGCGATGCCGGTTACGACTACGCGGAAGGCACCCTCGACACGACTACGCCGGAGAACAACGCCAAGTTCGCCGAGCGGCTCCGGAAGAAGGGCCTGAAGCCGGTCAGCCTCTACACGGGCGGGACGATGCACATCCTCGGCAAGGCGTCCGAAACCGCCGAACGCATCACCGCCGCAGCGAAGGAGGCTGCGAAGGCCGGCTTCGGCATCGTGAACTTCAACCCGGACCCCATCGGCCGGCCCAAGACGGATGCCGAATTGGCCATTCAGGTCGAGGCGCTGGCGGAACTCGGGGAAGAGCTCGACAAGCTGGGGATTCGCCTGGGCATCCATCATCACACTCCCGAACTGGCGAACGGCGCCAAGGAGTTCCACCACAACTTTCGCCAGTGCCCCGCCAGCCAGGTCGGATTCTGCTACGATGTTCACTGGGTCTATCGCGGGGGCATCGCGCCGCTCGACTGCCTGAAGGAATACGGCGACCGCGTGGTGTCCTGGCACCTCCGCCAAAGCCGCCAGCAGATCTGGTGGGAGGATCTCGATACCGGCGACATTGACTACGCCGCCATCGCCGAGGTGGTGCGCGAACGCCGCCTGCCCCGATTCTTCACGGTGGAACTCGCGCTGGAAAACGGCACCAAGATCACCCGCGATTCCGTGGCGAACCACGCCCGCAGCCGGGACTTCGTGAAACGGGTGCTGGGAAGCTGAGCCGGTGGGCCGCGGCGCCGGGATGGCCATTGCGAATCGAATGCTCCGGACAGGGGAGACCTTCCTCATCCCCCGGGACATTTTCCGCTCCCTTCGCCGGCAAGCCGTGCCTAGCCTTGCCGCCGTTCACTATGGCCAAATCCCAATATCGTTTCTGCGTCGGTCCCTGGAACTTCAGCGAAGGCGGCGACCCTTACGGTCCCACGACCCGGTCCGCCCAGACGTTCGACTGGAAGCTCGCCGCCCTGAAGAAGCTCGGCTTCGACGCGATGATGTTCCACGACGATGACGCCGTGCCGGACATCGACTCGAAGTCCGCCGCGCAGGTCCTCAAGGAAGCCAAGGAACTGAAGAAGCGCCTCGACGGCGAAGGCATCGCCGCGGAGATGGTGGCGCCGCGCCTGTGGTTCGCGCCGCAGACCGTGGACGGCGGTTACACCTCGAACAGCAAGAAGGACCGCCAATACGCCATTGACCGCTCCAAGCAGACCATCGACATCGCCCGCGTCCTCGGCACCGACCTGATCGTGCTCTGGCTGGCGCGCGAAGGCACCTACGTCCGTGAATCCAAATCAGGCGCCCGCTCCACCGAACTGCTAGTGCAGGCGCTGGACGCCATGCTCGCCCACGACAAGAAGGCCCGGCTTTGCATCGAGCCGAAGCCCAACGAACCGATGGACCACGCCTACATCCCGTCCATCGGCCACGCGCTTGCGATTGCCTCGTTGACGCTCGATCCGAAACGCGTCGGTGCCCTGATTGAGTCGGCCCACGCCATTCTCGCAGGCTTTGATCCGGCCGACGAAATCGACTTCGCCATGAGCTTCGGCAAACTGTGGTCGCTGCATCTCAACGACCAGAACGGGCTGAAGTTCGATCAGGACAAGCCGTTCGGTTCCGCGAACCTGCGGGTCGCCTTCAACCAGATCCGGGCGCTCGAACGCAACGGCTACGGCAAGAAGGGCGAGTATGTGTGCTTCGACGTGCATCCGTTCCGCACGACGCGGGAAGAGCATTTCCTCAAGCACCTCGACAACTCAAAAAAGACTTTCCTGCGCCTCGTCGAGAAGGCCCGGACCTATCCCGTGAAGCAGGCCGACGCCCTGATCGCCGACCGCAACTATCAGGACCTGGATCAACTCGTGATCGAGCACCTGCTCGGGAAATAGCCGGAACCGATTTGGGAACAGACCGCGCCGATGCCTTCGGGGTGTCGGCGCGGTTTTCGTTTCCAGGACACTCCAGCGCCTGACTGCCGGTTCACTTCGAATTGCGCAGATCGAACGCAAACCAACCGGTCTTGTCGCGGGCACAAAGGATTCCGTCGCCGAGGGAGAACGCCGCCCGGTTTTGACCGATGATCTGCGCCCGGGCCAAGGGCCGGAAGCCCTGCGGGTCGGCCGGGGCGATTATGAGCTCTCCGGTTTCACGCAGAATCAGCAGGCGCCCTCCAGCGGCAATGAGGGTCCCGGCACCAAACCGGTCCTCACTCCACCGCACCTTTCCGGTCCGCCATTCGACGCACCGAAGAGACGGCCCCTGTTCCTGCCGGCCGTGAAATCCGAACAGATGTTCACCCACCCGGACCGGCGTCGCGTAATGGGCGGAAAGCGCTTCGTCATCAGACCAAACCGGCTTCGGCCGTTGCCCGGAGCAATCGAGCAACACCGCGCCGGTCCCGTAGCTGGCCGTCAGGAACACCTCGGACCCGTGGACCAACGGACTCGCCGCGTTCACCGAAGCGCTCATCCGCGCCCGCCACGGAAACGAGAACAGTTCATGGCCATCGGTCGGTGCCGCCGCGACCAACCCTTCGCGAGTGAAGAACAGCACCGCGCCGGTTCCAACGATCTCCGCCGGCACGGGTGAAGCGTATCCGGCCTCATGGTCGGTGCGCTGCCAGCGGACTTTCCCGGTAGCTGCATCCAACGCCGCGACACCGGCTCCGGCCGGACCGCCGAGGTTCAGAAACACCGATCCGCCGATCACGAGCGGCGAACAGGCAAACCCGAAAAAGCCCTTGTCCGCGTTGGCCTGCCCGCGGACGTCAAATTTCCAGAGCGTCCGGCCATCACCAACGTCCCGGGCGGACAGCAATCCGTTCGCCCCGAGCGTCACCACCCGCCCGTCGGCGATCGTCGGCGTTGCCCTCGGTCCGTCGTCGAATCCGAAATCGTCCTCGTAATCCGTGGGCAGGGATGTTTCCCAAACGATCCTTCCGTTCGCCACCTCGACCACGGTCAGGACTTCCAGTTTCTCGCGCCGATGGAACAGATACGCCCGCCCGCCGGCGATGGCGGGACCGGAGAATCCATGGCCGGCCGGCACCTTCCAAAGTCGCCGTGGTTCGCCGTTGGTCCACGCGACGGACTCCGAAGTCGTGCCGTCCCGCTGGGGTCCCAGCCATTGAGGCCAGTCGGCGGCGCGGAGACATTCGCCGGCCAAGGCCAGCAAGCCGAACAACACCGGCCAAAGCCGGATCACTTCGCCGCGCCTTCCTTGGGCGGATCAATGTTGAAGGAAACCTTGGTGATGCCGAGCGCCTTAACCGTATCCAGCACGGTGATCGTGCGGCCGTAGGGGGTCGCCTGGTCCGGCTTGAGATAAACCGGAAGATTGGTGTTGGCCTCGAACCGCTTTTTCACGAGGTCTTCCAACTCCAACAAGGTGACCGGTTTGCCCTCGACCTTGAGATCACCCCCGCGGTTGATGTCCACGGTGACGATGTCGGGCTTTTTGTCGGACTTGGCGGCCACGGAACTGGGCAGATCCATCCGCAGCGTCTTCAGCTTCTGGAGCGTGAGGCTGACCATCATGAACGCCGCCAGCAGGAAGAACATCACGTCGATCAGCGGGATGATCTCGATACGGGCTTTCTTGCGTTTGACCGGGGAACCCAGATGCATGCGGGGGGAGGATTGGAGGTCAGTTGCCCCTGGCTTCTGTCACCGAGAAGGAGACCCGCTGAAAGCCAGCGGTCCGGATGTGGAACAGCGCCCGGTTCACGTCGCCCTGGGAGGTTTCGCGGTCGGCACTGACGAAGACAGGATTGTTGGTGTTCCGCTTGTAGGCAGCAGTCAGCATCTCATCCAGGCGATCAAGGGGGATGTTGGTCTTGCCCACCGAAATCTGTCCCTGGCGGTCCACGGCGACGTTGATGGCATTGGGTTTGAAATCGTTGATGGCATTCACCTTCAAGGTCGAAGGAAGATCCATCTTCGGCGTTTTCAGCTTCTGCATCGAGAGGCTGACCATCATGAACGCCGCCAGCAGGAAGAACATCACGTCGATCAACGGGATGATCTCAATCCGGGCGCGGCGCCGTGGCACCGGCGACCCGAACTTGCTCTTGCGGGTGGGTTCGGCGCCACCTCCGCCTCCTCCGGCCATAGGTCAGCGGATGATTTCGGCGTTTTCGCGGCGGAAGGTCATCGTGTCGAAGCCCTCCTGCTTTGCCTTGGTCACCATGACCTCCACGTTGGTGGCCGCGGTCTCCAGTTCGAACTGCAGCTTGGCGAGCCGTTCATTGAAATAGTTGAACGGCAGCAGGCAGAAAATCGCGATGCCCAGACCCGCGGCGGTGGCGATGAGCGCCTCGCCGATGCCCCCGGAAACCGCTTCCACGGCCAGCTCATTGCCGCCGACCGCCCCGAAGGCGCTCATGATGCCCGTGACCGTGCCGAGCAGTCCCAGCAGGGGCGCCACCGTGATGCATGTGTCGATGAGCATCAGGAAGCGTCCGGCGCGCTTGAGTTCCGCACCGGCGGCCACCTGAAGGGCCCCGGTCAGCGAGCCGTGCACATGGCTGAGGCCGCGATAGATCATGCGGATCACCGGATCCACCGAGTCCTTGGCCAGCGAGACTGCGGCGCGGAAGTCCCCGTTTTCCATGGCAGCCAGCACCTTCTCCAGGGTCTCGGAATCGCGCTTGAACGATTCGCGGATCCACCAGAAGGCACGTTCCGTCACCACGGCGACCGCGACGATCGCCACCACGAGAATCGGGTGCATGATCGGACCGCCGGCCTTGTATTTTTCAACGATGAGGTTTGCGAGAAGCATGGGACTACGGGGTGAACAGGTATTGATCTGAAAAGGGGTCAGTTGAGCTTGAACTCGAATTCCATCAGGAACTCCCGTGGCTTGTCGGACGGGCCGAAATTGGCGAACCGCTTCACGTGCTTTTTGGCCTCACGCTCCAGCAGGCTCGCACCGGACGAATCAAGCACCTCGAATTCACCCAGGGTTCCATCGAGCCCGACCGAAAACTTCAGTTTGAACCGGCCTTGGATGTTCGCCCGCAGCGCCTCCGCCGGATACTCCATCTTCGGGATGCCCTGTTGCCCGAAGCGCAAAACAATCGGGCCAGTCGCGATGTCGGAAGATTTTGGCCGCTGCACAATCGCAGGCGGAGGAGCGACTTTCCGCAGGTCGGCCGACGTCACCGTCGGTCCCTTGACCTCAACCGCGAAGGCGACCTTGGACGGATCGGCCGCCACCACGATGGGTTGGATGACCGCGACCTCAACTTCCTCAACCGGTTCGTCCGGAACCTGCTGCTGGTCCACCTGCTTGAGGACCTCTACCTGTGGCTGCACCACTTCGATCTGCATCGGCGCCTCAACCGGCACCGGCTTGAACACAAACTCGGCCGGCTCCTTGGTCAGAAAAACCCCGATTCCCAGAACCGACGCCGCCAGTGAATTCATCCACCAGATCTTTCGATTGGGGTCGCGGTTCGACTGCGGCAACGATTCGAGGTTCAGATCCGAATGGATCCGATACTGTTCCGTTGAGCCGGCAATGGACGCACTCATGCAGCGAAGGAAGGGGTTTTCCTGCAATCAACCTCCCAGTCGTAACCGGAAAGCCACACACCGTGCGCAAAGTATTCACGAAGCGTAAGACCGCAAAGCGCAAACTGGATCAATCCTCTGTCAAAGGACGACCGTGGATTGCCTGCGGCCGGGCGGGTCCCGGCGTCCTGGGCCCAATGCTCCCGGCGTATCAGCCGAGTTTGGGGACCAGCTTTTCCTCAATCGCCTGCTGATGGGCGATCCCGATGACCTGCGCCACCACCTTTCCGCCGCGAAACAGCAGCAAGGTCGGGACGCTGGCGATGCCGTAGTGGGAGGCGGTCGCCGGGTTCTCCGCAACATTGAGCGTAGCCACCCGGGCCCGGCTCGCCAGGTTCTCCGCCACCTGCTCCAGCTCACGGCCCAGCCGGCTGCACGCATCGCCCCATGGAGCCCAAAAGTCCACCAGCACCGGGGTGTCCGAAGCGAGAACGTGGCTGGCAAACGTCTGGTCGGTGACCCGGAGGAATCCGTTGGAGCAGGAATGGCTCATAACCTTGTTATGGGCGGTTATCGTCAGAATCAGCCAGCGGGTTGAGCGGGCACGAAAAAGGCCGCCCCGGAATCGCGGGCGGCCTTGCAGAATTCCAACCGACGGAGGTTATTCGGCCTTCACTTCGATCTTCTTGCCGTCCCGCAGTTTGGCGAGCAACTCGTCGCGCTGCGTGGAGTCGCCGGATCCGCAGCCGCCGCCGGCGTGCTCATGGGCTTCCTCCGCCAGGCCATTGCCGCCGCGGGCAAACGCCGACTTGGCACCTCCCAGCTCGCGGTTCACGGCCGCCTTGGCTTCCGCCAGATGCCCCTTGCCAATGGTGAACCCGTTGAACGCCTGCTTTTCGAGCTCCGGCGAAAAGGCCACCGGGGCCGGCCTGGGACCGAAGTTGAACTTGAAGTTCAGCCAGGTGTCCCGCGGTTTGGTGCTCAGCGCGCCGCTGGGATCGTAACCGCAGTGAACCATGCAGTTCTCGCACCGGGGATCGCGGGCCACGCCGTCAACCACGCCATACTTCTCCCAGTTCACCTTCCCGAGCATCTCGGCGTAGGTGGGGTAATGGCCGTCGGTCATCAGGTAGCAGGGCGCCTTCCAGCCGCGGACGTTGTAGGTCGGGATCGCCCATGCCGTGCAGGTCAGCTCGCGTTTGCCGGCCAGGAACTCCTGATAGGCGGGCGTGCCAAAAATCGTAAAGGCGCTCGCCCACTTCTCGATGTCGGCGAACTTTTCCCGGGTCATCTCGCGGGTCAGGTAAAAGTCCTTCGGGTCCTTGCCCAGACGTTTCACCATGTCCTTTTTGGCCGCGTCATAGTCGTAGCCGGGGGAAATCGTGTGACCGTCCACGTCCAGCGCACTCAGGAACTGGAACATCGTCTCGATCTCCTGCGTGTCCGTCTCGCGGTAGACCGTGGTGTTGGTGGCGCACTGGTAGCCGAGAATCTTCGCCATCCGGATGGCGGCCACGCACTCCTTGAACACGCCTTCGCGCTCGACGATCAGGTCGTGGGTAAACTCCAGGCCGTCCACGTGGACGTTCCAGTAATGCCACTTGCTGGGCGGGATGGTGACCTTCCTGCGGGCGGTCTCGTCCGCCTTGCGGATCTGCTCGGCTTCCTTCTCGGACACCAGCCCCTCCGCCACGAGCCGGTTCAGCTTCGGCTCCAGCGCGGGCGACCAGTGGGCCGCCATGTATTCGCGCATCTTCTTCCGCATGAAGACGCCGTTGGTGCAGATGTAGATGATCCGCCCCTGGGCGCGCAGCCCGGCCACGAGCTCCTCGATCTTCGGATAGATCAGCGGTTCTCCACCGCAGATGGACACCATCGGCGCATCGCACTCGGCGGCGGCGGCAAGGCACTGCTCCAGCGGGACCATGTCCTTCAGCGAGGTCGAATACTCGCGAATGCGGCCGCAACCGGTGCAGGTCAGGTTGCAGGTATGGAGCGGTTCAAGCTGGAGCACCATCGCGAAGCGCGGTGTGCCTTTGAGCTTATGTTTGACGATGTGACGGGCGATTTTGACCGTCAGGGCCAGCGGAAAACGCATGGGATGGTTTGAAACTCAGTTCGTCAGCGCGGTCGCCGAGATCACCGGTGCTTCCCCTTCGGGAGCAGCAGCCGTTTCCGGCCGGGGCGGTTCAACCGGTGAGCGCGGCGGCTCGATCTTCAGCAGTCCCGGAATCAGCAGGGAAGCCGGCGACACACTGTGGGAACCCTGGATGCCGCCACAACCGGCCAAAATGGCGGCGAACGCCAGCAGTCCGGCCACACGGGCGGCAACGCGAGTTTTCATGCTGGAAAGCATAGGAGCGGGCCCCTACCCCGCAACAGCCAAATTCCGGCCCCGCACGATGTTCCCGCTTCCCGTCCCGCCCATCCATTTGCCACCGTGCCCGGCGCAATTCCCCTGCTGTGACCGCCCGTCCTACTTCCATCACCGCCTCCGCGGACTTTGCCCCGGCCTCCTGGCTGTCCGGGCGACTGGGCGCCCGGGTCTTGTCGGTGTGGCTGGGACTCCTTCAACTGCAGGCCCAGTTGCCGACACCTACGCTGACGTGGGTCTTTCCGCCCGGAGCTCAGGCTGGAACCACCAATGTCATCCAAGTCGCCGGCACGGACCTTGATGACGCTTCAGGACTGCTGTTTTCGGACCATCGAATAGTCGGCGAACCGGTCGCCGGCAAACCCGGCGAATTTTCCGTCCGCATTCCGGAAGGCGTTCCTGGCCGGTTGCACGAACTCCGCGTCGTCGGCCGCTTTGGGGCGTCGAATCCCCGGCCCTTTGTGGTCGGGACCACGGCGGAGATCGCGCCGCCGGCGACCAATTCGGCGCCGGGCCCGGCCGTGACGCTCCCGTTCGACACGGTGATCAGCCAACGGCTCCCGGCCAATTCTGCCCTGTGGTTTCGGTTCGACGCCCGCGCCGGCGAACGCCTGTTTGTCCGTGTCTCCGCCCGGGATTTGGATTCTCGCCTGGTCCCTGAGATTAGGGTGCTCGACGCCCGTGATGCTGAAGTTGCGGTTGTCCGGCGGCGCGAACTGCTCGACTTCACTGCCCCCAGCGATGGTGCTTACCGCCTGCGCATCAATGACCAAACCTACCGTGGCGGCGATGAGTTCCACTTCCGACTGCGGCTCACCCGCCAGCCCCAGGTGGACTTCGCACTCCCGCTGATCACGAAGTCGGGGCCAACCAACCTCCTGCACCTGTTTGGCCGCAGCTTGCCGGGAGGCAGCCCTCTGCGAATCGCCGGTCCTGATGGAAACCCGTTGGAACGGCTGGCGTTGCCTCTCGGAACCGAGGTTAGCCCGACCATCCCAGGTTCACTGTCAACGCTCCGACGTCCCGCCGCCGCGTCATTGCCCGGTGACCCCGCAGAAATCTCCGGCCCCAATGGCTCGGCGTGGCTCCCGTCGCTTCCGGTCCTTCCGGCGAGCAGCCCGCCCGTCCAAGTGACTCCCGGCGAGTTTCCGTTGGTCCCGCTTCCGGCGACGGCGGCCGGTCTCTTCGCTCCCCCGGCACCCACCGGAATCCGATTCGAGGCCAAGAAGGGCGAAGTTTTCTGGATTGAAACTGCCTCGGAGCGCCTCGGTTTTCCTACCGACCCGATTGCGGTGATCCAACGGGAGCGGAGCACCAAAGGCGAACGGGGCGAAACGCTGTATGCCGACGTGCTCGAGCTCGGCGACACCGACACCAATCTCGGCGACCGCGAGTTCAACACTGCCTCCCGGGATGCCACCGCCCGTTTTGAGGCGCCGGAGACCGGCACTTACCGCGTGGTGATCCGGGATCTGTTCAACACCGCGCCCGGCCGACCCGCGTATCCGTGGTGGCTCAATGTGCGTCCGGAAACGCCCGACTTTCGGCTGGCCGCCCTCGCTCTACCCCCACCCAAGGCCAACAACGATGACCGGCGCCTGCATGTCTCCGTGCCGGTGCTGCGCCGTGGCCAGACGATGCCAGTGCGGGTGTTCGTCTTCCGCCGCGATGGATTCAACGGCGAGGTGGAACTCTCCGCCACCAACCTGCCTCCGGGTGTTTCGGCAGCAATCACCCGGATCGCAGCCGGACAGAACTCCGGAGTCATCCTGCTCACGGCCAACGAAACGGCGAGCGGCACGACCGTCGCCTCGTTGCGGGGCCGCGCCGCGATTGGCGGCCGAACCGTGGAACATGCCGCGCCTTTGGCATTCCTGACCGCCCCGGTCGCGGACTTCAATCAGGAGGCCGCGGCGATCCGTTTTGCGGCGAACTCCGTCGTCTCGGTTTGCGCCGTCGAGTCCGCCCCGGTCATGGTGCAACCGACCGCGGAGACCGTGATGGCGACCGCGGGCGGCAAAGTTTCCGTGCCCCTCCGCATCCGGCGGACCGGCGAGTTCAACGGCGCCTTCAGCCTCAAGCCCGCCGGACATCCGGAACTCGACAAAGCCAAGGAACTCGCCGTCGCCGAAAAGTCCACCAACGCGGTGCTCGAACTGAACCTCGCCGAGACCAAGCTCCCGGCCGGCCGCCACACGCTTTGGCTGCAGGGCACGGTCGCCGGCAAATATCGCAACCAACCCGAAGCCGTCGCCACCGCCGACGCTGAACTGAAGGCCGCCGAGCAGGCCCTCGCGCAGGCGAAAGAATCCGACAAGGCCGCCGCCCAAGCCCGCAAGCAGGCGGCCGAGTCCGCCAAAAAGGCGGCGGAAGAACGCGCCAAACCGAGGGATGTGACCGTGCCGCTCTATTCCGCCCCGTTCATCGTCGAGGTGACCGCCCCCAAGGAGGCCGCCAAATGATGCGCCACGCGATTCAGCGATGGTTCTTCGGCGCCAGCCTGGCCGTCGGATTCACCGCCACAGGTGCTGACGGCCCGGGCGCCGGACTCGCGATCGCCCGGCCCGACCGGAGCGATCACGTGGATTTCTTCCGCGAAATCGTTCCAATTCTCCAGGCCAACTGCCTGCCCTGCCACAATCGCACCACGTCCAAGGCCGACCTGCGGCTGGAGACACCGGCGGACATGCTCGCGGGCGGCGAGTCGGGCCCCGCCCTGGTTCCGGGCAAGGCCAGCGAGTCGCTGATGTTCCGGGTTTCCGCTCACCTCGAAAAGCCCCGGATGCCGCCGAAGGACAACAAGGTGAACGCGGTGAACCTGACCGCGGGCGAACTGGGCCTGCTCGAACTCTGGATCAACCAGGGCGCCAAGGCCTCCGAACGCCAGACCGAAACCGTCCGCTGGCAACCGATCGCGCCCGAGTTCCGGGCAATTTACTCGGTGGCGCTGTCCGCGGACGGACAGTTCGCCGCGTGCGGCCGGGCCAACCGCCTGTTCGTTTACCACGTTCCTTCGCGCCAATTGGTCGGGGAACTGACCGATCCCGCGGTTGCCCGCACCAATGGCGGACCTGCCACCGCGCACCTCGACGTCATCAACGCCCTCGCCTTCAGCCCCGCGGACCACACGCTGGCCTCCGCCGGTTTTCGCGAGGTGAAGCTGTGGCGTCCGCACTGGGCCGATCCGGCTCCGGCCACCGGGTCCGTGCCAACGGCGCCGCCCTCGCTCAGGTCGGCGGACGGCAACCGGCAACTGGCCATCACCACCAATGGCCTGGCCAAACTGACCGATGGATCCGGCAAGGAACTGTTCGAGCTTCGGCCGGGCCGCGCGGAGGAACTCCAGCGCGAAACGGCGCTTACCGTCGCCCGCCAGCGGTTCGACACCGCCAAGGCCGCCTTGGAGGCCGCCGGCAAGGAACTCGCCGCCCAGCGCGAACGCCTTGCCAAGGCGATCTCCGCCGAAACCGCGGCGCGCAAGGCCGTCCGCGACAAGGCTGCCTCCGTCCAACCGCTTCGGCGGGAACTCGCCCGTTCCGAAGGCCGGCTGGCCCAAGTTGAACGTGCTGCCACCGGGAGCACCAACGCGCCCGCCACCCGCAAACCGGCCGAAGACCAGCTCACCGCCGCCCGCAAGGCACTTGAGGGCCCCGAAGCCGAACTGGCCAAGGCCGAGCGTAACCGGAGCAATGCCGAAAATGAGACGACGCTCGCCCGGCACAGCGTGAACCAGGCGGCATCTGCCGAACTCAGCGCAAAACACGACTCCCAACACCGCCAGCGGGAATTGGGTGAAGCCGAGGCAGCCCGGAAACAACCGGCTCCGGCTTCCGAGCCGGCGATTCTCGGAGCCCTGGACCGCGCCGGTCGGTTGGCCGCCACGGCACACGCGGAAGGACGCGTGCGGCTATGGAGCTTGGAAGAAGGCGCCGAACTGCATTCGTTCCGTTCGGCCCTGACGAATCTCAAGCATTTGGCGTTCGCCGAGGAAGGCTCACTCTGGCTGGCGGAGGCGGGCCGTTCCCAGCGCTGGCAACCCACACCGACGTGGAGTTTGGCCGCCGTCTTGGGCGGTGACACGAATTCGCCCTTCACCGACCGGGTGAACGCCGTGACCTTCTCCGCCGACGGTTCCCGGCTTGCGGCCGGTGGCGGTGAACCCACCCGGAGCAGCGAGATCGCCGTTTGGGAACCCGTCGCGGGCCGGTGGCTCTACGGCATCACGAACCGGCACAGCGACGTGGTGCTGGCGCTCGCGTTCTCGCCGGACGGCCGGTGGCTCGCGAGCGGCGGAGCGGACCGGTTCGCGCGGCTGACCGAAA
>CAIWAH010000270.1 GCA_903910585.1 uncultured Verrucomicrobiota bacterium
ACCGTCCGGACCCACGAGGTCGAAACGGAGATTGTCATCGTAGCTCAGGGCGTCGAATTGGAGCGTCGTGTCCGCCGCGAGGGTGAAGCGGTGGTGGCGGGTTTGGCCCGGACTCGCGATCTGGCCGTTGACCACCGCCCCAACCGTGATGGTGTTCGTCGGGTTGGTGACGGAGTTGAAGCGGAAGCCAAAGGTTCCTCCCGCCCCCGCATCAATGCCGGCCGGCGCCACGAGCCAGTAGTAGGTGCCTGAGTAAGGCAGCCGGAACGTGTCGTGGTAGGACGTCAACTGCATGTCCGCGATGCCGGTCCGTTCCGCCCAGGGCAGCCAGAGCGTGCCGTAGGGCGTCCCCTGGAAGCCGGTGATCGGGGCGCCTTGGATGAAGAACTCGTCACCTGCGGCACCGTTGAGACGATACAGGCGGTTGGCCGCCGCCGGGATGTTGGTTGCGGCGATGTCGGTGTCCACCGCCAGCAGCGGGGCCGCGTCGGCGTTCAGGAGCCGGAAGCGGTAATCGCCGGCCGCACCGGTAACCGTGAGCTGGTATTCGCCGGGCACCAACCGGCGCAACGCGTCGCCGGAGAACGGATAATCCCAGGAATCAAACCTGCGGTTGTTGATGATGAAGCCATCGCCCGAACCGTCTTCCCGACGCCGCAGCGACACCCGGTGGTCCAGCGATGATTGCGCGTCGAAGTGAATGGTCGTCGGGGTGTTGACGGTGAAGACGTAGTTGGTG
Organism: uncultured Verrucomicrobiota bacterium; assembly: GCA_903910585.1. Lineage (GTDB taxonomy): Bacteria > Verrucomicrobiota > Verrucomicrobiia > Limisphaerales > UBA9464 > CAIWAH01. Next base: position 740 of record CAIWAH010000270.1, read on the forward strand.
ACGTCGCTCGCGGCTGCCAGCGATCCGCTCACCAGCGTGTCCAATGCGAGGGGCGCACCCGCGTAGGGCGGATTCGGCACGTTGCCCTGGGGCACCACTTGGAACCGGTAATCCACCGCGTCGCCTTCCCAGATGTATCCTTCCACCAACAGCGTGTAGGTGCCGGTGTAGGCCAGCGTGACGACCTCGGAATCCGAGCCGAGGTGTCGGACGAAGATCACGTCCGAGTTCGGTCCGACCAGACGCCAATAGGCATTGCGCGCGGGGTTGGTGGACGTATCGAACAGCAGCCGGTCCCCGGCTGTCGCTTCCAGGCGGAACAGATCCGTCTTGGCAATCGGCTCCAGGCGGCCCGTGAGTTCCGTGGCGAAGTTCAGCGGACTGGCCTCGGCCAAATCCAGCAGGCGGAACGAGTAGGCGCCGGTCGTTTCCCCGTCGGCGTCCACGGTCAGACGATAGCTCCCCGCCGGCAGCCGGAGCAGGCTGAGTCCGCTGGCACCGTCCGACCCGGCGAAGGCACGGCGACTCACCTCCACGCCCCGCCCTCCGGACAGGGTCCAGTAAAGTCCCGAGGCCGGCAGCAAGGCGTCGAAATAAATCCGGCGTTCGGTCGACAGGGTGAATTCGTAAGTCTGGACCTGTCCGGGCGTGCCCACGGAACCGTTCACGGTGGCACTGAGTGCCAGCGGGCCGGTGCCGTCGCTCACGGACCGCACGGCAAACTCGTAGGTCGGCGCGGCATTTTCGAGATAATAGCCCTCCAGCAGCAGCGTGTAAGTGCCGGCCTCGCTGACGGTCAGCAACTGATCCTGACGCAGGCCGACCAAGAACAGTGGCCGGCCCGCCGGATCCAGCAGTCGCCACGCGGCATTGTGCGCCGAACCGCCGGTCGAATTGAAGTAGAGCTTCGCACCGGCAGGGACTGTGATCCGCCTCGCCTCGGTGCCGTTCCACGGCGTCAGTTCGCCACTGACCGTCTCTTCCAGCGCCAACGACGGCGCCGTGTCCAGATCCAGTAACCGGAAGCTGAACTCGGGCACCTCATCGCCGGAGGCGTTGATGGCCACGGTGTAATTGCCCGCCGGCAGGTTGAAAACCGACAGACCATTGTGGCTGTCCGTGTTGGCAAATGATTTCCAGTCCGACGCCTGCCCCGCAGGACCATCCAGACGCCAGCGGGTCGCATTGACACCCGACAGCACGTCGAAATACAGGCGCTTCGCGGCCGCGAGGCTGAAGGTGAACCGCCGGGTCTGGCCCGGCACCGCGAGCGTGCCGGTCACCGTGGAGCCCACTGCCAGCGCTTCCGTGGTGTCGGTCACGGTCCGGACCACAAACGAGAAGGGCACAGCTGCATTCTCATGGATGTAACCCCGCACCCAGAGCCGGTATTCGCCACCGGCTTCAAGGGTGAGAAACTGGTCCTGGCTCAGGCCGGCGTAGAACAACTGCCGGTCGAACCGGTCCCGCAACTGCCACAGCGCGTTGCGGGTGTTGCCGGTCAGCGAATCGAAAAACATCCGCGTGCCCGCCGCGGCGGTGAACCGGTAGAGCCGGGCTTCGGTCCCCGGATTCAGCTCGTCGGTCACCGGCACCTCCGGCACGAGCGGCGTCGCGCCGGCCGAGTTGCTGAGCCGGAACCGGTAGGCGTTCGTGCGGCCACTGTCTCCGGACACCGCCAGCGTGTAGTCGCCCGGAACCAGCTCACGCAGACTCTGTGCCCAGGTGTCCTCGTCGCCCTGGAACGACTGGCGGCTGATCACGGTGCCTTCCGGCCCGGTCAGGGACCAGCCCAGCGAATTGCCCGGCAGCAGCGCATCGAAAAACAGGCTCGTCCGCGCCGGCAGCGTGAAGGTGTGCCGCTGGGTCTGTCCGGGCGCGGTAATGACGCCGTCCACCACGGCTCCCAACGTCA
>CAIWAH010000271.1 GCA_903910585.1 uncultured Verrucomicrobiota bacterium
CCCGCCAGCGGGTTGCCGTCCTTCGTCCATTGGTAGGTCAGCGCGTTGGCCGCCCCCACCGTAAAGCTCACCGTTTCACCTGCGTTCGCGATCACTGACACAGGCTGGGCAGTGATGACCAGCGGCTCCGCTCGTTCGACCACGAGAGTTGCCGCCGCCGTGGTGACGGTCTCTTCCAATCCTTCGGCGACAATCCGATACTCCCCTGCCTGATCCGGCGTCACTTGCCTCAACACCAAAGTCCGCGAGTTCTGGCCCGGAATCGGGGTTCCGTTGAACAGCCATGAAACGATTGCGTTCGCCGGCATCTCACCTTCGGGCGTGAGGCTGACGTCCCCGCCCCAACTGCTCCGGACCAATCCGGGCAGCTTGAGGTCGGACTCTTCCACCGTGAGGATTTGGCGGGACGCCAGTGCCGCCCGCTCTTGAGTCTGTCCTGAGGGCCACTCGATCCTGAGCCGCGACACTCGCTCCGCATCGCCAAGTCCAAAGTGAGCTTCCGGTGCCGGCTGCCCAAATCCCCCGCCATTGCCCAGTTCGCGCATTTGCCAACCGCTTTTGCCGCGGACGATTGCCTCGGCCCGAATCTTCGCGCCGATGCCCTGTGAATTGGAATGCACGCCGCGGAGCCGCACCTTCAGCCACGCATTCGAGCCTCCCAGATTGCGGTAAACTACCCCTCCTCCGGCCTGCGACCGCGCCAAGGCAACGTCGAGCCATCCGTCATTGTCAAAGTCGGTCCAAGCCACCCCGTGATGATCGGCTGCTTCCGAAGTCAGGGAGCCCGACTCGGTGCCAACAAACACGCCGGATGGTGTTTGCCGATAAAGGAAGCAGGCGGCGTGAATCCGATTGGCGACGATCAGGTCCAGCATTCCATCGTTGTCATAGTCACCCCAAGCGGCCCCGAGGGAGTCGCCGCCGTCCGTAGTGATTTGGCCGATAGCTGCAGACTGGACAATCAGTGTTCCGTTTGACCCATTGTTGCGGAACAGCCGGTTATTCGCGCCATTGGCATAAGTTACGAACAGATCCAAGTCCCCGTCGTTGTCGAAGTCGGCCCAAGCACCGTCGCTGGCGTTGCCCACCGGCATGTTCTGACGCAGTTCGAAGGCATCATTCCCAGTATTGCCCAGCCGGACAGAACTGTAACCAAACGGTGGTGCTTCATGATGGCGGGCGAGGAAGAGGTCTGGAAGCCGGTCGCCATTGGCATCCCCCCACGCCGCCCCGTAGAGGCCGTTGCCATAATCCAACCAGCGGGTGGCGCCTATCCCCCCTTTCCCGTCGCCCAGGAAGAGGGGCACCGGGCGCGATGCCACTGCGGGATCGGTCGAAGTCGTGGTGAGGAGGAAATCCATCTTGCCGTCGCCATTCGCATCCGCCGGGGCCACCAGAAATGGCAGCCCGGTTTGTTCGCCGAAACTCCCCGCCCAAGTCCGGGACCATTGGTTTGGCGCTTTCATTTTCCAGACTTCCACCCCCCTGGCAAACGAAGCACCGATGGCTTCGACCAAACCGTCCCCGTCGAGGTCGGCCAGGGCGTAGTTGGCCGGCGGTGGAGTGCCCTCGGGTCCGCGCCAGCGCTGGACCGAAGGGTCCCAGAGGAAAATCCGCCCTTGAAGCAGGTCAGCATATCCATCGCCGTTCAGGTCGGCCCACGAAACAGTGGAGCTTCCGCCCGAGCCCGGCCCAAGCGACATCTGCTCAAACTGGGCATTCACCTTGAGCTCACCTACCAGGCCCGTGATCTCTCCCTCCGGAGTTTTGACCCGCACATAGTATTTCCCGCTGTCAGACGGCTGCACGGAATTGAGCTGCAAGGTATCGGCGGTGGCTCCGGAGATCTCGCTGCCGTCCTTGAACCATCGGATCTGCCTCCCGGCATCAACCGATTCGACCGTCCACGCAATGTTCGCCCCGACTGACACCTGGCCAGTTTGGCGCGCCACGCGCAGCTTCGCCTGTCCGCTCAGCCAGGAGTTCTGACGCTCAAGCGGCCAGACGCTGGCGGCGGGCGGCCCATCGCCGCGGAACCCCTGCAAGACCCCTCCGCCGAAATAGGGACTACTGCCGGCGACGACAGTGCCGTCGGTCAAGATGGCCGGCGTCGCCCCCTCCCACCAATACTGGTTTTGCCGCGGTAAATGGGCCGTCCATCGATCATTGCCCGCCAGATCAAGGGTCAACAACAGGCCATCGCCATCAATTCCATAGAGGCTGCCCCCGGAGGAGATGGCCAGCGCCCCAGCCATGCCCAGACGGCCCCGGCGCACCCACCGCAGATTGCCGTCTGGATCAAGTGAGTAAATCGAGGCCAGCGATGACGTGAAGTAGATGTTACCTTCCGTGTCCAGCACCGGCGTGCTGAAGCGCAGGCTGGAGTCTGCCCGGAAAACCCACCGGACTGATCCGTCGGGTCGGTAGCAGACCAACCGGTGTGACATGTCGGCGATCAGGATGTCTCCGGCCAGGGTAATTGCAGGTGACGCGTAAACGACAGCCCCATGGACTACCGACCACTGCAATTCCCCGTTGGGCCGGAGCGCATATACTTTTGACTTTGTCGGCACGACGTTTTCCTCGCCAAAGTAAATGATGCCATCCACACCGATGCTCGGCTGGCCGACAATTCTGGCGGTCGGAAAACTCCACTCAAGGCTGCCATCGGTCCCGTAGCAATACACGGCGGTCGGCTCCGCACCGCTGTAAGTATTCGCCCCTACCACGATGCGACCGTCGGCCATGATGGCCGGAGAATTGTTCGCGGCTCCGGGGAATCTCGCCTCCCACATCAATTGGTAATCGCCCGAATAGACCTGCAGGATATTGGTGGACATGCCGCCGGTGAATCCTAGGCAGATTCGCCGACCGCGTTCATCCACCACGGTCCCGCGGACGGAGTAACCCCGGGTAGTTTGGAATCGTGGGGTCAGAGCCTGACCGGCAGGGGAAAACTCTTCGTCATTCAGCGCAGAAGCCGCCGCCAGAAAGCCGCCCTCACGCAATGGGGTTACCGGGTTAAGATAACCACCAATATTGTTCACTGGTTGCGGACTGCTGCGATGCCGCCAGAGAGGCTCGCCGGGCCGTCCCTCCAAGTTGAAATTCACCCTTGCCGGGCCGGTCACTTCAAAACCGCCTCCCGACACCGCCCTTCCGTCCAAACTGAAAATGAGACCGTATTCCCCGGAGTCGTTCAGCGTGGGACGTGCAAAATCCAGGCTGGGATTCGTCTCCCCCGGCATCACCTGCCCATTTCGCAGCCACTGATATTGAGTCGGTCTCGTGGTCTTGCCGCTGAGCCTCAGATCGCGCCCTGCCGTGCCGGTTATGGATTCCGGGAGTTCGGTCACCACCACCAGCGGCACGGCCGGTCGTTCGACGGAACCAAACGCATTGGAGACCCGCACCGAATAGTCACCGGGAACGTCCGGAAGTCCCCATCCCGGATACACGGCCGGAATGGCGAACCACGCATTGGTTGCGTCGGGGATCGGCATGCCATCGACACTCCACTGATAATGCACCGCACCCAATGAAGCGGCGGAAACCTGAAAAGCGGCGGCGTCCCCACTCCGGACAACCTCGGGCTCGGGCACCCGGGTCAAAACTGGAGGATTCCCTTCGGTCAACGTCGCCGTGGCGACAACCAAGTTGTCGAGGCCCCAGGCCTCATCTGCGACCGGCTGCCACCCACGCCCCGAAAAGTTGAGGGTCAGCTCCGCGCCCGCATGCGCGAAATCAAGCACGATTCGGTAAAGCGAGTCCTGCGGCCGTTTGCCCGCCGGTCCCAACGTGTAAACCACGCCCAGCGTATTTCGTTCGACCGCGCCGGCCCCGGCATTGACCTGTGGACCGCCAAAGCGTCCAGGGTAGGTTTGCATACGGCTCCACGGGAAGTTGCTGAACGTGGTTTCATAAACCAGTTCGCCCCCTTCTGATGCGATCCGGAACACGTCGCCCTGATCTGGCGCCGTGGACCCGTCCACAGAGCGCAGGATCAGCACATCCACCTGGAGGTGAACGTGCGTGTGGATGGGTAGGTTGGTCAGGACCACCCGCCCGGTTTGGTTGCCAAAATCGCCCCAATAGGAAAAAGGCCGCAAACCTCTTCCGGCCTTGATGCGTCGGTTCGGGACTTCTGCCCTCACCGTCACGGTCTCAAAATCATCCTGAAAAACCACCTCATAGGGTGATGGCAGCACCTTCACCAACGCGCCCGTCGAGTTTGTCGCACCATCTGCATTGGCCACCTGGACCCAGTAATGGGCCGTTTGCTCCAAGGTCATTGCCTCCAGGTTCAGAGTGCTGCCGTTGGCTCCCGGAATGGGCGCGGCATTGCGAAACCACTGGTAATGAAGCGGGGAGCGTCCCGAGGCTTCGACAGAGACCGAAATCCCGCCGCCTTCGGTTACCATCCGGTTGGTCAAGCTGTGGCCGACAATCACGGGGGGAAGCAGAACCTTCACCTCGGACGATGTCACCGACGACACCCCGTCTTGGACCACCACCCGGAAAGCACCCTCATCAGCCAAGGTGCCAGCCTCGGCCCGGAACATGGAATTGGTCGCGCCCGGAATGTCCGTTCCATTGAACTGCCATTGGAAGGTCAGTGGCCGCGGACCAGCCGCGACAGCCGAAAACTGGGCCGCCCCTCCCGCAGCCACCGAGTGGCTGGGCTGCGCCACGATTTCAAGTTCCGCAGGATACTCGACCACTCCATATCTCGGCTGGGCAGTTTCATTGTTGTCATTCCAAAACGGCATCGGAACGCCCCACGTCTGCCCGGTAAAACTCACATACCGCTCGGAACCGCCGCTGGGCTCTCCGGTGTTGGGATCGCTGTCATTGAGCGGATTCCACGCACTGAACCCCCAGGGCTCGCCCGAAACCCAGGTCCATTCGTTGGCGGTCGACAATGAGGCTCCGATCCAGGGGCCGATTTGCCCGTTTCCAATGTTGGGCCAAAAGCGGGACGCCGCGAGTAAGCCGAAAACAAACTCATTCTCCGCCTTGGAGGTCAGGGTTGCGAGATAGCCCCCTCGCTCAATTGCCGTCGCCTTGGCAAGGTTCCAACTGGGTGAGCGCAGCTCGACCACCGTATAGCCGTGCCCATTGCCCCCGTCCTCCTTCCGCCAAATCACCCGGTCACGCAACTCAGCGATGCGGGAAGTAACGACTCCGCCAGTATCCGACACGACCGCGCGGAATTCGCCGAGCACTCCATCCACGAACCAGGGGTTGGTATTGGTGACAAACAGCGTGGCATTGGTGGCCCCGGGCACGGCGTCCCCATTGCGAAACCACTGGATGTTCAGCGGTGCTTGCCCATCTGCCGCCACCTTCAGCGGCCAGACTCCCCCTGGTGGAACCAATCCGCCTTCCGGATGCGTGGTGACCGCGATCGGAGCTGCCTCCAAGGCTAAGCCGCAGAGCATCACTCCCACCCATCGCTTCACTACAGTCAAACAGCTACGTTTCATAAAACTCCGGTTCATCTTCGTCGCCAGATGTTGGTTCCGTCTTTTTCTGCTCGCTCGCCTAAGGTCTCCGCACGCGCCAGAAGCGGGCCTCGACGCCCACCTGCGGGGTAATGGTCACGCGCACCGGCGTGCCGGTGCCCTGCCCCGTCACCCGCTGGGATTCG
>CAIWAH010000272.1 GCA_903910585.1 uncultured Verrucomicrobiota bacterium
CAGTCCCTGCGAACGAAGCAGGCGGGCGGTTAGCGAACCGAGCGCGCTTTGCTGCTCATTGGCGACGCCGACGGCGAGCCCGGGTGCTGTCAGGTCGGCGAGGCTGCGCAGATTCTCCGGGTTGCCCTTCTGTGTCAGGATGACCATGCGGGTCTCGGCGAGATTGACCGCGGGCGTGAAGAAATTGCTGACCGTGGTCATGAACGACACGTCGCACGCGAAATAGGCATCGGGCCGCTGGCCGGAGCGGATCTGCGCGGTGAGGATGCCGCAGCCGTTGTAAACGCGCGTGACCTTCACGCCCTCGCGTTCCTCGAAGCGCCGGAGCGTGTCCTCAATGGCCAGCCGGTTGACGCCGCCGGAAAACAAGAGGACTTCCGGCGCCTCGCTCCATAGGTCGCCGCGCACGACGGTGAAGTGGTGTCGCTCGAATTCCTTCAGCCCGGCATCGCGGGCGGCGGCAAACCGGGCGAACCGCAGCGCGGCCGCCGGCTGCGTGGTGGATTCGAGGACCGCGAGCGACACCGAAGCCGCGCCGGCGTCGAGCTCCGGCAGATGAATCGCCTCGAGTTCCGGATACTGCGCGACGGTCGAATCCCAGACCAACGCGGCGTCCACCGTGCCCAACTTCACATCGTTGGCGAGGTCGTTGACGGTCGGCTTCAGCACCTTGATCCGCGGTTGCAGCGCGCCCCAGCGGCCGGCGCGCTGGAGCAGATCGCGGCAGACTTTGCCGATGGCGGCGGCTTCGGGATTGGCGAACGCCAGGCTCACGCCGTCCCGCTCCAGATCGCCCAGGGACTTGAACCGTCCGGCATTGCTGCGCTTCACCGCGATGACCGGCGTCATGCGCGCGAGCGGCAGCGTTTCGGCGATCAGGTGATTGGAACGGGCGAGGTCGAGGAACGAGTCGTCGGCCGCAAGGAACAGGTCGCCCTGTTTCGAGACACGGAGGTTGCTGAGCAACGTCCCCGAGCCGCCGAACTGCAATTGGACCGGCACGCCAAACCGCCATTCGTATTCCTTTGCGATGGCCTCCATCGGCGCCTTCATGCCCGCGGCGCAATACACCAGCAGCGGCCGGGCCGGAGTGCCGGCCGGGGAAGTCGCCAGCGAACGGGAACGCGGATTCCACGCCAGCAATCCGATGAGGACCGCGAAGGCGACCAGCGAACCGAGGACGACGTTGCGGGCGGAATTCATCGCGCAGGCGCAGTGGCGCGCAACGCGGCGGCGAAGCGCGCCACGAATTCTTCGATGTCCGCGTCGGTATGGGCAAGCGACAGGTAAAGCTTTGTGCCCATCGGGTTCAGGAACACCCCGCGGGCGAGCAGTTCCAGCATCACCGCCCGGCCGCGGGCCCGGTTGCTCGCGAGCCAGCCTTGCTGGTCTTGGATGGCCCGGTCTGAAAACGCGACCTGCGCCAATGGTCCGTCACCGAGGATCTGCACGGCTTCGCCCTGTTCCCGGGCCACGGCCGCCATACCTTCGCGCAGTTTCCGGCCAGCCGCATGCAGGCCCGGGTAAACCCACGGCGCGGAAAACAGCTCGATGGCGGCCAGCGCGGCGGCGCACGACACGGGGTTGCCGCCGGTCGTGGAAGCGGACCAGGCGTAATTCGGCCCGGGCAAGCGGTGTTCGTTGACCGCGTCCATCAGGTCGGCGCGACCGGCATAGGCCCCGAGCGGAAAGCCGCCGCCCAGCGCCTTGCCGTAGGCCACGAGATCCGGGCGAACGCCGTAGTATTCCTGGGCGCCGCCGAGGGCGAAACGGAAGCCGGTCACCACCTCATCGAAGATCAGGACGACGCCGTGACGTCGGGTCACTTCCCGGAGGTCTTCCAGAAACCCCGGCACCGGCGAGAGGCAGCGGTGGAACGGCTCGACGATCACCGCGGCCAGTTCGCCGGCATGGGCGGCGATGATCTCCGCGGTGCGGCCAAGGTCGTTGTAGGGGGCGACCAACACGTCGCGCTCGACCCAAGGCGCACCGGCCCCGGCCGGATCGCATGAGGGCAGAGCCGACGGACGGCTGTGGATCATGCCCGCAATGCCGACCGGATGCTGGCCGTGGTAAGCTCCCTCGAAGCGTAGCACCTTCGGCCGGCCGGTGGCGGCGTGGGCGACGCGCAGGCAAAGCATCGTGGCTTCGGTGCCGGACGCGACGAAGCGGATGCGTTCCGCGCACGGGCTCAACGCGCAGATGCGTTCGGCCAGCTCGACGCTGCGGCGGTTCACCGCGGCATAATTGGTGCCTTCGATCGCGGCCTTGGTTGCGGCTTCGACGACCTTCGGATGCGCGTGACCGACCAGGGTCGAACCCCACGCCATCGTCAGGTCGAGGAACTCGCGTCCCTCGGTGTCCCAAACGCGGCAGCCGGAGCCGCGCTCGATCACCGGGACCGTTTCGTCCGGCATGCCGAATTCACCGTTGGAACCGGCGGGGAAACGGGCGCGGGCGCGTTGGTTCCAGGAAAGGGCGTTCGCGGTCATGGCTTGGAAGGCTGGGCAGCCGCGAGAAAGGCGGCCAATTCGGCCAGCTTGTCGGTGTTGATGTAGTCCACGCCGGCGTCGAACTGCTCGCGCCAAATGTAGGGCTGATCCTGTGCTCCCCAGAAGCGGATCTTGCGTCCCTCACCGTGGGCCCGGGTGACCAACGCTCTGAGCTTGGTGCGGTCGGCTTCCGCCAGTTGGCCGTCCTTGGCCCACTCGAAGTGCGTCTTCCAACTGTCGCTCACGAGCGGGACCAGATGCGGCGACAGGTTGTTGGTGAGCTCCGCGAAGCGCCCGTCGATGCCGCACCAGCGCACCGGTTCGGCCGCGACCTGTTCCGTCGGACGATTGCCGGACAGGACGACGGTGATGGCGCCCGGCGTGGTGTTGGTCGGCGTGAAGCGCGTTAGCATCGCCGAATGGCTCGCCAACTCCGTGCGCAGGACGGCGTAGGTCGCGGCGGCGTGGTCCTTGATGTCCACGAGCAGTGTGAACCCATTTCCGCCGGCGTGGACCTGGCCGCCGTTCTTTGCCACCCGGGCGGCGAGCGGTTCCAGATACAGCGCCTGCAGCGTGCGTTCCGGCTTCAGATCCTTCCGGTCATGCGCAACGAGCAGCTTGCCCTCCACGAGGTAGATGTCGGCCTCGACGGACGTGAAGCCCTGATCCAACGCGTCGAGC
>CAIWAH010000273.1 GCA_903910585.1 uncultured Verrucomicrobiota bacterium
CCGGCGGCATTGGACTGACCCAGTGGCTGAACCAGACCTACGCCGGTCTGCCCAACCCCGCGGCCATCATTGGCGGCGCGACGGGGATGCAGGAAGGTTTCGCAGGAATCTTCGGAAGCGCGGCGCGGGCTCACCTGGTAGTTTCGGAAGAGGCGAAAAGTTACCGCCCCGAAATGGCGTGGCTCGCAGGCCAGCTCGGCGGCGAACGCTTTCAGGTCCGGGACGCGGCCTTCACGGACTTCGCACACGGCGACGCGGTGTATCGTTTCTTCGAACTCTTCGACCTTGCGAACGTCCCGAACTCCGCGGCGATCCACTCGCTCGCCGCGGAAAAGCGGATCCGGCTCACGCCCCCGCCCAAGCCGATCTTCGAGGAAAAACTCCTGTTCGCGCTGCTGTGGAACCGCAACTTGCGCGCCTTCTGGCGGCAGGAGCTCGGCGAGGGTTTCTTCCAGCGATTGCTCCGGCACGTGCCGCGAACCTGGGTGCTTGATCCCGCACCGCTGCCGCCGAACGCCGCCTATCCTGGCCTGGAACTGACGGACTGGCAGCAGCTCAAGGGACTGAGCCAGCGCGAACGCGAGCTGATCCTCAAGGTCTCCGGCTACAGCGAGGAAGCGTGGGGAGCGCGCGGCGTTTACCTCGGCAGCGACCTCAGCACGGCCGACTGGAGCGGCGCGGTGGACCGCGCCCTCGCCGCCTGGCCCCGCACGCCGTATGTGGTCCAGCAGTTTCATCGGCCACGCCTCGTTGAGGCGGCCTACTGCGATCTGGACGCGGAAAAGGTGGTCGCGATGCCCGGCCGGGCCCGGCTCTGCCCCTACTACTTCGTCCACGGTGACGGCGACGCTGCCCGGCCGCGTCTCGGCGGCGTGCTGGCGACGGTGGTCCCCGCGGACAAGAAGATCGTCCACGGCATGCGCGACGGCATCCTGATGCCCTGCACCGCGTAACGGGGGCACTGCCCGGCACTGCCCCGTCTCCCTCTCTTCCGCAGCGGAGCGGAGGAGAGGGCGAGGGAGAGGAGGTGCCCTGGAAAACCGGCAACCTTTCGTTGGGCGCCCCTCTCCCCGGCCCTCTCCCCGCGCTCCGCTGCGGGGCGAGGGAGCCTCCCCAGGGGCGATGCCAAGGTGCGCCCGCGTGAAGGTAGCCCCGCGACGGAGCCTTGCGGGCGAACCCTGACCGCCTAGCCTCGGCGTGCTTGAAGAAAACGGTCCGCCCCGAAATCCCGCGCAAGACGATCTACCGCCTGTCGGTCTATCTGCGCTGCCTGCACCGGCTGCGGGAGAACGGTCTCAGCACCGTGCGGAGCGAGGCCCTGGCAAACGCCGCCGGGGTCAAGCCGACCCAGCTGCGGAAGGATCTGACCTACTTCGGCCAGTTCGGCACCCGCGGGCTTGGCTACGACGTCGAGCAGCTCGCCGGCATGATCTCCGATCTGCTGGGCACCAACCGCCTGCAACCGGTGGTCCTGGTGGGCGTCGGCAATCTCGGCACGGCGCTCCTCAGTTATCGCGGGTTCGAGCAGGAAGGCTTCGAGATCGTGGCCGCCTTTGATGCCGAGCCCGACCGCGACCGCGACAAGCCGCTGGAAGTGCCCATCTACGCGATGGACCGCATCGCCCGGGTGGTGCGCGACAAAGGCGTCCGCATGGCCATCATCGCGGTGCCGGCCACCGCGGCGCAGACCGTGGCCAACGCCCTCGTCGAGGCCGGCATCGGCGGCATCCTCAACTTTTCCCCGGCCATGCTCACGGTTCCGGACACGGTCACCGTCAACAGCGTCAACCTGGCCATCGAGCTGGAAAACCTGAGTTACTTCATCCAGCAGTGATCCGACGTTTCTCCGGAACTGCCGGGCCGCCGGCTTTCCGAGAGGCTCACCTTCCCGCACTAGCCGAGCCGCGTTGGCAGGAGTATGTTGCCGCATGTCCCGCGAAGACTGGGAGCTGTGGAGCTACGTGGTGACGGTGGTCGGCCTGCCGTTTGCCATCGCGGTCTTCGTGTGGGAACAGCGCAAGGAGCGCGCGGCCGAGGACGAGGAGGTTTACCAGCGCCTGTCCGACGAATACGCCGAGTTCCTCAAGCTGGTGCTCCAGAATTCGGACCTTCACCTCACCGCGGCCCGCATTCATCCGCTGACGGAGGAGCAGCAGGAACGCAAGCTGGTGCTGCTCGACATTCTCGTCTCGCTGTTCGAGCGCGCCTACCTGCTCGTGTATGAGGAGGACATGAGCGGCCAGCAGCAGCGCCTCTGGAAATCCTGGGAGGACTACATGCGCGAATGGTGCCGACGGGAGGATTTCCGCGGACTGCTGCCCCAACTGCTCCGGGGCGAGGATCCGGATTTCGCCGCCTACATCCGCAAGCTGGCGGAAGAAGAACTGGCGCACCGGCCGGCGAAGGCCCCGTGATCAGCCCAACGCGCCCGGGATCAGCAGCCGGGACATGGCGACTGTGTTGAGCACCGCCTTGGGGACAAACGAGCTCACTTCGCAGTATTCGGGCAGTTTGGTGCCGTCGGCGCTGCGTTCGGAGCAATGGTCATTGTCGCCGGCAGGCCCGAGCCCATCAATCGTCGGCAGGGCATCCCAGAGGTAATTGCCGTCGCTGAGACCGCCGCGGGCCTCGCCCTCGATAGCCTGCCCCACTTCCGCGCCGGCGGCCCGAAAGATCTCAAGCAGACGGTCGGTGCCCGGATTGACCGGCCACGGGCGGCTTTCCGTCAGGATTTCCGCGGTCACGGAACACGCAAAGCCGTCCACGGAACTCGTCACCGAACCGGGGCCGGCCAGGCCGAGCAGCGCCGCCTTGCCGGCCGCGTAGACGGCCGGATCGAACGCCCGCAGTTCGCCCTCCGCCACCGCCTCGTGCGGCACGCGGTTGAGGCCACCACCGCCGCGAATCACGCCCGGATTCACGGTCAGCGCCCGCTCGTAGTCGGTGAGCGACGCAGCCTGCTCCAGCGTGCGGGCAAGCTGAACGATGGCGTTGGCACCGTGGCCATGCTTCACGCCGGCGTGCGAGCCCCGCCCGCTGGCGGTCAGGCGCCACGTCGCCCGACCCTTCCGGCATCGCACCAACCGCCGGCCGCCAGCCAGCTTGCCTTCGGCCTCGAAGACCAGCGCGGCGAGGGTTTGCGGGGTGAACCGCGCGCGGCACAGCTCGCCAAAGTCGGGCGACAGAAGTTCCTCGGACGAGTTCAGGAACAGCTGCCAGCGGGTCGCGGCGAACAACTCAGGCGCGCACTCCCGCAGCGCGTGCAGCACCAGCCACATCATCACGGTGCCGCCCTTGATGTCGTGGGTGCCGGGACCAAAGATGCGGTCGCCCTCGGGCTGCCAGCGGAAGTCGTTCCGGGCCTCCTCCTCGGGCGGAAACACGGTGTCGAGGTGCGACACCAGGGCCAGGCCCGGCGCGCCGAGCGGACCGCAGGTCAGAACCAGGTGGTCACCGAACTCGGGATTGGTGGACGCGACGAATTCTGCCGTGAACCCCAACGGGGCGAACGCCTCCGCGGTCAGGCGCCCCACCTCGTTGACGCCCGCGCGGTTCAGGGTCCAGGAGTTGATGCCGACCATCCGGCGCAACAGGTCGAGCGCCGCGGGCAATTGCCGTTCCAGAAACGCGGTCAGACGGGCTTGGTCCATGGCAGTTGGGGTTGGCCACTCCGTTCCGGCAGCGGCCCCGGGGCACTTCACCGCCAGGTCACTTCGCTGATGTCGAGGTGCCATTCGCTGCCGTCGGTGACGCGCAGCACATTGGCCTCCTGCTTGTAGCGGACCTTGTCGAGTTTCACCGAGGCCGGCAGCACGTTGATGATCACTTCACCGGACGCGGCCGAAACGATGCGGGTGCGCGGATCGGCCCGGCGCACGAACTGGAACGTCAGCGGGTCCACCGAGTAAACGTGTCCGGTGACCCGCAGCACGCCGGCATCGTAGGCTTCCACGGTGCCGACGAAATGCCGGTGCGGGTCGTGCTCGAACAACCGCCGGTGGATGATGTGGACCTTCTCGCCGGGACTGAGGATGACCTGTTTCACGCGGGCGAAGTCTGGCAATCCGCAGGGCGCGATGGGAAGTCCGTTTCAGCCAGCCGGGGCCACAATAACCTTTCGCAGCGTATCTTCCACCGCGAAACGCTGGGGCGAGAACTCCACCGCCTGGCCATCCGATTGCGGCCGGTAGGCATGCACGATGCCCGGTTCGAGGAACACCAGGTCACCCGTTGCCAAGTGCCATTCGACCCGTTCGCCGGTCGCCAGCTCCTCCAACACCAAGTCCACACTTCCCGCGATCAGGTAGAAGTATTCA
>CAIWAH010000274.1 GCA_903910585.1 uncultured Verrucomicrobiota bacterium
ACCTCCTCCTCAATGCTCGACGCGACGGCGCTGTTGCCGATGTTGGCGTTGATCTTCACGAGGAAGTTGCGCCCGATGATCATCGGCTCGGACTCGGGGTGATTGATGTTGTTCGGGATGATGGCGCGTCCCGCGGCGACTTCATCGCGGACGAACTCGGGCGTTATCTGCGCGGGGATGCGTTGGGGGAAACGATTGAAAATGCTGGGCGTGTAGGGAGACGGTTGAGAGTTGGGAGTTGAGAGTTGAGAGCTCCCGGCGTGCTGCTTGTTGAGGTCGTTGCGGACGATGTCCTTCGACATTTCGGCGATCTTGGCGCGGCCCATGTTTTCGCGGATGGCGATGTATTCCATCTCCGGCGTGATGATGCCAGCGCGGGCGTAGGCGAGTTGCGTGACGACCTTGCCGGCCTTCGCGCGCAGCGGACGGCGGCGCTGGGATGTCAGGCCGGGGAATTCGACCAGACGGTTCTTCTCGGCCTTGCTGGCGTATTCGGCGTGCTTGTCGGAGAGGTAGCCGTTGTCCTGCGGTTTCACCGCGCGGCCGTCGTATTCCTCCACGTCGCCACGCCGGAGAACCCACTCGCGGCGGAGCGCGGGCAGGCCGTGTTCCACGGAGCCGGTAAATTCCGGGTCGCCCCAAGGGCCGCTGCAGTCATACACGCGCACCGGATCGTTGGGCGTCACGGCGCCCGTGTAGGATTTGGTCGGAGTGACCGAAATCTCGCGCATGGGCACGCGGACGTCCGGATGGAGCGTTCCCGCGACGTAAATGCGGCGGCTGGCGGGAAGCTGGTCGGAGCTGTGGGGCTGGGGATTGTCGGAACGATTGTTCATGGAAAAGCAGGGCAACGGGATGCGGGCAGCCGCGGGTGCGGTCCGGAGAGGAATCCCGGACGCGCGACCGACGCGGCATGGCGCACGAATGGCATGGTCAGCAGAAGTCCGGGGAAGCGGGGGAAGGTTTTCCTTCGCCGGCATGACCCGGAGCAGGTTCAACGGGTCTTCCGGACCGCCGGAACTCTCAGCCCGCTTCCCGGGCTCCCCGAACAAGGGCCGAGGATGGACTTCGCCGGGGCAGGGTCAAGGCGGCGGGCAGGCCAAGGGGCGCGTCGCGGGGGAGGCGATTCCCGGTCCCACCGGGCATGGAAGGCGCCGCTCAACGTTCCATTGGCGGAAGCCGGCCCTCTCGCTAGCGTCCGCGCCCATGGATTGGCTTACCAACCCTGATGTCTGGATCAGTCTCGCGACGTTGACGGCGCTCGAAGTGGTGCTGGGCATCGACAACCTCATCTTCATCTCGATCCTCAGCGGCAAGCTGCCGGCCGAGCAGCAATCCCGGGCGCGCAAGCTGGGATTGGCCCTGGCCCTCATTACCCGCATCCTCCTGCTGGCCAGTCTCGCGTGGGTGGTGAAGATGGACAAACCGTTCATCGAGAAGACGTTGTCGCTGTCCGGGCACGAATTGAAGCTGGCCGTTTCCGGCAAGGATCTGGTCCTGATCGTCGGCGGCCTGTTCCTGTTGTGGAAGAGCGTCCGGGAGATCCACCACAAGCTGGAAGGCGAGGACGGTGAAAAATCGGCCGGAGTGGCGCCGACCTTTGTCAGCGTCATTGTGCAGATCCTGCTGCTGGACATCGTGTTTTCGCTCGATTCCGTGATCACGGCAGTGGGCATGGTCAAGATGCTCGGGGTGATGATCGCCGCGGTGATCCTGGCGATGATCGTGATGCTGGTCTTCGTGAACCAGATCAGCGGCTTTGTGGACCGGCATCCCACGGTGAAGATGCTGGCCCTGTCGTTCCTCATCCTCATCGGCACGATGCTGGTCGCGGAGGGCTTCCATCAGCACGTCAACAAGGGCTACATCTACTTCGCGATGGTCTTTGCGGTGGCGGTGGAGTTCCTCAACATCCGGAGCCGGCGCAAGAGCGACGCGGTGAAGCTCCACCAGGAATACCGCTGAAGGTGCCGGCAACCGGGCGGATCGGCGGGGAAAATTGTCTCGCGCCCCCGGCATGCTATCCCTTTGCTCCCTGACCGATGCTTCACTGGCGTCTCCTTCTTCTTCTGCCGCTGTTCGGCGGGTTCCTGCTGTCGGCGGCGGATACCGCCGCCGATGAATTGCGCGAACAGGCCGTGTCCGCCTGGCGCTCCGGCAAAAAGCAGGAGGGGATTGAACTCATCTCGCGGGCGATCACCGCCAACCCCAAGGACTCCCGGCTGATCCATGCGCGGGCACAGATGCGGATGATCCTGCGCGACGGCAAGGGAGCGCTCAACGACCTCGACGAGGCCGTGCGGCTGGATCCCGAAATTGCCACGCTGCGGCAGGAACGGGCCGCCCTGCTGTTCAAGGCCGGCAGGATCGAGGCCGCCTGTGCCGATTTCGACAAGGCCAACGAGCTGGCGCCTGCCCTCGTGCCGCAGAACTGGCAACGCGGCATCGCCCTGTATTACGCCGGGCGCTAC
The DNA here is from genome assembly GCA_903910585.1 of uncultured Verrucomicrobiota bacterium. Taxonomy (GTDB): domain Bacteria; phylum Verrucomicrobiota; class Verrucomicrobiia; order Limisphaerales; family UBA9464; genus CAIWAH01. The sequence continues at coordinate 2,472 of CAIWAH010000274.1, forward strand.
GCGGACGGCCGGAAGCAGTTCGAGACGCACAAGTCCGCCAACCCCGAGGACGTCGAGAATGCCGCCTGGCATTACCTCTGTGTCGCCCGAACCGATGGAATCGAGGCCGCGCGGAAGCAGCTGATCGATGTCTCGCGGGATTCGCGGGTCCCGATGGCGGAGATCCAACGGCTCTTCGCCGGCAAGGGGACCGAAGAACAGGTCTTAGCTGCCACCAAAGCGGGCGAACCCGCCGCGGAGGAACTCAAGGAACGCGAGTTCTACGCCCACCTCTACATCGGGCTTTTTCACGAGGCGGCCGGCGACGCTGCCAAGGCGAAGGACCACATCCTGAAGGCGGCCAGCCTGGCCGTTCCCGGCAACTACATGGGCGATGTCGCCCGCGTTCACGCCGTGCTTCTGCAACTTCCGAAAACCGAATCCAGTCCGAAACAGCCATGACACCTTCCTCTGATTTTCCTCCTTCCGGCGGCCGGGGGCCGCAGCGCCGCGGTCCGGGTGGCGGAGGTGGCGGCCGCAACTATGACCGGCCGGCGCCGCGCGGATTTGGGCGCGGTCCGGGAGCCGGTCCGGCGCGTGGTCCCGGCGGCGGCTATGGGCAGGGACGGCCCTATGCGTCGCGCCCGCCCTACCAGGGAGAAGGCGGCGGCTATGGCCGTCCGTTCGCCGGTGGCGGCCGCGGCTATGGCGAGGGCGGTCGCAGTTACGGCGAGGGCGGCGACGAACGCGGTGCGGGTGGCGAAGGCCGGCCGTTTCGTCCGCGGGTAAGCTTCCGTCCCGATGGATCGCAAAAGTCGTTCGAACAGCCGCGTCCGCCCCGGCCGGGAAGATTGGAACGCGAGGCAATCCGGTCCGGCCAACGGCCGTTCTACCGCCGGCCCGGCGGGGGTGGCGGGCCCGGCGGATACGGTGGGCCAAGCCGTGAACCCGAAGGTTACGGCGGTTATGGCCAAGGTGGTGGCTATGGCCAAGGCGGAGGCTACGGGGGCGGTCCGGCGCGGGGACCCCAGTCGCGTCCTGATTTCCGTGACCGTTCGGGGCCGCCGGCGCGGGGTCCGTATCGGCGTCCCGATGACGGATTTGAAGGCAATGACGACCAGCCGTGGGGCGGCGGTCGGGCGCCGTATTCGCCTCCCGGCGACCGGCGTGATTTCCGCGGCCCGCGGGGTCCGCGGCCCGAGCGCTTTGCCGACGGACCGCGCCGAGGACCGATGCGCCCCCAGCGCGCTCCGGAGGGACCGGGCATGCACCGGGAACGCCTTGAGGCGGAAGCGGTGCCCGACACCGAACGGACAAATCTGGAACTGGCCGCAATGGTCGTCGAGAAGGCCACCGCCCGCATTCCGGCCGATCTTCTGTTGCGGCAGACCCTGTCCCGCCGCAAACGCCTGACCCGGGGCGACAGCGCGTGGATCAGCCGCGCGGTGTTCAGCTTTTACCGGTGGCAAAACTGGCTGCCGACGGACGACCCGCTGCCCCGGCGCATCCAGGGGGCGTTGGAACTTGCCGACCGTTTTGCGGCCAATCCCCGGGAAGTGGATGAGGCCGAGATGGTCTCCCGCGCGCTGCCGGCCTGGCCGTCCGAGCAGTTGGCGGTCACGCCGGCGTGGGTGCGTTCCTTGCAGACGGAACCCATTCTCTGGCTGCGCGCCCGCAAGACGGTCGTGTCCGACCTGCCCGGAAAACTTCCCGGGGCGGAGCCGGCGGGATTGGAGCGGTTTCCGGAAACCTTCCGGTATCAGGGCGACGAGGACCTGTTCCGTCACGACCTGTTCCAATCCGGCGGCTTTGAGATCCAGGACATCGCCTCGCAGGCGGTGGGCATTCTGTGCGCACCGAAGCCGGAAGAAACCTGGTGGGACGCCTGCGCCGGTGAAGGCGGCAAGACGCTTCACCTGTCCGACCTGATGGGCGGCAAGGGGTTGATCTGGGCCACGGACCGTTCGCAGTGGCGTCTCGACCGGCTGAAGCTGCGCGCGGGTCGCGCCGGCTGCTTCAATTACCGTTCCCGGGCCTGGGACGGCACCGAGAAGCTCCCGACCAACACGCTGTTCGACGGCATCCTGGTGGACGCGCCGTGTTCAGGTGTCGGCACGTGGGGACGCAATCCGCATTCCCGCTGGACGGTTCAGCCGCAGGACGTGACCGAATTGGCGGCCATCCAGAAGCAGATCGTGCATCACGCCGTGGCGGCGCTGAAACCCGGCGGCCGGCTGATCTATGCCGTGTGCACGCTTACGCGGGCCGAGACGTTCGAAGTGGCCGAGGTGATTACCCGGCAGCATCCGGAACTGGAACCGCTCCCGCTGGAAAACCCGTTCAACCCCGCCAAGGTTCCGACCACGGCGCTGACGCTGTGGCCGCAGGAAACCGGCGGCAACGGCATGTTCCTCGCCGCGTGGCGCCGCAAGGCGTGATGCCGGTTGCGGAGGCTAGACGACGCGACCGATGAAACCGCTGGGCGAGGTCATCGCGGCATTGCGCCGGGAGCTGGAAGCCGACTCTCCAACACCGGGACCTTTGGCGTCCGAACCTGACTGGGCCGTCGAGCAGGTCACGGTGCGACTCCCCGCGGTCGCGCGAGAAGTCCAGGAGTCGGATGGCGCGTCCGGCCTCCGGTGGCTGGTGGCCAAGGACGCGGCCGTTTCGGCGGCCGACGGTGGTTTCCCGGCACAGTTGGAGATCACCCTGCGGCGCCGTGGTTCCATGCTGGCCCCGCCCGGCGCGGGGAATTGCAGCCGTCCTGCCGCATCATCCGAAGACCCGATGGCGACCAACGGAATCGAGGAACGGAAGGCGGCGCTTACCGCGGTCTTTGGCAATCCCGGCGGATTCTACAGCCACAACCGGGCCGAGGTGTTCCTGGCCGCTCTCGCGGAGTTGGATGACGCTGCCGTGAGTGACTTGCGGGCGGCACTGCGGGTCGGGAAAGCCGAGGGTCTCTCCGGAGACGCAGCGCTGTCCTTTGGCCAGATCGCCAACATCCTGCGGAGCGGTCCGGCCGGGTCGGTGGAGCGCGGCGGCGCGCTGCTGGATGCCGCCCTCGACGGAATTTCCCGGGCCGAGTTGAAGCGCTTCATCGAGTCCACGTGGACGAACGCCGGACTATCCTCGACCTGACCGGACGCCGATCGGAAACGGCCTGTGGGTGCGGTTCCGTGCGGTTCAGTGATGTCCGCCTTTGCCGCCGTCCTGATCGTGACAGATCTGGTCGATCACCACGGCGCTGGCCAGCAGCAGGACGTCGTCCTCCCCTTCGGCGATGTCCACGGCATAGGTGTCACGGAAGGAGAACCACTTCTTGGAGACCGTGGCGACGGTGCGTCCCTGGCGGCTGAAGGTGTATTCGTGGTCGAGGAAACTGCCTTGGGCCTCGTAGTCGTCCGGACCGGGCACATCCACGGTGAATCGGCACCGGAACAGGGTGAACAGGTCCTTGCGCACCGTGGCCACATGCCGGCCGTCCCGATGGATTTCGTAGGCCTTGTGCAGGGAGACGAACTTCTCGCGGAGAAAACCGAGCTCATCGCCGGCGGCATTTTTGATCACCAGCTTTTCCCGCAGGAGCGTGAAGGCCCGGCCATCCACCAGATAGACGTCGCGCCCGGTGGCGTCCTGGATCCAGAAGTCGTCGCCGAAGGAGAACAGTTTTTCGCGGATGAGATAGCGCATGGCGCCGGGAGAATCCCCGGCGCCACGAAGGCCGCGAGTGGAATCCGCAGCGACCCTTTCCGGCCGACGCGGTCTTGGCGCTGGTTTCGATGAACTCCGGACGCGGCCGTCGATGCCTTCGCTGGTCCGGCGGCGGACCTGCGGCGGAGAACTTCCCGTTGGAATCTGCCGGTGCCTTGCCGCGGCAAAACTCCGTGCCTACCGTGTCGCCACCTCTATGGAGAACGTCGTCATCATCGGTTCCGGCTGTGCCGGCCTCACCGCGGCCATCTACACCGCCCGGGCGAACCTCAGCCCGCTGCTGCTCACCGGGTCCACGCCCGGCGGCCTGCTGACGACGACCAGCATCGTGGAGAATTTTCCGGGCTTCCCCGAGGGTATTGACGGCACGGAGCTGATGATGCGGATGCAGCAGCAGGCAGAAAAGTTCGGCGCCAAGGTCCGCTATGGCAGCGTGGTCGAGAAGGCCGAGATCACGGGCAGCCCGATCCGCCTGACGGTAGACGGCGAATTGGTGGAGACGAAGACCCTCATCATCGCCAGCGGCGCGGGACACAAGCACCTGGATGTGCCGGGCGAGCACGAGCTGGAAAAGAGGGGCGTGACCTACTGTGCCACCTGCGACGGCGCCCTGCCGATGTTCCGCAACCAGCCGCTGGTCGTGGTCGGCGGGGGCGACTCGGCCTGCGAGGAGGCGAACTACCTCACCCGCTTCGCCTCACAGGTGTATTTGGTGCATCGCCGGGACACGCTGCGGGCCTCGAAGATCATGGCGGAGCGCACGCTGGCGAACCCGAAGATCAAGCCGGTATGGGACAGTGTGGTGACCGAAGTGCAGGACGTGGCCGCGGGCAAGGTGACCGGCGTGAAGCTGAAGAACCTCAAGACCGGTGCGGAAAGCGTTCTGCCCTGCGCGGGCCTGTTCGTGGCCATTGGCCATTACCCGAACAGCCAGCTGTTCAAGGGCCAGCTCGATCTCGACGACGCCGGCTACTTCGTCCTGAAACGCGGGGCCGCCACCAGTGTGCCCGGCGTGTTCGTCGCGGGCGACTGCGCCGATTCCGTCTATCGTCAGGCCATCACCGCGGCCGGAATGGGCTGCGCGGCGGCCATCGAGGCAGAACGTTACCTCGCCGGCCTCTGCGGCTGAGCTTTCCGGTGCCGACGCCGCGCCCCCAACGTTCGCCGTCCGACCGCGTCCGGGCGGTTCGGATTCGCCGTTGGGCCGCCGGCGAAGACGTCGGTCTGGGATTGGACGAAGTTGCCCGGGAAGAGCCGCTGGAGATCCGGGTGGACACCCGCTCGGTGGCCGTGGTGATGCGGACCCCGGGGCATGACGAGGAACTGGCCGTGGGATTCCTCGTCAGCGAAGGGTTGCTGCAGTCGCGGGAGCAGCTTGGTTCGGTGCGGCCGCATCCCCGAAATCGTGCGGGCAACGTCCTGGATGTTTTCCTGAAACCGGGGACGACCGTGGACTACGCGGCATTGACCCGGCACGTGTTCGCGGCCTCCAGCTGTGGACTTTGCGGCAAGGCGAGCATCCGGTCCCTGCGAGGGCGATTTCCGAAGATTGCCGCCGGGCCGGAGATTTCGGCCTCGGTGCTGTTGGGGCTGCCTTCGCGGATGGCGGCGGCACAGGAAACCTTCAGCCGGACAGGCGGCCTCCATGCGGCGGCCCTCTTTGACGGGGCCGGAGCGATCCAGGCCTTGCGGGAGGACGTGGGGCGCCACAACGCGGTCGACAAGCTGCTCGGCCGGGCGCTGCTCGAGGGCCGGCTGCCGTTGACCGGCAGCGGGCTTTTGGTCAGCGGGCGGACTTCCTTTGAGATCCTGCAAAAGGCGCTGGCAGGCGGCATCGGATTGATCGCGGCGGTGGGGGCACCCTCCAGCCTGGCCGTCGATTTTGCCCGCGAGAACCGGCAGACCCTCATCGGATTCCTGCGCGACGGCCGTTTCAACGTTTACGCCGGGGCGGAACGCATCAGAGGTTGAACGGGCGCGGGCGCGGGCCGTTTTCGTGCGCCTCAGGGACCCAGTTCCACGCTGCGGAAGAACTGGCTGGCGGGGGCGTTGGTGAGCGGGCTCAGGTAGAGCAGCGTGCCCGACGGATCCGTGATCTCGAGTTCGGTCTCGGGCGACCACTCCGTCAGGGCAGGTCCCCGGTCGAGCCGGAAGCGCTGGTCGGGCGAACCGGCGAACAGGAACAGCTGTTCCGTTTCGCTCCGGGGAAAGTTCGATATCTGCACCGGTGCCGGGAACACGCCGATCTGCGACCGGAGAATCACGCCTTCGACACCAGCGGTGATCAGCTGTTCCCGCAGGGTCGTGGCGGCGTAGAGCGATTTGCCGGTGATGATGGAGCTGTCCACGCTCCAGGTGACGGCGTCTTCGCTCGTCAGGACCGTGCCCTGGTTGCCGACCACAAACCATTTTCCCGCCACGAATTCCGCGTCGTTCAGCCAGTTCGTGATACCAGTGGCCCGACTGGTCCAAAGCGCGGCGTCGGGGCTGGTCAGCACGGTGCCGTTCTGGCCGACGGCGACGAACAGCCCGTTGGCCTGGCGGACCCGGTAAAGCCAGTTCGTGGTGCCGGAGCTGCGGGGAGTCCACGTGAGGCCGTCGGATGAGGTCAGGATCGTTCCGAAGTCACCCACGGCGACGAAGCCGTTTTCGTGGTGCTCCAGACCGCTGAGGAAGCGGGTGGTGCCCGATGTTCTCGCGGTCCAGTTGGTGCCGTCTGCCGAGGTTGCGAGGAGGCCTCCCGAGCCGCCCACCACATAAATATCCGCCGACGATGCGGCGGCCTGAAGGTCCACGGCGGTTGGCGAGGTGGCCGCCTGCCAGACGAGTCCGAGCGTGTTGATCCAATTCGTGACCGTGACCGAAGTGACCGTCGCGCCGTTCGTGAAGCTGTTGGTCGTGACCAGCTGTTCGTAGCTGGGCGGGCTGAAGAGGAGGGCGCCGCCGCTGCCGACCGCCACCAGTCCGCGGTCATTGCCCGTCACGCCGAAGAACGTGCGGTTGGTAGCGGTTGCCGGAACCAGCGAGCTGTCCCAAGTCACCCCGTCATCGGAGTTCAGCACCGTCGCCCGGTCGCCCACCGCGACATAAAACCGGTTGGTGGTGCGCCGGGTCGTCCAGTCGAGCCCGGAATAGGAGCTCTTCACGGAGGTGTTCGTGCCGTAGGCCGTGGCCGGCACAAGGTCGAACAGCCAGTTGCGGCTGGGGCTTGGGTAAGTGGACCACGAGATGATCCCGGGAATGGCGGAAGGTTCCCCGTAAGCCAGCAGGCCGGCGCGACCTCCGAGCAGGAACAGTTCGCCGTCCCAGATGGCGCTGAGGAAGTTGGCGATCGGCGCCGGGGCGGTGAGGCTGGAGGAATTCTGGGCGGTCCAGACCACGGAATTCCCCACCAGCGTGGCGTGCCGGACTTCCTGGTCCCCAACCACCAGCCGCGAGGCGTTCGAGGCGGCGGCCGCGCCGTTCAGGTCGCCGGTCGCGCCCGAGGCCTGCTGGCGCACCCACGAAGAACCTGCCGCGTTGCCAAAAATCACCGTGCCGCTGTCACCGACGGCCACGAAGCCGCCGCCGGTCCAGGTGACGCGGTTCAGGTGCGCGCCGTTGCTGGAGGTGACCGTGCGGCGGGTCCAGGTCACCCCGTCGGCGCTGGTCAACACGGTGCTGTTCTCGCCGACCACGACGAAAAATCCCGGCGAACTGCCCCCAAAAGCCGCGCCGCGAAACCACGCCTGCTGGGCGGCCGGCAGGGTCCGAAGTGTCCAAGTCGTGCCGGTGTCGCTGGTGTAGATCGTGGCGTTGTCTCCCACCGCGACCAGCCGGCCCGACGAGGCGGCGATTCCTTCCAGCCAATTCGTGGTCCCGAGCGAAAGCTTGGCAAACGAGGTCAGGTCGTCGCTCCAGACGACCCGGCCGGATTCGCCCGTGGCCACCAGCCGGTCACCGAAAAACACCGCGGCCCGGAGTTGCTCGCGAAAACCCATGTCGTGACGGGTCCATTCCACGGAATCGTCGCTGGTGTAGAGCTGGCCGCTATCCCCGACCTGCACGTATCCCCGGTTGGTGGTGAAGGCGAAGTCGTTGACGTTGTTCCCGTGGGGCAGGGGGTTTGACCAACGCCATGCGGCCCCGGTGGCGGACGGAATTCCCAACGCGAACAGGCACAACAGTGCGGTCAGCAGGCGGCTCATGCGAGGGCGCCACCGTAGCCCTTGCGGCGTTGCGGGGGCAAGCCGCGGGAAAGTGTGGTTACGCACGTAAACAGAGACCGTAACGCTGCCGGCCTGTTCAAGCGCCGGCCGGATTGGATTCCCGCCGGGGCAGGCGGAGGGAAAAGGCGGTTCCCTCGGGACCGGTGGCTGCAAGCTCCAGGGTTGCACCCAACCCGGTGGCGATCTGGCGGCTCAGGGCGAGGCCGAGGCCGCTGCCGCCCGCCTTGGTGGATGTCTGCGGGGAAAACAGGTGGGTGACGACGGCGGCAGGCAGGCCGGGGCCGTTGTCGGTGACCCGGATTTCGGTTCCCGCCGCGTCGGTGGACACTGTGATCTGCACTGTTCCCCCTTGGCCGAGGGCCTGAAGCGCGTTGGTGGCCAGGTTTTCGACGATCAGCGTAATGAGGTCGGCCTCGTGGCCACGGACGGAAACGTCACGGGTGATTTTCAGTTCCAATTCGGAGCCTTGGGCGCGAGCCAGCGGGCGAAGGCGGGCGAGCAGCGACGACAGGGCCTCGCCGACGGGAATCTCAAAGTCGGCCGCCTCGGAACTGTTGCGCAGCACGCGCATCACCCCGTCGATCAGCGTCCGCATGCGGCGGGTGGTTTCCGCGACGTCATTCCAATCCGCCGGATCGCCGCCGCCGGTGCGGCTGCTGACCAGCCCATGCAGGCCGGCCAGCGGATTCTTCAGGCCATGGACAAGATGGGAGGTAACCGCGCCGACGGCCGACGTCTTGGCCGCGAGGCTCAGTTGGGCGTTGGTCTCCTGCAGCCGGCGATTGACCTGTTGCAGCCGGCGGAACGCGAGGGCGAGCGCCGCGGTCATCGCGCTGCCGGCGAGGAGGAAGGCGAGGATGCCCTGCCGCCAAAGGCTGGCGTCGAGGTCATGGAATTCCCGGGCGAGTCCGGTGCCGTCGAGGAGCAGGCGGACGAAACCGGCCGGGCCGCCCAGCGGGTCGTCCAGCAGGAACACCACTTCGAGCAACGGGGCGTGGTCCGCGGCGGGCAGGATCGTTTCCGCCGCCAGATCCGCCCGGAGATTGAGCCGGGCAAACACCTCGCCCGACTGCGCGGCGGTCTGGGCGTCCGGGGACAGCTCGGTTTCGGCGGCGGTCGCCGGAATGGCCCCGGTGAATCGGCCGCGGTGGTCATACAGGCTGAGCGTCTGCAGGCCGGGAAGCTCCGGCAATCTGGCCGTGTCGAGCAGGGCGGTCAGCGGGTCCACCACCGTTTCGTCGCCGTCCGCGTGCAGCTGCTGGCGCACCAGCAGGGCGAAAAGATTTCCGTCGCGCCGGGCCAGTTGGCTGCGGAGTTCACGCCGGAGTTCCTGCTGGGTCAGCGCGATGGCGCCGGCCAGCAGCAGGAGGGCAAACGCTGTGGCCAGCCACGGGGACCAACGGGAATGAACCAGGACCTTCAAGGCGTGATCCGCCCAACGGGAGCGGTCGCGGAGCAGGTTTGCCGCAGTCTGCCGGGGAGTCCAATCCCCAATCGGCGGGCGGTCAGAACTCCCACTCGACGCCGGCCTGGCCGGTGTGCGCGGTAAAGTTGTCCGGGCTGACATTGCCTTGGGAGAATTCGAGCTCGTAGCCGGCGAACAGCCGGACGTTCTTCCGGAGCGAAAGTTCCGCGCGGACCTCGGCGGACAGCTCCTCGCGGACCCGGGTGCTGGCCTCATCCGGGGCGATGAGCTGCTCGTCGTAATCGTAGCGGCTCGCCCGGGCGGTGGCGGAAAACTTCCAGCGTTCCGGAGCCCACTGGGCGGTCGCGGCCACGCCGTAGCGGTGGTAGTCGAAGAAGCCGAGACCGTTGTCCCGGGTCAGCACGCCGAATCCCCGTAGGGTCGTGCTCCAGACCTTCGCGGCGTCCCAGTTCTGCCGCCACCGCAGTTCGAGACGGTCGCTCTGGATGCGGGTGTTGGTTCCGGGAAGCAGCTCGCGGGAAGGCGTCAGCAGCGGCGAGTCGTCAAACGGCCGCCAGGTGTGGGCCAAGCTGACGGCGAGCGTGGAACCATGGGCCAGGCGAAGTCCCGCGGTGAGCTTCGGCACGAATTCCCAGTAATCATCCAGTGGTTCGTCGTAGAGCTGCCGGGTGGCATCCCCCTCCACTTCCAGCCACCACCGGCCAAATTCGTAGCGCACCGAAGGCCGGAGGGTGAGGCCGTGTCCCGCCGCCCGGCTGATGCCCAGCCCAAGATCCTCGCTGGAGAGGTCAACGACCTGATTGACGAACACATGCTGGACCGCGGTGCCCACCGACCAGCCGCTTCCGAGCTCATGCCGCCAGCTGGCCTGGGAGATGAAGAACTGCTCCTTGTCCACGAGGCTGGAATCCACGTAGCGCCGGTCGTCGGCCGAGAAGTAGAAGTGGAAGGAGTCCGGCCCGGTGGGCAGGCGGAACAGGAGCAGTTCCACGCCGAGGTTGATGAAGGAGCTGCCTTCACGGAACGCCGTGTTCGCCAGGGTGGGATTCGTCTTGTAGCCGACGGACGGGCGCAGCGTCGTCGAGAGATCCCAGAGCAGGAAGGGACTGGGCTCGGCCATCGGCGGGGCGAACTGAATCGGCCCGGCGAGCGCGGCGAGACTTCCGGCCAGCCAGCCGGACAGCCGGAGATACGGCCTCATGCGTCCTTTGCGGTGAAAAAAGACCGGCGCCCCGCAGCGGGGCGCCGGTCACAGATCGCAGCCGGCGTGTTGGACGGGGGAGGTTCGGCCGGCTGCGCGAAGCGTCAGTTGCCGCCGCGACGGCCTTTGCCCCGGCCTTCACCGGCACCGGCATCCACCGGCCGGCTGTCCTGCAGCGTGGCGCGGAGTTCCTTGACGCGTTCGCGGATGTCGGCGCGCAGCTGGGCGGTGTCCTCGAGGAACTTCTCGCGGTTGGTCTTGAGCTGTTCCTTGATCGCCTCCTTCTGCTCGGCGGTGGCGCCCTTCAGTTGCTGGGCCAGCTCCTTCTGCGAGGCCACGAACGTCTGCGCCTGGCTGCGGAACTGGTCCACGAGCTTCTGCAGGTCTTCCGGCAGTTCCAGTTTGGACGGAATTCCGAGGTTCGGCACGTCGGCCAGACGGCCGGGGCGGACATTTTCGCCCCGATTGCCGGCATTGGCCGGACGTTCCGGGCGGGTGGTCGTGGTGGATTCGTCGGCGGAAAGCCGGGCGGAGGTGGTGAGGGCCAGCGCGAGGGTCGCGAGGCCGAGGAGTTTCACGAGCTTCATACAGGTGTGTTGTTGATTTTTCATTTCGGTTGCCACCGCCTGTTTCTGCGTTGGCGACCCGATGGACCACCTACTGCTGGGAACATGCCAACCGGGCCAGCTCTGATAATGGGCGTTTTTCGCGGGTTTTCGCCGGAGATGCTTCCGCGCTGACCGCGGAAACGGCACCGGCGGGGACGGAGGACCATCAGGCTGGGGACGATTCCCCAGCGTCCGAATCGGCTTTGGCACCGGGCTTCGAACCGTCCTTCCATCCACCAAGGCGATACCGGAGGTAATCCCGCGAGACGCCGAGCAGGCGGCCGGCGCCGGAAACATTGCCATCGGTCTGGGCCAGGGCGTGGCGGATCAGGCGCAGGATCGCGTCCTCAATGGAGAATCCGGACTCGGGAAAACGGAAGTTGGGATTGAACCAGTCGTCCACCGGAACCGCGACCGTGACTCCGGGTGCGCCGGTTGCCGGCAGGGCGGCGCCCATCAGTTGGTCGAAGTTCAGTTCGTCGCCGTCCTCGAATACCAGTGCCCGCTCCACCTCGTGTGAAAGTTCCCGGACATTGCCGGGCCAGCCGTAGCCGAGCAGGCGCCGGCGTCCGAGATCGGAAATCTTCCTGGCCGGCAGGCGATGCCGGCGGCTCAGGCGGACGATGAGCGATTCGGCGAGCGCAAGAATGTCGGGGCCGCGCTCGCGCAAGGCCGGCAGCGGCACCCGGAACAGATCCAGGCGATGATACAGATCTTCGCGGAAGCGCCCTTCGCGGACGAGTTCCCGCAGGTCGCGGTTGGAGGCGGCGACCACCCGCACATCCACCGGCACATCCCGGCTCCCTCCGACCCGGCGGATGCGACGATCCTCCAGCGTGGTGAGGAGCTTGGCCTGCAACACGAGGGAAAGGGATGGGAGCTCGTCCAGAAACAGGGTTCCTCCGTTGGCCGCCTCGAACAGTCCGAGCCGGGACGTGCGGGCGTCGGTGAAGGCGCCGCGTTCGTGGCCGAACAGTTCGGATTCCGCCAAAGACTCCGGGATGGAGGCGCAGTTGGCCTCGACCAAGGGTCCCTGGCTGCGCGGGCCATGACCATGGATCCAGCGGGCGATGGTGGTCTTGCCTGTGCCGGTTTCGCCCTGGATCAGCACCGGCGGCAACGGGGCACCGGCCCCGTCGAGACGTTCGTCCGCCTGGAGAATCTTCCGGAGCTGGTTTTCGAGCGCCGCGAGCGCGCCGCCGAAAAAGAAGTGGTTCTCGGGGGCTTCCGCCTGCCGGTGTTCGGTGGCGCGGGCCGTCTGGCGGCTGCGCCGGGCGCGCGCAAGCACCAGAGCGAGGGCCTCCGGCTCGAACGGTTTCGCGAGGTAGTCGAGGGCGCCCAGTTTGATGGCTTCGACCGCGGCGCTGATGCCCCCTTCGGCAGTCATGATGACGATGCCGGTATTGGTGCCGAACGCCTTGTCCCGCAACAGGTCGGTGCCACGCCCGTCGGGGAGATTCACGTCCAGGAGGGCGAAATCGAAGCTGAACTCGGCCGCCAGCTTCTTGGCGCCGGCGAAGGTGTCGGCCGCCGTCACATCCGCGCCCATCCGTTCGAGGGTGGACACCAGATGACGGCGCAGCAGCGGTTCGTCATCGAGGACGAGGACCGACAGACCGGACAGGGCGGCAGCAGACATGCGCGCGAGCGTGCCGGAAGTTCGGTCCGGGTGCCAGCCGGGGCTGAAATCAGCTCCGCCGTAGCCAACGGCGCGCCCCGGCCAGGCCCAACAGCCCCAGGCTCATTACGACCGCGGTGGGTTCGGGAACGGCCGACGGCTCACCGGTGATCTGAACCATGTCCAGCTGCAGCCCCACGGAATCCACGAGCGCATCGGTTGTGAGACTGCCCAGGAACTGGAACCGGAGATTGAAGTTGTTGGCCGCGCCGAATTCGGAAGTGAGGTCCACCAGGGTCTGGTGGGTCCACTGGCCGTCGTTTGATGGCGCCAACGTTGTCGGGGTTGACCACGTGGTGCCGTTGTCGGTGGACAACAGGAAGTAAAAGATCTCGGTCGACGCGGGGGGATGATCAAAGTCGAATGAGATCTGGATCTGCTGGTAGCCGAGGGTCGAGATGCCGAAATCCGCACCAATGGCGTTGCCGGCGGCGGTGCCAGCAGGGGCGAAGATGTTCAGCGCGAGGTTCCCGGCGCCGGCGTCGGAAGTTCCCGTTCCGTCGCTGGCGGAGAGCAGCCCGTTGCCGACCGGCGACAACTGTCCGTTGCCATCCGTCGTGAATGGATTGTCGTCCGCGTAACTGTTGAAGTCCCAAGTTCCTATGACGAAGGAACCGGCAGAAACCGGAACGCCCACGGCGGCCATGGCCGTGGCGGCGATCGCTCCTCGAAGCTGCTTGATCATTGAATGGGTATCCGAAGTTCCCCCGAAGCCCGGATACCGCGTCAACGGGCCAGACCCCGGGATTCCCGTCAATAGCCAGTTTGATCAATTCGTGTCCGGGCTCGCGGGGTCCGGGGCAGGAGTCCGGAGTGCGGACCTGCACCGGGCCTTTCCAGTTGCCGCCGCCTCGGCTACCCAAGGACATGCTTCGCCGTTGCTGTGTTGGCCTGCTTGCCTGGTTATCCGTGCCGATCCTGTTCGGGCAGACTCCGGAGTGGATCTGGGGGCCAACCTCGGTTGCCGGCGAAACCCGCTATTTCCGGAAGAACTTCGCCATCCCCGAGGGCACGACCGGCGCCGTGCTGGCGGTGGCGGGCGATGACGAGGCGGACGTCTTCCTCAATGGCCGGCTGGTGGTGCGGAACACCGATCCCAAACAGGCTTCGTTCGCTTCGCTCCCAGGGCGGCTGGTGCGGGGCGAAAACACCGTCGGCATCCTGGCCCGGAACCGCTCCGGAGGAGCCGGTGTGCTGCTCCGCATCGGGTTCAGCGGCCCGGGACTCAACACCAACTGGGTCAGCGACGCGTCGTGGTGGACGGCGTCGCAGGCTCCGTCCGGTTGGGCCACGAATGCACCGGCCGGACCGAACTGGGTCAAGGCGGTAAGTCTGGGCAAGCTCGGCATGGAGCCATGGGGCGACGTCATGAAACTGCCCCAGGCGACGGCGGCGGAGAGCCTGACCGTGCGGCCGGGCTTCAAGGTGCAGCTCGTCCGGTCGGCTCATCCCGGCGAAGGTTCGTGGATTGCCATGACGATGGATGACAAAGGCCGGTTTATTGTCAGTCCGCAGGCCAACGAGCCGCTCCGGCGCCTCACCTTGGACGGCGACGGAAATGTGACCCGGTCGGAGTCGATTTTCCTGCCCGTCCGGGGCGCCATGGGGTTGTTGCATGCCTTCGGCGCGCTTTACGTGAACGGGCAGGGCGCGGAAGGATACCATCTCTACCGCCTGACCGATTCGAACGGCGACGACCAATACGACCGTCAGGAACTGCTGCGCCGCTGGACGGGCGCGACCGGAGAACACGGAGCCCACGCCATCGTGAAGGGACCCGACGACCGACTCTACATCACGTGCGGCAATTTTGTGACCCCGCCTCCTGACCTCAGTCCGGAGTCGCCTGCGCTGCACTACGCCGACGATCTGGTGCTGCCGAAGCTGAACGACGGCAACAACTCCACCGGCGGCCGCAAGCCCCCCGAGGGATTTGTCGTCCGGTTGGACCGTGACGGTGCCCGGGCCGAACTCTTCGCAGCCGGACTGCGCAACTGCTACGACGTCGCGTTCGATGCCGACGGCGAGCTGTTCACTTTCGAGTCGGATCAGGAAGCGGACTGGGGGACTCCCTGGTATCTTCCCAACCGGGTTTTGCACCTCCCCAGCGGCGGCGACCTGGGCTACCGCGAGACCACCGGGAAATGGCCGAGCCACTATCCGGACCGTGTGCCGGAGGTCGTGGATGTTGGACTGGGTTCGCCCACCGGAGTGAAGTTCGGGACCGGCACCCGCTTCCCGGCGAAATACCAACGCGCCCTGTTCGCGTTGGATTGGAGCTTCGGCCGGATTCTGGCGGTCCATCCAGAGCCGGCCGGTGCCGGCTATCGCGGGGAATTTGAAACCCTGGTGCAGGGCAAACCCCTCAATGTGACCGACGTCGAAGTCGGCGCGGATGGTGCCCTGTATTTCATCACCGGCGGCCGGGGTATCCAATCGGGGCTCTACCGGTTGACCTACGTCGGCACCGAGCCCACCTCTCCCGTGCCGCCAAACTCCGCCCAAAGCGAAGAGCTGTCGCTGCGTCGCCGGCTCGAACAGTTTCACGGACGCGAAGACGCCAAGTTCCTGGCCGACCATTGGGCGACGTTGGGCCATCCGGACCGGGGCGTGCGGTTCGCCGCCCGGGTGGCGTTGGAGCATCAGCCGGTGGCATCGTGGTCCGAACGGGCCTTGGCGGAAACCAACGCCACCATCGGCCTGAACGCACTGCTGTCCCTGGCCCGTGTCGGCGGGGCAGAACGCCAGCTGGCCGTGCTCAAGGCCATCGCCCGCTGGCCGTTGGACGCGATGTCCGAGGATGAGTTCCTGCTCAAGCTACGCGTCATCGAGGTCAGCTTTGCCCGTCATGGCATTCCTGCGGAAATGCGCCCGCGGGCGTTGGAGAAGCTCGGTGCCCAGTTCCCGGCGAAGACGTGGCCGCGCAACCGGGAATTGGTTCAGCTGCTGGCCGCGCTGGAGGCTCCTGACCTGATCGGCAAGGCGCTGGATCTGCGGGACGCCTCGACCACCCAGGAGGAGCAGCTCCACTACCAGTTCGCCCTGTGCCGGCTCACCAACGGCTGGAACCTGGACCTGCGCCGGCGCTATTTTCGCTGGTTCGGGGACACGGTCGGAGCCGCGGTCCGCCGGCTGGAACACCCGGCCGCCCTGATGCGTTCGTTTGCCGAGGTCGGCCTCAAGCCTCGCAATGGCGGCGGCTTCGAGAATGCCCTCACGTCGATTCGGAGCCAGGCGCTCAAAAATGTTCCGCCCGCCGAAATGGGTGAAATGGCCATGCTCATCACGGGGCAGGCGCCCATCGGGGAAAAGACGTCGCGTCCGGTCCCGGCTACTGCCGTTACGCCCCGCAAGTTCGTCCGCGAATGGAAGACGGAAGACCTGGTCCCGCTGCTGGGGAAACTCGCGGCCGGACGCAACCGCCAGCGGGGGCGGGAGGTCTTCGCGGCGGCCCAATGCGGTGCGTGTCACCGGATGGAAGGGCAGGGAGGCACCGTCGGTCCTGATCTCGCGGGCGTGGGGACGCGGTATTCGGCGGTGGACCTGGTGAAGTCCCAGACCGAACCCAGCGCGGTGGTGTCGGAGCAATACCAGGCCGTCCATCTGCGCACCAAGGACGGCCGCGAGTTCTTCGGCCGGTTTCAGGACGATCCGGCCCGCGGCGTCACCACGTTCACCGATCCGCTCACGCAAAAGACGGTCGAAGTCCCCTTGGCCACGGTGGAATCGCGGAAACCCTCGCCGATCTCGCCGATGCCCGAGGGCTTGCTCAACAACTTCGAGGCGGACGAAATCCTGGATCTGCTGGCGTATCTCCAGTCACCTGGCCAATAGGCGAAGTCTCCGGCCCGGTTGTGGCCATCCGCGGTTGCGTCTCTGGGAAACCCGCTATCGGACCCATGACAATCCGCTTCCCCTCGGCCAGCCTCGGGCCATGGGAAGCCAATTTGACTTCGATGCGGTGGTGATTGGTGGCGGCAGCGCTGGTTATGCGGCGGCGCGCACCCTGGTCGTCGGCGGGGCCCGGACGGCGGTGGTGGATTCCGGTGCCGAGCTGGGCGGGCTCTGCATTCTGCGCGGCTGCATGCCGACCAAGGCCCTGCTGCACGCGGCGGAGCTGCGGCACGCCTTCAGCGAGGCCGAACGCTGGGGCATTACTGCCGGACCGGTTCGCGTGGACGTGGCCCGGATGTTTGCCCGCAAGGACGAACTGATCGCGGACTTCGCCGGCTACCGGCGGCAGCAACTGGAGAGCGGCAAGTTCCAGTTGATTCGCGAGCCCGGAAGTTTCGTCGATGCGCACACCCTGAGGCTGGCCTCCGGCCGCACCGTGACCGCGGGGCACTTTGTGGTGGCGACCGGTTCGGTGATTCCGCCGCCGCCAGTGCCGGGGCTGGCCGAGGCCGGTTACCTGACGAGTGACGACGCCCTGCGGCTCACGGCGCTGCCGGCGTCGTTGGTGGTGCTGGGGGGCGGGGCAGTGGCGCTGGAGTTTGCCCAGTTCTTCGCCCGTCTCGGCACCCGCGTGACGATCCTGCAGCGCAGCCCACAAATCCTCCGGGACGCCGATCCCGACGTGGCCAAGGAGCTGGAAAAGGCCCTGCGGCGGGAGGGACTGGAACTGTTCACGGGCACGCGGGTGCTCGGGGCGGAGCGAACGGCGGGGGGCGTGACCGTGCAGTTTGAGCACGGCGGAAGCGTTCGGAGCGTCACCGCCGAGGCCGTGTTCCACGGTTTGGGGCGCACGCCCAACACCGCAACACTGGGCTTGGACCGCGCCCGGGTATTGACCGAAGGGGGGCGGATTCAGACTGATCCGCGCCAGCGGACTTCGGTGCCCAACATCTACGCGGCGGGCGACTGCTGCGGCCCGCACGAGATCGTGCACGTGGCGATCCAGCAGGGCGAAGTCGCCGCCAGGAACATCCTGAATCCGGGCGCGTCGGCGGAAATGGACTACCGGATTCTGTTGAGCGTGGTGTTCACCGCTCCCGCAGTGGCCACGGTCGGCGTAAGCGAACGGGAGGCACGGGCCCAGGGCCGGACCGTCCGGACGGCCAGCTACCCATTCAACGACCACGGCAAATCCATGATCCTCGGTTGCGCGGACGGCTTCGTGAAACTCATCGCCGACGCGGCGACCGGGGAGATTCTCGGCGGGGCCTGCGTGGGACCACAGGGCGGGGAACTGATCCATGAAGTCGCGGTGGCGATGGGACGGCGGATGACCGTGAAGGAACTCGCCGTGCTGCCGCACTATCACCCCACCCTGGCGGAGATCTGGACTTACCCGGCGGAGGAATTGGCCGGGCACTGCGGCTGAAGCGGGAATCGGCCGTTCGCCCGCTTGCCTTCGAGGGCTGCTCTCCTAGCCTGCCGCGGACATGACTGACGGTCCGATTCCACCGCCGTTGCCGCCCACCATCCCCCAGCCTCCGCCGTATTCGGTGCCGCCCGTGGCCCCGGCGCGGGCCACCGAGCGCCCCGCGCGGCGCGGCCGCGGATGGATGATCTTCGCTCTGCTGGTCACGGTCCTGCTGATCGGCAGCCTTTTCGTCAACGTGGTCCAGTCGGTCGGCTCGGCGGTGTCGCTGGCGGGCGCCGGCGGCGGCCACGGACAGCTTTCGCATCTCCACGAGACGGTGATCGAGGACAACGATGCCAAGGAGAAGATCGTCGTGATGGACATCGGGGGAGTCATCAGCGGTCAGCCCATCAACTACGAAGGGCTGACCATGGCGGATTACGTGAAGGATCAGCTGGAGAAGGCGGCGGACGACGAACACGTGAAGGCCATCGTGCTGCGGATGGATTCCCCCGGCGGCGAGGTCCTCGCCAGCGATGACATCTACAAGGCGCTGCGGACGTTCCAGCTGTCGAATGACATTCCGGTGGTGACCGTGATGGGTTCGCTCGCGGCCTCGGGCGGCTACTACATCAGCGCGGGCAGCCGCTGGATCGTGGCGAATCCGCTCACGATGACCGGCAGCATTGGCGTGATCATGCACGGCTACAATTACCGTGGGCTGATGGACAAAGTCGGGGTGCGGCCGGACGTCGTGAAGAGCGGCAAGCTCAAGGACATGTTCTCCGGCGAAAAGCGGCCGGAAGAGGAGTTGCCCGAGGAAAAGGCGATTCTTGCGGACATGATTGGAGAGACATTCCAGCGCTTCAAGGAGGTCATCCGCGAAGGCCGTGGCTGGGCCGCCAAGGAGAACGGCAACGAGCAGATCGCCGGCTACCGGGAATTGGCGGCAAACTGGGAGGACTTCGCCGACGGCCGGATCATGTCGGGCACCACCGCGCTGAATCTGGGTTTGGTGGATCAGTTGGGTGATTTCGACACGGCGGTCGAGCAGGCCAAGATTCTGGCCGGCATCGAGTCCGCCAACCTAGTTTCCTACGCCCTGCCGCCGACGTTCGGCGACCTGTTTGGCTTCCTCGGCCAGGCCAAGGCCCAGACACTGAAGGTGGAGATCGGCGGCATGAACCTCTCCTCCCCGCTGCGTCCCGGCCGGCTGTATTACCTGTCCCCGCTCCACCTTCACTGACGTGAAAAACCTGACCGTCCTCAGCCACCCGTTGCTGCGGGTGTGTGTCACCGCACTCCGGGACAAGGCCACGCCGCCGGCCGCGTTCCGGCGCAAACTGAGTGAGGCGGCCGCGCTGATGGCTGCGGACGTCACCCGGGATCTGCCGACGAAGACGGTTCCGGTTGAAACACCCCTGGCCGTGGCGCGGGGACATGCGCTAAAGCGGGAGGTGATTCTGGTCCCGGTGCTGCGGGCCGGCCTCGCGTTTCTCGATCCGTTTCTCGGCATCATGCCGGAGGCCAAAGTCGGGTTCATCGGCATCAAGCGCGACGAGGAAACCGCATTGCCGCACGTGTATTCGGCGAGTCTTCCGGCGTCGCTCGCCGGACATGATGCCATCGTGCTCGACCCCATGCTCGCGACGGGCGGCAGTGCGGTGGAGGCGATCCGGTTGCTCCGCGAGCGCAAGGCGGCCAGCGTGCGTCTGGTGTCGCTGGTGGCCGCTCCGCCCGGCGTGCGGGCGGTGCATGCGGCGCATCCCGGTGTGGCCGTGTTCGTGGCGGCTCTGGATCCGAAGCTGAATTCGCGCTCCTACATCGTGCCCGGACTTGGTGATGCCGGGGACCGCGCGTTTCGGGTCTGACCGGGAACTCCGTTTATGCCGCACCGGCACCGGCTCCAGCAGACGCTCCGGGTCACCCTGATCGGGGCGGCGGTGAATTTCGTCCTGGCTTCCGGCAAACTCACGGCCGGCATTTTCGGCCATTCGCAGGCACTCATTGCCGATGCCGCGGAATCCTTCGCGGACATCATCGGCTCGGTGATTGTCTGGCGCGGGCTGGTGGTCGCAGCCAAGCCGGCCGACGACGACCATCCGTATGGGCACGGCAAGGCGGAGGCGCTGTCAGCGGCAGTGATCGCCACGCTGCTCCTGATCGCCGCCGTGGGCATCGCCGCCCAGTCAGTCCGGGAGATTGTTTCGGATCATCCTGCTCCCAAGCCGTGGACGCTGGCGGTGCTGGTGGCGGTGGTGATCATCAAGGAACTGCTCTTCCGGTTTGCGCTGGGGCAGGGACAGGCGACCGACAGCGGCGCGGTGAAATCCGATGCGTGGCATCATCGCAGCGACGCGATCACGTCGCTGGCCGCAGCGGTGGGAATCACCCTGGCGCTAGTTGGCGGTCCTTCTTGGGCCGCAGCGGATGATTTCGCAGCCTTGGTTGCCGCCGGAATCATCGCCCTCAACGGCTGGCAGCTGCTGCGCCCGGCGCTGGAGGAGCTGATGGACACGATGCCGGCTCCGGAGGTGATTGCGGAAATCCGGCAGATTGCCGGCACGGTGGTCGGCGTGGATGCGGTCGAGAAGTGCTTCGTCCGCCGGACCGGCTGGCAGCTGCTGGTGGACATGCACATCCACGTGGACCCGGCGATGACCGTGGCCAGTTCCCATCAGCTGGCGCATGCGGTGAAGGACGCGGTGCGGGCCGAGTTGCCCAAGGTGCGGGACGTGCTGGTGCACGTCGAACCGCGCCGTCAGATGTAGAACATCCGGTTCCGTTCGGCGCCGCTTTCGAGCAGTTGCTGGAAGTTGATGGCGGCGGCTTCCCGCTCCACGGCGGCCTGCAGGCGCTGCCACGCGTCCCGGAGTTCCGCCGGACAACGCTCATCTCCCAACGCCGGGCTGTCGAACAGGGGCCCGTGTATGGCGCGGAGGACGTCTCCAAACGTGATCTCCGACGCCGGCCGGGCGAGCTGGTAGCCGCCTTCCTTCCCGCGCACGCTGCGGACCAGGCCGGAGGCCTTCAGCTCGATGAGGATCTGGACCAGGTAGTTCGGCGGCAGGCCGCCTTCGGCGGCGAGCGTCTCGACCCGGGTGATCTCTCCGGCGGGACGGCGGGCCATTGCCAGGACGGCACGGACGGCATAGTCGCTTTTGACGGAGAGCTTCAACGGGACGCCAGCTTGACGATTCCGGACGGCCGCCGCAATCCGCCGCCGTGGCCGAATTCAACGGTCCCAAATGAAAGGACGCCGCTGCCTTGGGGGTGGCAACGGCGTCGGGGGCGGGGGAGCAAATCGTTACTGGATGAGCTTGAGCACGTTCTGCGGCAGCTGATTGGCCTGGGCAAGCATCGCGGTCGCGGACTGCATCAGGATGTTGTTCTTGGCCAGTTCGGTGGATTCCTCGGCGACATCCACATCCATTATGCGGGAGCTGGCGGCGGTGAGGTTTTCCTTGCTGACCGTGAGCGTCTCGGTGGCGTAGGCGAGCCGTGACTGCGAAACGCCGGTGGTCGCGCGGTCTTCGGAGAGTTTGGTGATCGCCGCGAGCACGTTGGTCAGGGCGGTCTGGGCGTTCGCCGCGGTGTCGATGGTGGAACCGGTGGCGTCGGTGTAGGCGGTGTCGGCGAGGTCGATGCCGGGCATCGTGTAGGTGCCGCCTTCCGAATCGATGGCGATGTCGATGTCGGTGCCGTCGAACAGCGGCACCTGGTTGAACTCCTTCGCGGCGGAATCGGTGATGAACGCGCCGAGCATCTGGAATTCCTGATCATACAGGGCCAGATCGCCGGAGCCCTTGGTCGGATCCTGTGCGAGGATGGCGAGCTCGGACATGCGGTCGAGGGCCTTGCCGACCTTCATCAGGATGCCGTCCTGGGTCTGGGTGAAGGAGACGCCGTTGGCGACGTTGCTCTTGGCGGCGGCGAGGCGGTTGACCTGCGCCTCCATGTGGGTCGCCATGGCCAGGCCGGCTGCGTCGTCGGCGGGATTGATGATCTTTTTTCCGGAACTGAGCCGCGCGATGGATTTGGACAACGCGGTCTCGTGGGCAGAGCGGGCGTCGGAGGCCGCAAGGGCCGTCGCATTGGTCATGATGATCATAATGGCAAGTATTGAAGTTAAAGTGAGGTAAGGGACACGACTGGCTGGAGATGGAGATTCTGCTTCAGATGGGCTTTGGCGGTGCAGGCACGGCCGCGTGCGTGGCCGCCGGTTTGGCGAGGCGGGGAACCGGGATGCGTCCGGCGGTGCGGGCTTCCTGGTTGGTCCGCTGGATTTCCTCGTAGATTTCCTGGCGGTGGATGGGCACCTCGGAGGGGGCTTCGATGCCGATGCGGATCGCTTCACCATCCATCCGGACGATCTTCACGACGATCCGGCCGTCGATGATGACGCTTTCGCCGACTTTGCGGGAGAGAACGAGCATGGCGTGGTCAGGCGGAGGTGGGGAGGGGGTGACGCACGGAATAGTCGGCCGCGTTGTGCGGGACTACCTGCTTGGCGACCTGCGTGTGGCGGTTCACCACAATCGGGCCCTTGAGGTTCACGCTGGAGTCGCCGTTCCGGCGCAGCGTGACGATGTTGTAGAGTTCGGCGTCGCCGGGACTGCCCAGCTGTAGCAGGGCGGCATCTTCGTTGGAAATGTCAGGAGCGTAGCTGTTCAGCACCTCAAACGGAGAGACAACGAGGAAGGCTAGGGTGTCGTCGTCGTCCGCCTTCAACCATTTGAAGGGAGCTTCCTCCTCATGGGTGACCAAGGTGAACTGCTTGATCCGTTCGAAGCCCAGCAACCCGGCTGGGAAGTGGAGCTTCTGACAGCGTGGCGCCGGTTGGTTTTGCGGCTGAGTTGACATGGCTTCGTGCATTGAGTCCTTCGTTGCGAGGAGCCCAAAGCAACGGGCGTGCCAGCCGGTGTTTTGGCGGACGGCGGCAATAACTGCCCGGCGGACGCCCCTTTGTTGCCGGGGGAAGTGCCTCACCCGAGGACCCGGGGAAAAATTCGCCGGGCAGTCGGCACTTTTGTTCCGGCGGCCGAAATGTGCGTGCCGGGCGACGGTTCGAGCTCAAGATGAGGCCGATTCTGGCCGATTCCCCGGATAATACCGGCCGGAAACTGCCGAGCGGGGTTTCATCCCGGATTGCTGCCATGAGCACGGCCACCGAAGAAAAAGAGGAGATCGAGTTCATCATCGCGTTCATTTATGAGCGCTCGCGGATCCGTCTGCATGATGGCAAGGAAGCGCTGATCCGGGCCCGGCTCGGCAAACGGATGCGGCTGCTGGGCATCCCCACGCTCCGCGACTACTGCCGGTTCCTCCGGTCGGCGGAAGGGCAGGAGGAGGTGCAGTCGGCGATTGATGCGCTCACGACCAACTACACCCATTTCCTCCGCGAGGAATCCCATTTCGATTTCCTGATCAAGACCGCCCTGCCGGCCCTCCTCGCGAAGGGCCAGCGGCGGTTCAACGTCTGGAGCGCCGCCTGTGCCACGGGCGAGGAGCCCTACACGCTGGGCATGTATCTGGCCGAACATTTCCCGCTCGCGGAAGGCTGGGACTGGCGTCTGACCGCCACGGACATCTCCACCAAGGCCTTGGCGACCGCCGGGCAGGGAATCTACTCCGAGGAAAGGATGCGCCATGTCCCGGAAGCGTGGATTCGCCGGCACTTTCAGCG
This sequence comes from uncultured Verrucomicrobiota bacterium, assembly GCA_903910585.1. Classification (GTDB taxonomy): domain Bacteria; phylum Verrucomicrobiota; class Verrucomicrobiia; order Limisphaerales; family UBA9464; genus CAIWAH01. The sequence continues at coordinate 26,277 of CAIWAH010000274.1, forward strand.
CGGACACGGCCGTTGGGAGGGGCATTACCGGGTCAAACCGGCGTTGGCCGGCCGAATCACGTTCCGGCAGCTCAATCTGCTGGAGGCCTACCAGCACGCCGAACCGTTTGAGGTGATCTTCTGCCGCAACGTGATGATCTACTTCGACCGGCCCACCCAGGAGCAGTTGGTCACCCGGATGGCGCGGTTCCTCGTGCCGCGCGGCTACCTGCTGATCGGGCATTCGGAGAGCCTTAACGGTCTCGATGTGCCTGTCCGCTGCCTTCGGCCCAGCATCTACCAAGCCTCCTAGGCGATGCCTTCACCCTCACTCTCCATCGCGGGCTTCCAGCAGAAGGTGGTGGTGGGCATCGCCGACATGGCGGTGTCCAACAACGCCAACGCGATGCTCACAACCTACTCGCTGGGCTCCTGCGTGGGCATCGCCATCTACGACCCGGTGGCGCGCGTGGGCGGCCTGCTCCATGCCATGCTGCCGGATTCGACCATTGATCTGGAAAAGGCGGGCCGAAAACCGGCGATGTTCGTGGACACCGGCATTCCGGCGCTGTTCCGGGCCGCCTACGAGCTGCGGGCCGAGAAGCACCGGGTCCACATCTACGTCGTCGGCGGCGCCCAGATCATGGACAACTCGGGCTTTTTCAACATCGGCAAACGGAACTATGACGCGGTGACCGCGATCTTCCAACGGCACGGCCTGCGGTCGGTAGCCGAGGAAGTGGGCGGGCTCGTCAACCGGACCATGTATCTCAACCTTGCCACCGGGCAGCTGAACCTGAAGGTGTCGGGCCAAGCGGAGGAGGTCGTGCTATGCAAACGATAGACTCCTATCTCGACCGCATTCAGAACCTGCCGCCGGCGCCGCAGCTGCTGCCGCCGTTGCTGCGCCTGTTGCGCGAGCCGGACACGGACATGGCCCGGGGCATCCGGCTTATCACGCACGATCCGTCGTTGACCACCAATGTGCTTCGCCTGGCGAACAGCGCGGTCTTCGGCTGTGGCCGGCGGGTGGAAACCCTCGACGAGGCGGTTGGCCGGCTTGGGTTCGAGACTCTTTACCGGATGGTCGTCGCCGTGTGCGGTTCCCGCCTGTTGGGACCGTCCCAGCGCGGTTACGGATTCGATCCGGGGCAGCTTTGGCAGCATTCGGTGACGGCCGCCGTCGCGGCCCAACTGTTGGCCCGGGAATGCGGCGAGGATGAGAGCCTCGCCTTCACCGCCGGGCTTCTGCACGACGTCGGCAAACTGGTCCTTTCCCAGGCGCTGGAAGGGCGGTATGCGCAGGTGGCGGAGCAGGTCGAAAAGTTCGGCCGGTCCATGCTTGCCGCCGAAACGGCGCTGCTGGGGGTCCAGCATGCCGAGGTGGGAGGCCGCCTGCTGGATCGCTGGAATTTTCCACCGAGTCTCGTCCAGGCCGTCTGGCATCACCATCAGCCCGACGCGGCCGGCGACTTTGTCCGGCTGGCGGCCTGCACCTATGCGGGGAACATGATCGCCAACCTGATCGGCCACAGCTACGGTATCCACGCCCTGGCCCTCGAAGGGCATGCGTCGGCCGTCGGATCACTGGGCTTCGATGCGGACCGGTTCCAGCGCTGCATGATCCGGACGCAGGAACAGTTCGCCGAGGTGGAATCCATGGTCCAAGTTGGTCACTGAAATGAACCCCAAACGCATTCGGCTGCTCGTGGTGGATGACTCGGCCGTCGCCCGCAAGGTGCTAACCGAAAGTCTGGCGCGTGAGCCGGACATCGAGGTGGTGGGCACCGCTCCCGATCCCTACGTGGCCCGGGACAAGATTCTGGAGCTCAATCCCGATGTCATCACGCTCGACCTCGAGATGCCGCGGCTGGATGGCATCAGCTTCCTCCGCCTCATCATGAAACACCGGCCGATGCCGGTGATCGTGCTCAGTTCGCTGACTCAGGCGGGCTCGGACATGGCGCTTGAAGCCCTGCAGGCCGGCGCGGTGGACGTGATGGACAAGCCCGCCGGGTCGAACTCGGCGTGGTCCGATGGCCGGTTGGCAGACAAGGTCCGCATGGCCGCCCATGCGCGGGTGCAGGCGCCCGGCGCGGTCCCCGTCAGACGGCCAGCGGCCGCTTCGCCCGCGGCAGAACCGGCCCGATCGTCCCGCCGTTATCTGAGCCGCGAGATCATCCTCATCGGCTCCTCCACCGGCGGCACCGAGGCGCTGAAGGAAGTTCTGGTTCCGCTCCGCCGGGACCTTCCGGGAATCTGCGTCGTGCAGCATATTCCGGCCAAATTCTCCCAGGCCCTGGCCCATCGCCTGAACCAGCTCTGTGAGCTGGAGGTCCGCGAGGCCGTGGATGGCGATCGCGTGGCGCCCGGATTGGTCCTGCTGGCGCCCGGCGGCAAACACCTTCTCCTCAACTGGGCGGCCGGCGGCTATCAGGTCCGCCTCACGGAAGGTCCGCCTGTCCATCATCAGCGGCCCGCGGTGGACGTGCTGTTCGATTCGGCGGTGAAGGCCGGTGTTGGTTCGCACTGCCTGTCGATTCTCCTGACCGGAATGGGTGCGGACGGGGCAGAAGGAATGCTGCGGCTTCGCAATGCCGGCGGCTCGACGGTGGCACAGAACGAGGAGACCTGCGTCGTCTTCGGGATGCCCCGCGAAGCGATCCGCCGCGGGGCGGTGCAGCATGTTTTGCCGCTCCCGGGAATCAGCCGGCACATTGAAGCCCACGCCGACCGCATGGCCCTGCCGGCGGTGGTCAGTCCCACTGCGGCGGTTTCCGCCTAGCCGAGCCGGCGCCAGACGTCCGGAACGGTCACCGCGGGATCGTGATGCAGAATCGTCTGCCATTCCCGGGCCGCGCCCGCGGCAATGTTTTCCTCCCGGTCATCAAGGTAGAGCAGCTCCGCGCCGGTCCGGCCGGTGATCTCCTCGATGGCGGCGTAAATCCTGGCCCCCGGCTTCATGCAGCCGACTTCATGGCTGAAGATGTAACCCGTCAACCCGTTGAAGAACGGAAAGCGCTGCCGGACGTGGCCGACGGCGATTTCGTTGGTGTTGGAGAAGATGAACGTGGGCACGCCGCGTTCGCGCAGTTGCCGGTGCAGTTCCACCATCGCCGGGATCTCGGCGAAGATGTCGCCGAACGCGGCCCGGAAGTCCGCAAGGGAGCCGTGATACCCGGTCAGTTGGCAGACTTCGGCGAAAAAATCAGCTGTGCCGATCCCGCCGGACTCGTAACGGTGGAGCAGGGGCGACTGGTCGAGGACCCGCTTGAACTGCTCGGCGTCGAACCGGCTTTGCGGCGCCAACGCCCGGGCGGCGATGCGGTAGTCGAAGTCGAGGAGCACTTTGCCCAGGTCGAACACGACGGCCTGGGGGCGAACGGTGGCGGAGGAGGACATGCGGTGATCAGGAAAGTTCCCGGCGCCCTTCGAGGGCCCGGCTCAGGGTCAGTTCGTCGGCAAATTCCAGGCCGCTGCCGGCCGGAAGCCCTTGGGCGATCCGGCTGACCCGCACGCCGAATGCCGCGAGGCGCTTGGCGAGGTAGTGGCCGGTGGCGTCCCCCTCGACATCGCTGCTCAGCGCGAGGATGACTTCCTTCACCGATTCCGACGGAACACGGCGTTCGAGTTCGGCGATGCGCAGGTCTTCGGGGCCGACGCCATTCAGCGGGCTGAGCTTGCCGCCAAGACTGTGATAGCGGCCGCGAAAGGTCCCGGACTTCTCAAGACTCAGGATGTCCAGCGGGCGTTCCACCACGCAAAGAAGGGCTGCATCCCGGCGGTCATCGCCGCACACGGCGCACGGTTGCGTCTCGGTGAGGGCTCCGCAGCGCTCACAGTGAGTCACCCGCTCGCGGGCGGACACGAGGGACTCGGCGAGCTGCCGCACCTGCCCGGGATCAGCCTGCACCAGATGCAAGGCCAGGCGTTCGGCGGAACGCGGCCCGATACCGGGCAGTCGCCCGAGGGCGGCGACGAGGTGCGCCACCGGCTCCGGCAACGAGGTCACATCAGGCCGGGGATGTGCAGCCCCTTGGTGACGAAATTCATCTCGCGGGTGGCCGTCTCCTTGGCCTGCGTGAGCGCAGAATTGACCGCCGTGAGCACGAGGTCTTCCAGAAACCCGACGTCCTGGGGATTCACCGCGTCCGGGCTGATCTTTATCGACACCACCGACTGGTCGCACTTGGCGACAACCTTTACGGCTCCGCCTCCGGACACCGCCTCCACCGTGCGTTGGGCGAGATTTTCCTGGATGCGCGCCATGTCGGCCTGGATGCGCATCGCCTGTTTCATGAGCTGATTTGGATTCATGGGAAAACTGGAATGAAAGCCGCGGGAAACTGGCGGTCAGGCGGCCGATTCACCGGCCGGTGCCCGGACCTCGATCAAGGTTGCCTTGAACACCTCCAACGCTGCCTTGATGGCGGGGTCGTTGGCGAACTCCTCCTTGTTGAGCAGGACGGGCTGGGCTTTCGCCGGTTTGCTTTCGGCCGGCTTGGCTGCGGGTGTGGGCGGAGGGCTGGTTGGCGCCGGTCGGGGGGCGGCCGCCGGTTTGCGGGATTCCGCGGGCTCCGTTTTGGCCATCCGAACCGGGACCAACTTCACCACCAGGTCACCCACGCCCAATTCGCTCAGCTTGGCGGCCAGCAATGCGGTGGTGCGGGGCGTGTTGAGCAGTTCGTAATCATCCTCCGGGAACTCGATGGTCAGCGAGCGGCCTGCGAGCGACTGCGGAAGGCCGGCTGAAAGCTGCGCCTTGAACAGCGGTTCGCCCGAGAATGCGGCCACCAAAGCTTTCCAGATGCCGTCGGCACCTTCGCCCCCGGACAGCCCGGATGACGGTGCGGGACTGGGGGGATTCGGAACCGCGGCCGGGGCCGCAGGCTGCACAACAGGTGCGGCGGCTTTCGGTGCGGGAGCCGCGGCGGCGGCCGTTG
>CAIWAH010000275.1 GCA_903910585.1 uncultured Verrucomicrobiota bacterium
ATCGGCGGCCACAACGAATGGCCGAACCTCCGCATTGTCGAGCTGATCTGCGACCTGATTGATGAGCTTCGCCCCGACCTCGGCGGCGGCTCCCGGAAGCTCATCACCTTCGTGAAGGACCGCCCCGGCCACGACCGCCGCTACGCCATCGACGCCTCGAAGATCCAGCGCGAGCTCGGCTGGACGCCCGCCCACACCTTCGAGACCGGCATCCGCGAAACCATCCAGTGGTATCTCGCCAACGAGCCTTGGGCGAAAGAAGTCCTCGCCAGCAAGGCGAAGTAGGGAGCCCAAGCCGCGCTCCGGCGGCGGTGGGAGCCGCCGTCGTCCGTTGACCGAATCCGGAAACCCCCGGCAACCTCCGGAACCGCATGACCATCACCCGCGCTTCCGTTGGGGAGCCACAGCCGCAGGGCCGCGCCACGCATTCCCGATGCGCCTTTACGCGGACGGACCTGCTGGTGACCGCCGCGGCCCTGATGCTCCTGGCCCCGCTGCTGACCGGCGCCGGCAAGCCGGCGAATGCCCGGACGGCCGGGTGCCTGTCCAATCTCCGGAAATTTGCCGACGCCATGGCGCTCTATGCGGAGGACAACCGGGGCTTCTATTCCGGCAACCTCGACGATTTGAGCGTGGGCCGGAACTGGATCAGCGGATTTGCCGGCACCGACGGACCTGACTTCGGGAACGAAGCGATTCTGTCCGACCCGAAATCGTCCCTGCTCGGCAGCTATTTGCAGGGGCTTCTCAAGGTGTTCCGCTGTCCGGCCAACCGGGTGACCCAGCGTGTCAACGGCCGGAGCGTGCCCCAGGCGCGCAACTACTCCCTCAATGGCGCCGTCGGCACGAACCCGGGTCGCCCGGGCAAGGTGGCGGTGGACGGCCCCTGGCTCGATGGTGTCCACGGCCACACGCTTGGCCGGACGTGGCATACCTACTCCGGCCCGGCCTCCGTGGTGGCTCCGGGCCCGGCCCAGCTGTTCACGTTTGTCGACGAGGATCCTTACAGTGTGAACGACGGCTCCTTTGCCATGACCATGGTGAATGCGGAGTGGCTGGACTGGCCCGCCAGCCTTCACGAAGGCGGCGGCACCTTTGCGTTTGCCGACCTGCATGTGGACCACCGGCGATGGCAGGATTCCCGGACCAAGGTGACGGGCACTTCCGTGATCCGCCGCCCGGTGCCCAACAGTCCGGACCACCTTTGGTTGCAGCAACGGACCAGCGCCAAGATTCAGCTCTGAGATCACAGGCGACCGGCTGGTCGGCGCTGCGAAACGCTACCAGGTGGATTACGTCAGCCTGCGCAAGACCTTCACCGACGGACAGGGCGCCACCGTGGTCACGCCCATCCCGTTCGAGGGGTTGCCACTGGTTGCGGCCGACTTCGATGCGGCCGGACTCCGCTCCGCGATCCACGACAGCCAGCACCACGGCCAGAAGTATCGCGACTTCACCCGGCGCGCGCTGGCGGCGGGCGTGCAGGGCTACTTCGTCTTTCTGCGCGGGAAACGCGTCACCTACTTTGGCCGCCAGGGCGACCAGCACACGGAATGGTTTCCCGAGGCCGGCCCGAAGGCTGATTAAGCGCGGGGTTTAACCGAGCCTCCGGTAATTGAGACACGAGTGCCTCGTCGCCGAGACCTTGGAGTTCGCTCTTGGCCCGTTCGTCGTTCGACAAGGCTTGGTAAGACGGAGTTGCGGAGGGTGACGGCATCTGACTCTATTCCCACATGCGTGCAGCCGATGAAGTCGTCGAGTTTCTCGCCCGGCAAATACCGGCGCCGGTGCTGGCTGGTTTTCACCCTTCCGAGGGCACTCGCCGCCGGGTTTGGGAATTGGTCAGCAAGGAGAAGGATGCGGGGCTGACGCCGGACGAGCGCAGCGAACTCGACGATTACGAGCGCCTCGAACACCTGCTGATTCTCACCCGCGCCGAGGCCCGCAAACAGTCCGGCCGTGGCTGACGACGTTTCGGCCGCTCTGCGGAGTGAAGTCGCGACCAGGGCGGGTTTCCGTTGCGAGTATTGCCGGATGCCCGAAGCCGAACTGCTCGCCGGCTGCGAGGTGGATCACATCATCAGCCGCAAACACGGCGGCCTCACTGATTCGGCCAACCTCGCCCTCTCCTGCGAGCGGTGCAATCGGGCCAAAGGAACCGATGTTGGTTCGGTCGTTGGGCCAGAGCAGGCATTTGTCCGCCTGTTCAATCCCAGGATTGAAGAGTGGTCCGAGCATTTCCAACTGACGGGAGCAACCGTCGAATCCAAGACCGACATCGGTGAAGCGACCGTCCGTTTGTTGCGCTTCAACTCACCGGATCGGGTGCTGCAGCGCCAGGTCTTGCAGCAAGTGGGTGCTTATCCGATTCGCTGAGCCGGCAGCCAATCCTTCACAGCACCGGCCTCATAATCGGCGGCGCGGACTCTCGCCAAAGCACGCAAAACATGCCGTCTCGTTCCAATAGACCTGCACCAGCCCCGCCGGCCGAATGGGTAGCGTTGTCCGCGTCCCAGGAGGAAGGCGCCTACCCTTCGGAGCGGAACGCGACAGTGGCCTCGGGCAAAACCTGTCCAGCCTGCTCCGTCTGCCGCGGGCTGCGAACCTCAGTCGGCCTTGGCGTAGAGTCCTTTCCCAGCAAGAGCATCCATGCCCTGACACTTTCCTCATCGGGGCTGTCGCTGCCGGCTTTTTCGGAGGAATTCCTCGATGTGCTGCTGGGAGATGAGCGTGGGTGCTTTGAATGGAGGCCAGTCCACCCTTGGCGCCGGAGCCAACGACGGTTTTTCGAAATGGTTCCCGCAGCTACGGTCCGGCCGGCAGCCAAAGCGGGAGTGCAATTCTGGACTTGGCAGTGTTCGGAATGCGAAGGCATGGCAAACATGCTTTGGTCGCCCGGTTACCTGAACCTGCCGCACTTCGTCTCAGCCGCCGACTTGTCTGCCCGGCCGCCGGCCCTCGCCTTGGGCCAAACCGGTGCGTTTGATCTGTGCCTGCCCGCCCACCGCTGGCAGCAGATGGCGAAACATCCGGCGGCGAAAGGCATCGTCACCAGTCCTGTCGCAGTCCTGACGCCGGGAGAGGTGGCCACGCCAGAGGTTTTCCCCCTGCCGGAGTTCGACCGCCTCTGCGAACTCCAATCCAAGGAATGGGAACGGCTGCGCGACCAATGGCTGAAGTCCCCGGAGGTGCTCGCGATGCGGGCGAATCCGAAAATCTCCGACGACGATGTGTGGGATTTCATCCACTCCCAGGTTGACGAAACCATTGCCCTGCCGCGGCTGAACCGTGCTCAACTTCCTGTGAGGTGATGGAAACGATGCCGTAGGCGCTCACAACACCGGTCCCAGAATCCATGGCGCGAATTCCTCGTCGCCGATGCCCTGGAGTTCGCTCTTGGTCCGCTTGCCGTTCGCCACGGCGACGATCTCCTCGAAGATGCGCTGGCCGACCTGTTCCACGGTCTCCGTGCCGTCGAGGATCGTGCCGGCGTTGAGGTCCATGTCGTCGCGCATCCAGTCGTAGAGCGTGGTGTTGGTGGCGACCTTGAGGCAGGGCATGGGTTTGCAGCCATATACGCTGCCGCGGCCGGTGGTGAACACGCCCACGTTACACCCGCCGCACACCAGGCCGGTCATGCTCACGGGATCGAAGCCGGGCGTGTCCATGAAGGCGAAGCCGGGGCCGTGAATCGGCTCGGCGTAGTCATACACGGCGCTGAGCGGCGCCTGGCCACCTTTGGCGAGCGCGCCGAGGCTCTTTTCGTAGATGGTCGTGAGGCCGCCCAGCTTGTTGCCCACGCTGGGATTGTTGTCGATGGACGCGCCGTGGAGCTTCGCGTGGTTTTCCCACCAGCGGATCTGCGCGACGAGCTTCTCGCCCACTTCGCGGCTGACGGCGCGGCGGGTGAGCAGGTGTTCCGCACCGTAAATCTCGGGCGTCTCGGCGAGCACGCTGGTCGCGCCATGCCGGACGAGTTCGTCGCTGGCGACACCGAGCGCGGGATTGGCGGTAATGCCGCTCGCGCCGTCGGAACCGCCGCAGTTCATGGCGAGAACCAGCTTGCTCAGCGGCATCGGCTGACGGCGCAGCGCGGCGGAGGCGGGCAGCAACTGGCGCACGGCAGCCACCGCGGCATCAATGGTCTTCGCGATGCCGCCCTGCGTCTGGATGTTCATGACGGCGGGCGGCTGTTCGCCGGGGGCGAGCTGGTCGAGGCGGAAGTCCTTCACCAGGCGCTCGGTCTGGTTCACCTCGCAGCCGAGGCCGATGAGCACGTAGCCGGTGATGTTCGGATGGCGTGCGATGCCGGCGAGGACGCGCTGGAGCAGGCGCGTGGGTTCGTTGTCGGGCATGGCGCAGCCGCTCTTGTGCGTGAAGGCGACCACGCCGTCCACGCCGGGAAAGTCGCGGACGAAGTCCGGTCCGCGGAACCGGTCGGCCACGTATTTCGAGACCGACGCGGAGCAGTTCACGCTGGAGATGACCGCGAGGTAATTGCGCGTGCCGGCGCGTCCGCCGGGCCGCGGAAAGCCGAGGAAGGTGCGTTCCGCCCCGGGCGCCAGCGGGGGCACGGGCCGCAGGTCGGTGCCGAACTCGTAGTCGCGGGCGAAGTCGCGGACGGCGAGGTTGTGCAGGTGGACATGATCACCCGGCCGGATGTCGCCGTGGGCGAACCCGACAACCTGCCCGTATTTCCGGAGCGGCGCGCCGTCTGCGACGGCCTTCACGGCGAGCTTGTGGCCGCGCCCCACCTCGGCGGTGAGCGTCAGCACGCGGTCGCCGTCGGCGAGTTCAGTGCCGGCCTTGAGCGGGGCTTTGGCCACGACCACGTCGTCGTCGGGATGCAGGCGGATGCAGACGGAGGAAAGCGGTGTCACAGGCGGAACGATGCGGCCCAACCTCGCCAATGGAAAGTTTCCAGGAGGGCGCGGCTCATCGCATCGAGACGATCCGCGAATCCGCTTGCCGCAGAAATGGCCACCGGCATATTCCGCCCGTCCGCTGGCGACCGACCAAGTCTTCAGCGGCCTTCTTGGGTCGGGGTCTTAGCTCAGTTGGTAGAGCGTCTCGTTCGCAATGAGAAGGTCAGGGGTTCGAACCCCCTAGGCTCCACCACCCTCCTTCAGCACCGGATTTTTTCCGCCGCGTCTCATCGTTCCTCGCGGCAAAAGCAGCCAGATTTGGCTGCTGGCATCCCACTTGCATCTGCTGAGAATGCGGGTTGCGGTTTTCGGTTGAGCGGCAGCGTCCTGCACCGGCGCCACCGAACATCCGGCCCAACGACCAACAGATCTCCCCATGCTGCAGACATTCTTACGCGAGGCCCGGATTCCGCCCTCAGGACCGCAGCCCGGCAGTTCGAATGGCCAGGTCCCCGGTCCCGGTTCGGACCGGCCTTGGACCGCAATCGGACTGCTCGCGCTGGGACTGGCCGGACCAGCATGGGCGATTGAGGACGTCCCCGAAGGAACCCTGCGGTGGCTTCAGGGCTTCGACGGGAATCCGCCCACCGCCGGCTTCCGGGTGGACGGCACGTTGCTGCTGCGCTCGGTGGATGACATCGCGAACATCGGGGTCAATCTCAGCTCAGGCGCCATCACGAATTCTCCGACCGGCGCGATCCGCACCGAGGTGGGTGTCTCCGGTGCCCGTTTCATCAGCGGATCCGTTTACAACGAGGGCCTGATCCGGCTCGACGCGGTCACATCCTTCGGTGCCGCCGGAGCCGTGCAC